>CAYPZE010000062.1:0-10481 GCA_964415305.1 uncultured Methylotenera sp.
GCTCCGGCCAAAGGTGAAGCAGCTGAAGCTGCCAAGCCAGTTGAAAATACACCCAAAGATATTCCTAATTAATACTTAGCCGTCGTGGTGGAATTGGTAGACACGCTATCTTGAGGGGGTAGTGACGAAAGTTGTGCGAGTTCGAGTCTCGCCGACGGCACCAGTCCCACGTTGTGTTGGCGACGTGGCTGGATGGGAATTGGTTGTTTGGGAGTATTTCAATGTGCTGTTGGGCATGTTGCATTGAAGTCACTTGTTAACATGATCGATTAAGGCAAATCAGTGTTAGAAAACTATTTCCCAATTCTGATGTTTATCCTGGTCGGCCTGGGCGTAGGCTTGGGGCCGTTGCTGGCAGGTAAAATTCTCTCTCCGCACAAACCTGATGCGGAAAAAAACTCTCCTTATGAGTGCGGCTTTGAGGCGTTTGAAGATGCTCGCATGAAATTCGATGTGCGCTACTATCTGGTCGCCATTCTATTTATTCTGTTTGATCTCGAAATTGCATTTCTTTTCCCGTGGGCGGTGGTGATTCAGGAAATTGGATCCGCTGGCTTCTGGGCAATGATGGTCTTTTTGTTTGTATTGGTGGTCGGCTTCATCTTTGAATGGATGAAGGGCGCCCTTGAATGGGATTAATGCAAAATGAGCATTGAAGGCGTATTGGAAAAAGGGTTTGTCACGACCACGCTAGACACGGTGATTAACTACACGAGGACCGGCTCTTTATGGCCGATGACATTCGGTCTGGCCTGTTGTGCGGTGGAAATGATGCACGCTGGTGCTTCTCGTTACGATCTGGACCGCTTTGGGATTGTATTTCGCCCGAGTCCGCGACAGTCCGATGTGATGATTGTGGCTGGTACGCTGGTGAACAAAATGGCGCCCGCTTTGCGTAAAGTGTATGACCAGATGGCTGAGCCGCGCTGGGTGATTTCTATGGGTAGCTGTGCCAACGGCGGCGGTTATTATCATTACTCTTATGCCGTGGTGCGTGGTTGTGATCGCATTGTGCCGGTGGATGTATATGTGCCTGGTTGCCCGCCAACGGCCGAAGCCTTGCTGTACGGTATTATTCAGTTGCAAAAGAAAATCAAACGCACCAATACCATCGCCAGAACCTGATTCTTAAGCCATCCAGATCAAAAAACATTAAGTCCAAGAAATTAAACTATGTCCGCAAAACTCGAACATTTGTCTGCACAGCTCAAGTTGGCCTTGGGTGATGGTGTGGTCAGGCTAGAGCAGAAGCTGGGTGAGATCACAGTAGAAGTGCATGTGAAACACCTGCTGGCTGTCGCAGAAAAACTCAAAACACATGCCGAGCTTAAGTTTGAACAGTTGATTGACTTGTGTGGCGTCGATTATTCCGATTACAGCGATGGTCGCTGGGAAGGTCAACGCTATGCGGTGGTGTTACATTTACTTTCCGTCAGTCTGAACCAGCGTGTACGTATCCGCGCGTTTGCCGCAGATGATGACTTCCCAGTATTCCCGACTCTGGTCGATATCTGGCCAGTAGCGAACTGGTTTGAGCGTGAAGCGTTTGACCTGTATGGCATCATGTTTGAAAACCACCCCGATTTACGCCGCCTGCTGACTGACTATGGTTTTGTTGGTCATCCTTTCCGTAAAGATTTCCCCATGATTGGTAATGTAGAAATGCGTTATGACCCGGTGCAGCAGCGCGTGATTTATCAGCCAGTGTCTATTGATCAACGGAACAATGTGCCGCGCGTGATTCGTGACGAGGGTGCTCACCATGGCTGAAATTAAAAACTACACCATGAACTTCGGCCCGCAGCATCCTGCGGCGCACGGTGTATTGCGTCTGGTGCTGGAGCTGGATGGTGAAGTGATTCAACGTGCCGACCCGCATATTGGCTTGCTGCACCGCGGCACAGAAAAGCTGGCTGAAAACCGTACCTATTTGCAAAGTGTGCCCTATATGGACCGCCTGGACTATGTGTCCATGATGGCCAACGAGCACGCGTATGTGATGGCGATTGAAAAGATGCTGGGCATAGACGTGCCTGTACGTGCGCAGTATATCCGCGTCATGTTTGACGAAATTACCCGTATCCTCAACCACTTGCTATGGCTGGGCGCACATGCGCTGGACGTTGGCGCCATGACGGTATTTCTGTACGCATTCCGCGAGCGTGAAGACTTGTTTGATGTGTATGAAGCGGTGTCTGGCGCGCGTATGCATGCGGCGTATTACCGTCCAGGTGGTGTCTATCGTGATCTGCCGGAAAAAATGCCGCAGCACGAAACCACCAAATTCCGCAGCGCAGACGAAATCAAAAAACTCAATGAAAACCGCCAGGGTTCCATGCTGGACTTCATTGAAGACTTTACCAAGCGTTTCCCAACTTATGTTGATGAATACGAAACCCTGTTAACCGATAACCGTATCTGGAAGCAGCGTACGGTAGGCATTGGCGTAGTGACGCCTGAGCGTGCGTTAGCACTGGGCTTGACGGGTGCCATGTTGCGCGGCTCTGGTATCGCCTGGGATTTGCGCAAGAAACAGCCGTATGAAGTCTATGACAAAATGGACTTTGATATCCCGATTGGTGTGAACGGTGACTGTTATGACCGTTACCTGGTGCGCGTAGAAGAAATGCGTCAGTCCAACCGTATCATCAAACAATGTATAGACTGGCTGCGCAAGAATCCAGGCGCAGTCATCACTGATGATAACAAGATTGCGCCGCCTAACCGCGAAGGCATGAAAACCAATATGGAAGACTTGATTCACCACTTCAAGTTGTTTACCGAAGGCTTTCATGTGCCTGCAGGCGAGGCTTATGCGGCGGTAGAACATCCCAAAGGCGAGTTCGGCATTTACATTGTGTCTGATGGCGCCAATAAGCCATATCGTTTGAAAATCCGTGCGCCGGGTTTCCCGCATTTGGCTGCATTGGATGAAATGACACGCGGTCACATGATTGCTGACCTGGTGGCGATTATTGGGACACAGGATATTGTGTTCGGCGAGATCGACAGATAAGCCGAACGCATCAACGGAACGAAGAGATAGCACGGATCGAAAAGACAAGGTACAAGCATGCTCAGTGCAGAATCCATTGAAAAGATTGAATACGAACTGTCGAAATATCCAAAAGACAGACGACAGGCGGCCGTGATGTCGGCCTTGCGGATTGTACAATTGGAACGCGGCTGGTTGTCTAAGGAAAGTATTTCTGAAGTCGCCAAGTATTTGCGTATTCCGGAAATCGCGGCGCTGGAAGTGGCGACTTTCTACAATATGTACGACCTGGAGCCAGTCGGCCAACACAAGATCACGATTTGCACCAATATTTCCTGCATGCTGCGCGGCTCGGACGAGATCGTGGAACACTTGCAGCATAAGCTGGGCGTCGGTTTTAACGAAGTGACACCAGACGGTAAATTCTGCCTCAAAGAAGGTGAGTGTATGGGCTGTTGTGGCGGTGCACCGTTATTGCATGTGAATAACAGTGAAATGCACGAATTTTTGACCACTGAAAAAGTGGATGCCCTCATTAACGAGTTGAACAAGGGCTAGGAAACTGACATGGCAAAGACTTCAAACGCGACAGTGAACAGTAAACCTGTGGTCAAAACCGAGTTGGCTGGTCAAACCTTGGTGACCTTGCGTACGCTGGCAGAAGACAATCCAGCCTCACTGGCCACCTATGAAAAACTGGGCGGCTATGTGCAACTCAAGCGCCTGGTGGCTGAGAAAGTCAAAGCGCCTGAGATTATCAGCCAGGTCAAAGTCTCTAATTTACGTGGTCGCGGCGGTGCGGGTTTCCCCACAGGCCTTAAATGGAGCTTTATGCCACGTTATTACGATGGCACGAAATATCTGGTGTGTAATACCGATGAAGGCGAACCAGGCACCTTTAAAGACCGTGACATCATCCGCTATAACCCGCACCAGCTGATTGAAGGCATGGCGATTGCGGCTTACACCTTAGGTGCACGCGTCGGCTACAACTACATTCACGGTGAAATCTGGCAGGATTACGAGATTTTTGAAGCCGCGCTGGCTGAAGCACGCGAGGCGGGCTACCTGGGTGAAAACCTGTTTGGGTCAGAGTTTAGTTTTGATTTATATGCCGTGCATGGTTATGGCGCTTATATTTGTGGTGAAGAAACGGCGCTGATTGAGTCAATTGAAGGCAAAAAAGGCCAGCCACGCTTCAAGCCGCCTTTCCCGGCCAGTTATGGTGTGTTTGGCAAGCCAACCAACGTCAATAACACTGAAAGCTATGCGTCTATCCCGTGGATTATGCAGCATGGCGGCCAAGCGTTTGCTGACCTCGGTGTGCCTAACTCTGGCGGTAGTAAATTGTTCTCAGTGTCTGGCCACGTTGAAAAGCCGGGCAACTATGAAATCAAAATGGGCACGCCTTTTAAAGACTTGCTGGAAATGGCAGGCGGTATCTGGAAAGGCCGCCAACTGAAGGCCGTGATTCCTGGTGGCCCGTCCACTGCCGTGATGCCAGCCAGCGCCATTGAAAATGCCACCATGGATTATGATGGCCTGAGTAAAGCAGGCTCCAGTTTGGGCGCGGGTTCCATGATTGTCATGGACGAAACCACCTGCATGGTGAAAACCCTTAAACGCTTGAGTTACTTCTTTTATGAAGAAAGCTGTGGCCAATGTACGCCATGCCGTGAAGGCACGGGTTGGGTCTACCGCATTATTGAGCGCATCGTAGACGGCAAAGGCAAAATGGAAGACCTGGACCTGTTGACAGATTTAAGCAACAACATTTCTGGGCGCACCATTTGTGCACTGGGCGATGCAGCAGCGACGCCGGTGCTTAGTTTTATCAAGCATTTCCGCCCAGAATTTGAATACTATATCCAGCATGGCAAGTCCATGGTCGATGGTAAATAAACGCTATCAAGCTTAACGGTAATCACATGCTAAACATCGAAATTGACGGCAAACCCCTAGAAGTCGAACACGGCAGCACCATCATTGATGCTGCGGACGCGGCAGGCATTGCCATCCCACGTTTTTGTTATCACAAAAAACTGTCAGTGGCTGCCAACTGTCGTATGTGTCTGGTGCAGGTAGAAAAATTCAACAAACCATTGCCCGCCTGTGCGACACCGGTGGCCGATGGCATGAAGATTTATACCCGTAGTAAGTCTGCCGTTGAAGCACAGCAAAGCGTGATGGAATTTTTGCTGATTAACCACCCGTTGGATTGCCCGATTTGCGATCAGGGTGGTGAGTGCGATTTGCAGGATATTGCCGTGGCTTACGGTGCCTCCGGCTCGCGTTATACCGAAGAAAAACGTGTGGTGTTTAATAAAAATATCGGCCCATTGGTGAGCACCGATATGACACGTTGTATTCAATGTACACGCTGCGTACGCTTCCTCAAAGAGGTCGGCGGCATGCAGGAGCTGGGCCTGGTAAACCGTGGCGAGCACGCTGAAATTACCGCCTATGTTGACCAATCTGTGAACTCCGAGCTGAGCGGCAACATTATTGATTTGTGCCCGGTGGGTGCATTGACCAGCAAGCCGTTCCGTTATTCTGCCCGTAGCTGGGAGCTGGTGCGTAGACCGTCTATTGCACCGCATGATGGCCTCGGTTCCCATATTGAAGTACACGTCAAAGACAATAAGGTCATGCGCGTACTGCCACGCGAAAAAGAATCAATTAACGAGTGCTGGTTGTCCGACCGCGACCGTTTCTCCTACGAAGGCCTCAATAGCCCTGACCGTTTGAAAGTGCCGATGATCAAGCACAACGGCCAATGGCAGGAAACCGACTGGAAAACGGCGCTAGAGTTTGCCGCCGGGCAATTAAAAGATATTACCAAAGAGCACGGTGGCGAAGCCTTGGGCGTGCTGGTTTCCCCAAACAGCACCATGGAAGAAGGGTATCTGGTCAAGCAGTTGGCTGAAGGCTTGGGTAGCGGCAATCTGGATTACCGCTTGCGCCAGACCGACTTCCGCCTGGATGGTAAACGTACCGGCACACCGTGGATGGGTTGCAATATTCAGGAAATCGAAGAACTGGATCGCATCCTGTTGATCGGTTCCAACCTGCGCAATGAACATCCATTGCTGGCGCAGCGTATCCGCAAGGCAGTCGCGAATGGCGCGGAGTTATGTATCGTCAGCCCGCTGGATAACGACCCCTTGATGGATATCGCGCACAAGGTGATTGTGCGTCCTAACGATATGGTCAACGTGCTGGGGCAGGTGTTAAAAGCCATGTCTGGCTTGCAAAAACTATCGCTGTGCTTACCGCCAACGCTGAACAAGTTGTTGGAAGAAATCCAGGTTCGTCCAAACACACAGAAAATTGCCGAATGCTTGGCCGGTATCAGTGATGAAGTGATTCTGATTGCGCCTAAGGTGGGTATTTTCTTAGGCAATATGGCCTTGAGCGACCCCCGTTTTACCGAGATGTACAGCATGGCCGAAGCCATCGGCGGCATTACTGGAGCTAAGGGCGGTATTTTGCCGCCTGCGGCTAACAGTACCGGCATGCACCTGATGGGCGTGATGCCTTCAGCCACTGGCATGCATGCGCGCGCTATGCTTGAGGTGCCTCGCAAAGCCTATTTGCTGCTGAATATTGAGCCTGAGTTGGATTGTCAGCATGCGGCCCTGGCGAGTGAAGCGATGGCGAAAGCTGAATGCGTGATTGCCCTCACGGCTTATAAATCTGCTGCGCTTGAAAACGCAGACATTTTGTTACCGATTGCACCGTTCACTGAAACCTCTGGCACATTTATGAGCATGGAAGGTCGTGTACAGAGCTTCCAGGCGGTGACGCGTCCGCTGGGCGAATGCCGTCCGGGCTGGAAAGTGCTGCGTGTGTTAGCCAATACTCTGGGCTTGACTGGCTTTGATTACAACAGCTCAGAAGAAGTGAAAAACGCCATCTTTAATGGTGAAAAACCTTCTGCTGTGGTGTGGCGTAGCCTGAATAACAACCTGAAAGAGTTGGTTGAGATTCAGGTCAATATCAAAAAAGAGGGCTTGCAACGGATTGGTGAAGTGCCGCAATACGAGTCTGACCCTATCGTGCGTCGTTCTGCCCCGTTGCAGAAAACCAAATACAACGTCCGCCCAATGGCGCGCATGCGTGCTGAGCAATTGGCTGAGCTGGGCTTGCAAGATGGTGATATCGTCGTTGCGTATCAGGACAAAGGCAGTGCGGTACTCAAGGTGCGCGCGGATAACCATGTGGCCAAAGGCTGCGTCCGTGTCGCTGCGGCGCATCCGTTAACGGCAGGCTTGGGCGACCTCATGGGGGATATCACTCTTGAAAAGGCCTCGGCCGAGCAAGTGGCGATTTACGAAAAACAACTGACCGAGATGGCATAACATGCAATTCTTTGCTGAATTATTTGGGTCCTACTGGGCAGATGTGCAACTGGTAGTGTGGACGCTGATCAAGATCGTGGCCATTGTGTTGCCGCTGATGATCGGCGTGGCTTACCTGACCCTGGCTGAGCGTAAAGTGATTGGGTTTATGCAGGTGCGTATCGGCCCAAACCGGGTGGGTTATTTTGGCCTGTTGCAACCCTTGGCGGATGGTTTAAAACTGCTGTTTAAAGAAATTATCCTGCCAACCGCTTCGAACAAAGCCCTCTTTTTTATTGGACCGGTGCTGGCAATTGCACCTGCGTTTGCGGCATGGGCGGTGATTCCATTTGATGCTACCTTGGTATTAGCCAATGTGGATGCAGGCTTGTTGTATATTTTGGCGATGACCTCAGTCGCTGTGTATGGCGTAATAATTGCGGGTTGGGCGTCTAACTCCAAGTATGCCTTTTTAGGCGCGTTGCGTTCAGCGGCGCAAATCGTTTCTTACGAAATCGCCATGGGTTTCACGCTGGTGGGCGTGCTGATGTGTGCCAACTCGCTTAATCTGGGCACGATAGTCATGGGGCAAGAGGGCGGTTTCTGGCACTGGTATTTCCTGCCGTTGTTCCCCTTGTTTGTGGTGTATTTCATCAGTGCCGTGGCCGAAACCAACCGTGCGCCATTTGACGTCGCCGAAGGTGAATCGGAGATTGTAGCCGGTTTTCACGTTGAATATTCCGGCATGGCGTTCGCCGTATTCTTCCTGGCGGAATACGCCAACATGATGCTGGTTTCCATGCTGGCGGCGTTGATGTTCCTCGGTGGCTGGTTGTCCCCAGTGCCTTTCTTGCCAGACAGCATTTTGTGGTTGCTGGCAAAAGTGGCTTTCTTATTGTTCCTGTTTCTGTGGTTCCGCGCGACCTTTCCGCGCTACCGCTATGACCAGATTATGCGTCTGGGCTGGAAAGTATTTATTCCCATCACGCTGGTCTGGATCGTGGTGGTGGGGGCGATGATGCAAACGCAATGGGCTTATTTGTTCCACTAAACCGGGCGCTGCACAAACAGGGATTTTGGAAACCTTACCATGTTGAATTCGATTAAAAATACATTAGGCAGTTTGATGTTAGTGGAAATGCTCAAAGGCATGGCCCTGACCGGACGCTATTTCTTTGCCAAAAAGATTACGATTCAGTATCCCGAAGAGCGGACACCGCAATCGAATCGTTTTCGTGGCTTGCACGCCTTGCGTCGCTACCCGAATGGCGAAGAGCGTTGCATTGCTTGTAAGTTGTGCGAAGCGGTTTGCCCGGCGATGGCGATTACCATTGAGTCTGACCAGCGTGAAGATGGCACCCGACGTACCACACGTTACGACATTGACCTGACCAAGTGTATTTTTTGCGGCTTTTGTGAAGAATCTTGCCCGGTGGACAGCATTGTCGAAACCCGCATTTTTGACTACCACGGCGAGCAGCGAGGTGACTTGCTTTATACCAAGAAAATGCTGCTGGAAGTAGGTGACAAGTACGAGGCGCAGATTGCAGAAGACCGCGCCCAAGACAAGGTCTATCGATAAGGGCACACAGGAATAATCATGTTATTTACCGATATTGTTTTTTACGTACTGTCAGCCATTTTACTGTTCTCGGGCATCCGTGTGATCACCACACGCAACCCGGTGCATGCCGCGCTGTTTCTGGTGTTAGCGTTTTTTACGGCGGCCGGTATCTGGCTGTTGCTAGAGGCCGAGTTTTTAGCCATTGCCCTGATTCTGGTCTATGTTGGTGCGGTGATGGTGTTGTTCCTGTTTGTGGTGATGATGCTGGATATTAACCTCGATAAATTGCGCGAGGGCTTCTGGGAATACCTACCGATGGCTGGCCTGATCGGCGTCTTGATGGTGGTCGAAATGACCATGGTGCTGGCCGAGAAAAACCTGCATCCAAGTGAGGCGGTAGAACTGCCCGCCAATTACAGCAATACCGCCGCTTTGGGTAAAGTGTTGTATACCGACTATTTGCTACCATTTGAATTGGCGGCTGTGGTGTTGCTGGTGGCGATGATTGCCGCCATTGTGCTCACGCTGCGCGAACGCAAAGACAATAAATCCATGAACCCGGCCGAGCAGGTCAAAGTGAAGCGCGGTGACCGTTTGCGTATCGTGTCCATGCCTGCCGAAGTAGAAGAAGCCCCGGCAGCGGCGGCAGAGGAGAAAAAATAATCATGGTCGGTTTGTCGCATTACCTGATTCTGGGGGCGCTGATGTTTGCCATTAGCGTGATTGGTATTTTTCTCAACCGCAAAAACGTGATTATTTTGCTGATGGCGATTGAGTTAATGTTGCTGGCAGTGAACCTCAACTTCATCGCTTTTTCGCATTACCTGAACGACATCGCTGGGCAGGTGTTCGTATTTTTTATCCTGACGGTGGCTGCCGCCGAATCCGCGATTGGTCTGGCGATTCTGGTTGTGCTGTTCCGTAATCTGCGCACCATCAATGTCGATGATCTGGATCAGTTAAAAGGTTAAGTGTGATGACAATAAAACAAATCCTGATATTGATTCCGTTGCTGCCACTCATCGCAGCCGCTATCGTCGGTGTTTTCCGTAATTATCTGCCACGTTGGGCTGGCCATGTCATCACGATTGCTGGCGTGGGGGCGGCGTTTGTGTTGTCTGCCTGTATTTTTAACCAGACCTTAAACGGGTTCACGTTAAATGAAGCGGTATACACCTGGCTGGAATCTGGTGACGTGCATTTTGAAGTCGGTTTTTTAATCGACAATCTGAGCGCGATGATGATGGTTGTGGTCACGTTTGTTTCACTCATGGTGCATATCTACACCATCGGTTATATGGCAGAAGACCCGGGCTATAGCCGCTTCTTTAGTTATATTTCATTGTTTACTTTCTCCATGCTGATGCTGGTCATGAGCAACAACTTTATGCAGTTGTTCTTTGGCTGGGAGGCGGTGGGCCTGGTGTCTTACCTGTTGATTGGTTTCTGGTTTACGCGCCCGACAGCCATTTATGCCAACTTGAAAGCCTTTTTGGTCAACCGCGTAGGCGACTTTGGCTTTTTACTCGGCATCGGCATGGTGCTGTATTACTTTGGCAGCGTTGATTACGCCACGGTGTTC
>CAYPZE010000063.1:0-10437 GCA_964415305.1 uncultured Methylotenera sp.
TAAAAAACCCGCCGATTGGCGGGTTCTTTTACTTGAATCTTAACCAATGCTTAGTCGCGGTTGCCCAGCAAAGCCAGCAGGATATTCAACAGGTTTACAAACAGGTTGTAGATATCCAGGTACAAGTTCAGGGTGGCCATCACATAGTTAGTCTGACCGCCACGTACGATCTGATTCACGTCATACAGAATATAACCGGAGAAAATCAGCACGGACACACCGGAAATCGCCAGTGACAACGCTGGAATCTGGAAGAACATATTGGCCAAACCAGCCACAATCGCCAAGATCAGGCCGATCATGAGGAACTTGCCCATGCCGCTTAAATCACGTGCAGGGGAAGAACCAATTGCAGCCAGGCTCAGGAAAGTAATACCCGTGCCAGCAGCAGCCAGGCCCACAATCTCGGCACCGTTACGCAAATGCAGTGCAAATTGCAGGATAGGACCCAGCATCACGCCAAACACAAAGGTCATGGCCAACAGCAACCACACGCCTACACCGCTGTTCTGGTTCACGGCAATCAGTTTAAACATACCGAACATCACGGCCATAAAACCAATGGCAAAGATAAACGGATGCGCGGCCATAAAGCCAAAATTCATTTGCATGCCGACATAAGCACCAATCACGGTTGGCACCATGCTCAAGCCGAGCAAAGCATAAGTGTTACGCAGCACGCGATTTTGCGCCGTGGATACATTACTCTCACGACCTAAAACTTGCATATCTGACATAGTGTTTTTCCTCTCAATAAAACTTTTTTAAAACTTACTTAGGATTAAGATAATGGCAAACGCACAAAGTTTCAAGGTTTAATCATGACATTTGTGTGAAGATGCATGGTGGCTAGAGCTTCCAGATCGCGTAACAAACCAATGCAATCAAGATGATACGTGTGATTTGATAGACATTTTTATTCCACTTTTTAAAACGACGGCGATATTGCCCGACTACCCAGGCATAGTGGAACAAACGGTTAATCACGCCAGTTTGGTCGCCCGCTTCGTTGGGTGAACTGGCTGCAGTGACAATGGTATTCGCCAGGAAGCGATTCACCGCTTGCGCCCAGCCGTAACGCATGGGGCGCTCAATATCGCAAAACAGAATCACACGCGTTTCATCCGTTTTGTTATACGCTTCGTGGATATAGGTTTCATCAAACATCACCGCCTGGCCATCGCGCCAGCTATAGTCTTCACCATCGACGCGGATAAAACACTGGTCATTGTTCGGCGTCGCCAGCCCCAAGTGAAAACGCAACGAGCCAGCATAAGGGTCACGATGTGGACGCAAATGCGCGCCAGGGGGCAACTCGGCAAACATGGCTGCTTTGACGCTAGGAATACTTTGCAGCAACGCCACGGTTTTCGGGCAATAAATACTGGCTGATGGATGATGTGCGTCATACCATTTAAGATAGAAACGCTTCCAGCCGGTTTTAAAAAACGAGTTAAAACCAGCATCGTTATTAGTTTGTGCGGCGGCAATCCGCTCCTGCTCGCGCACGTGCAAAGCCTCTTCGCGAATTTCCTGCCAGCGATCCGTAATTAATTTCAACTCCGGGAATTCACTCACTGACAAATAAGGCGTGGTCGGTGCTTTAGAGAACAGGTATAAAAAAACATTGAATGGCGAAACGATGCCTGAATGGTCAAACACCTGGCGGTAAAAGCGGTGCCGCACTTTGCCACGAAAGTGAACATAACTGACCGAGGATAAGAATATCCCGAGAATAATCCATTTCATAATCGATACCGTTGCTTACACCGTTATTAAATTGCTATCAATAATAGACTAGCTTAGCGCATGACCATTGATTCAGGCAAACAAATCAGACTCTTTTTGACCAACCATGGCCACGCGTTTTATCGCGCCCACATAATAAGCGGATTCACGCAAACCAACCATGTCCTGCGGATGATGCCCGCCATGCATGCGCGCCAGGCGAGCAATACTTTGTGCCGAGATTTTCCAGTCTAGGTTGGCCAACAATTCATCGGCCAAATCGGGGCGATTACATAGCAGAACCATATCGCAACCTGCATTGAGCGCTGCCAGCGTACGCGCAGTCACATCGCCTGCCACTGTCGCACCTTCCATGCTCAGGTCATCGCTAAAAATCACACCGTTAAAACCCAAGCGCTCACGCAATACTTTTTGCAACCAGCGCGGTGAAAAACCGGCAGGTTTCTCATCCACCTTCGGATAAATCACATGCGCAGGCATCACTGCATGCAGCCCTTCATCTATCATGCGCACAAACGGCTGCATGTCGTTCTGCGCAATCTGGTCAAACTCGCGCTCATCCACCGGGATACTCACATGCGAATCCGCCACGACAAAGCCGTGACCGGGAAAATGCTTGCCCACCGCCGCCATCCCGGCTTTTTTCAGGCCTTGCATCAAGCTAAACGCCAGCTCGTTAATCGCCTGCGGATCACGGTGAAACGCGCGATCGCCAATCACCAGACTATCGCCGTAATCCATATCCAGCACCGGCGTGAAACTAAAGTCTACGCCATGCGCACGCAGCTCGGCAGCCAGCACATAGCCTGCTTCCACGGCCAGCTCTTTGGCCTTGCGTGGATTTTTATCCCAGACATACCCAAACTCACGCATAGGAGGAATCTTGGTAAAACCTTCCCTGAAGCGTTGCACACGACCGCCTTCATGATCCACCGCAATCAGCAATGGCGGCTGACGCACGGCATGAATACTGGCGGTGAGTGCTTTAAGCTGCTCGCAGCTCTCAAAATTGCGCGCAAACAAAATCACCCCGCCCACCAGCGGATGTTGCAAACGGCGGATGTCATCGGCAGTGAGCTCTTTGCCAACCACATCCAGCATGACAGGACCTAAAGACATAACAATTTCCTATAGTTCAAATTTCAAGCACATTTTAATCGATAAAGACTGGTGATTTCTTTGGCGCGCGCCTCATACAAAGGATCGGACTGATCACTGGCTTTAGCATGTTTAGGCGCGATATCCAGCTTTTCAACAACCTGCAAACCCGCCTCATCAATCCACGTTGCCAATGCTTCAGGCTGACGCAAGCCAATATGTTCGGCTAAGTCAGACATCACTAGCCATGCTTCACCATTGGCGGTTAAATGCGTTTTCAACCCATTTAAAAACCCTTTCAGCATGCGGCTATCCGGGTCATACACCGCATGCTCAATCGGTGCATTGGCTTTCGCAGGTAGCCAGGGAGGATTACAGACAATCAGGTCAGCCTGCCCTGCAGGAAACAAATCTGCTGGTAAGACCTGAATATTAGTTTGCATATTCAAACGTTGGACATTTTCTGTGGCACACGCTAGTGCGCGCGGATGATTGTCTGTGGCAAGCACCTGCTTCACGCCACGTGCAACCAAGATAGCCGCAATGACTCCCGTCCCTGTACCGATATCCCAGGCCACTTGCGGGCTGTTGAGTGCGGCCTGGTCTATGAGATCAAGATATTCCCCACGTACAGGGGAATACACGCCGTAATAGGCGTGGATACTGGCATTAAGCGCAGGAATCTGCACGCCTTTTTTGCGCCACTCATGTGCGCCCACCATGCCCAGCAATTCACGTAATGAAAGCACCAGCCTTGCTGGCAGTTTGTCAGTTTTTTCGTCTACAATCAACGCGCCTTGCACCGCAGCCTTCACATCAGGGGCGCGAGGCAAATCGCAAACTCCGTACTTGAGTTCAATCAATACTTTATTGGTGATATTGGCACGGCCAATCTGGCGTGCGCGATGCTGATGAAAGGCTTCCAGCATGGTCGCTGCTGGTTTAACCGGTTTGCGGTCTACCCGGCGTGTGATGGCTTGCAATAATTGTTTAGCATTTTGAAAATCACCGCGATAAAGCAAAGCCGTGCCTTCACAAGCCAGGCGGTATGCCTCATCCGCTTTAGTGGTATCGTCCGCGATCACCACCGCTTTCGGCGCTGGGTTACCTGCTTCAGATTGCCAGTCGGCGGCTTGCGTCTTTTTTTGTTCGTACCAGTTAATATGGTTCAATGGGGTTCCAATAATATAAATATAAAAAGGCACTTTCACGTGATGCATGCTTTATACATGGCATTCGCAAAAGTGCCTAGCATGTATCCCTTAAAGCAGTACATGCGTCGTGCCTTACTTGCTTACTCAGCGTGAGAGGCGTCTTTGCCTTCGGTCCCTGTCACCTTGCTCAACACACTTTTACCCAGGTCTGTTTGACCCAGGGCTTCCAGCATGGCGCCCATCTGCGTCCCGCCATTTGCGCTAAACAGATCGGTCACCTTGCTAATACCATTACTAATGGTGCTGCCCGCATTAGCAATGATTTTAACATCTGCTTTTTCAAGCGCTTTGGCCTGCTCTTTGCCAACCTCACCCATGACTTTGACTTGTTCTAATGAAATCAGGTATTTCTGGTAGCTCTCGTTTTCACCAATTTTTTCTGCCAAGGTAATCTCAGCCTGTACCGAGGCAAGTTGCATAGCCTTAGCAGCCTCAGCACGGGCATGACCTTCAGCCTCTATGCCTTTGGACTCCAGCACTTTCGCCTCTTTCAAACCGGCGGCTATCGCCATGGTGGATTGTTTTTCACCTTCGGCTTTAATCATCACGGATTGTTTTTCTGCCTCGGAGTTAATCAATGCAGTGGCCTGTTCGGCTTCCGCATTAATAATCGCCGTTTCCTTTTGCTGATTGGCATTGACGATTTGTACCTCTTTATTAATTTCTGCTTGCTTGACTTGCGCGACCTGCTCAACCGCCATGGTTTTTTCTTTGGTGATCCGTTCTTGCTCTTTAATGCTTTGCACGGACTGCTCTTTGGCAATCCCTACTTCGCGATCTTTTTCAGCCGTGCGCAAGCCGACTTGCTGCTGGCTGACTTGCCGTTGCAACTCGATGTCACGACTGGCATCGATTTCAGCCATTTCGGCCTTGCGTTTATTTGCCGCGACCTCAATACGAGACTGCATTTCGATCTCGGACTTTTTCTTCTCCATGATATTTTTAATCACATTGGAGCCCTGTGAGTCACGGATATCCATCAGCTCTACCGACTTTACAGTAACCACGCCCCAGGACTTCAGGTTTTCATCGACTTGCTTGGTGAATTCCTCGCCAAATTTGGCTCTATCCTGCATGATGGTTTCGATATCATTCATGGCCAGAATAGAACGGATACAGCCTTGCAAGATCGCATTCATCTGCTTGCGCATCTCATCAAAGGTTGCCACCCGTTTAGCAGCCACATTACTATCTTCAATTCTGAAAAACGCTTTAACATCAATCACAAACGGCAAACGTCCTTGATCATAAGCCTCATAATCAAGCAGCTCTTCAGTAAACACAGAGACAGGATAGCGCGACACAGATACCCCTAACACCGGTATCCAGATTGGAAACTGATAATAGGTATTGCCATATTCCAGGCCGGTTCCATAAGAGCGGCTTTGTTTGGCAGCCTGCACAATATGTACTTCATTGGTAGAAACAACTCTACGTAAAAAAATCACCCACAACACCAACCACACTACAATCAGTGCGGCAACGCCTAACAAAATGTGCGTTAATGAAAAATTGGACTCCATGGACGTTCGCTCCCTTTATTATTAATTAGACTAAAATCACTGCTGCCTGCTATCAGAAACCAATGATACGCACCCAGTTTGAAACCAAGCATTATCCTAAGGCTTTATGATAAACGGGTTAAAGTCGGTCTGGGTATCGTAATAATCTTCATTCTCAGCGCGTTTGAGAAAATCAACTATTTTGTAGGTGACGGGCGTAAAAGCCACTTCTACCAGTACTTTGGCCGTAAATTGCGCCAGTACGATTTGCGGCATCATGGCATCGGGGAACTCGCCTGAGCCGTAAAAAGCCAGTGGAAAAAACAAAATAGTATCAACCGCTTCGCCGAAAATGGTCGAGCCTATGGTGCGGCTCCACAACCAGCGACCCTGGGTAAGGACTTTCATTTTGGCCAGTACGAACGAATTGACAAATTCACCTGCCGCAAATGAGACCAGTGAGGCGATGGCAATACGCGCAGTGGAACCAAACACCGATTGATAGGCGGCTTGATCATGCCACTCTGGCGCTGGCGGCAAGGCGACGATGACCCAGGCCATGAGGCTGGCAAAGGCCAGACAGATAAAGCCGGTCCAGATCACGCGGCGTGAGGCAGCGTAACCATAGACTTCGGTCAGAATATCGCCAAAAATAAAACTAATCGGGAAAAACATAATCCCGGCGCCAAAGGTCAGTGCGCCTAATAGCGGCACCTGGACTTCGGTAATCTTGCCGGGACCGATCAGGTTGGAGCAGACCAATACCACGGCAAAGGCTGCCATGATCAGGTCGAAATAGCGATACTGTTTTTTCATGCGCGCCCTTTTATCATCCTCTCGCCTCGCTACGTACATCCAGTGTGTCGCGTAACACGTCGCCACCCAAGTTAATGGCGAGGATCAAACTCATCATGCATACGCCGACAGTGAGCACATAATGTGGTGCCACCAGCATAAAGCGCACAGCGTCGCGCAACATGGCGCCCCACGAGGCATCGGGTGCCTGTATGCCCAGGCCGAGAAACGACAGCGATGCTTCGGCAATCATGACGCTGGCCATGCTATACGCCGCTTCTACCAGCAAAATCGAAATCAGCAGCGGGAAAATATGCAATAGCATCACGCGCACGCTACTGGCGCCCAGCGACTCTGCCGCCAGCACATGCAGGCGTTGCCGCAATACCAGCGCCTGACCACGCGACAGCCTTGCATAGGTCACCCAGCCGGTTAAGCATAGCGCCAGAATCAGGTTGTTGATGCCTGCGCCCAGCACCGCCGCAAACGCTATCGCCAGCAACATACCGGGGAATGCCAGAAAAATATTGGTGACCTGCATCAGCAAGCTATCCAGTTTGCCGCCTTTGTAGCCAGCCACCAGGCCAATGCTCAGGCCAACGGTCAACGTGACTGCCGTCACCACTACGGTCACCAGGAAAGACACCTCGACCCCGCGAATCACGCGCGCCAGAATATCGCGCCCTAAATCATCGGTGCCCAGCCAGTGTTGCACACTGGGCCATTGCAAAATCGCGTTGAGGTCAATCTGATTAGGATTCAACCCGGCAGCATGCCCCAACAGGACAGTGATCAGCCAAAACGCCAAAGTGAGCAATGAAAACGTTTTCACTGTGTGCCCCGCGTGCGCGGATCCAGCCAGCGATAGACCAGGTCTGTCGCCTGATTAATCAGCACATAACTCAACGCCACCACCAGCACACAGGCTTGCGTCACTGGGTAATCGCGTTTTTCTATGCTGTCTACCAGCAAACGGCCGATGCCGTTCCAGCTAAAAATGGTTTCGGTAATCACCGCACCGGCCAGCAAACTGCCCATTTGCAAACCAACAATGGTCACCAGCGGCAATAAGGCAGCGCGTAATGCGTGCTTGAGTAATACTTGCCGCTCGCTCAAGCCTTTGGCACGCGCGGTGCGGATGTAATCCTCACCCAACACCTCCAGCAGGCTGGTACGCGTCATGCGGGTCAAAATAGCGCTCAAACCGAGGCCGAGTGTTAATGCAGGTAACACGATGGTCAGCGGGCTAGTCATGCCGCTCACTGGCAACCAACCCAGCCAGACCGCAAACACCAGCATTAGCACCGGCCCTAGCCAGAAGGCAGGCATGGCTGCCAGACGGATACTGAGCATGGTGATCATCACATCTTGCCAATGCCCGGCTTTGAGCGCAGACCAAATGCCTAAGGGAATGCCGATAGCAAGGCCGATGGCCAGTGCCACCACCGCCAACAACAAGGTCGCCGGATAGGCTTGCCATAACAATTGCGAGATCGGCGTTTGCGTGTGGATAGAAGTACCAAAATCACCTTGCAGCACATGCAGCAGATACTGGCCAAACTGTACTGGTAAGGGCTGATCTAGCCCGAGTTGCGCCTTGAGTGCAAGACGGTCGGTCACACTGGCTGACTCACCCAGCATGACGTCTACCGGATCGCCTGGTATCAGGTGTAACAAGGCAAAGGTCAGGCACAGCACCCCAAATACCACTGGCAATAATCTGGCAAAACGCTTAATCATCCGCCTCGCAAATATTCACGGTAGTACCCACCGGCACTTGGTCGAACAATTCAATCAGATCCGCATTACGCATACGCACGCAACCATGCGACCCAGGCACGCCTAACTCGGTCGCATCGGGCGTGCCATGGATATAAATATAACGCTGCATGGTATCTACATTGCCCAGGCGATTTTTGCCAGGCTCGGTGCCGCTGAGCCATAAAATACGGGTGAGTATCCAGTCCCGATCAGGAAAAGCCTGTTTTAAGGCGGGGCTGAACACTTCGCCAGTTGGGCGTCGCCCGACAAACACCGTATTTTCAGCCGCCCCAGCGCCAATTTTGGCGCGAACAATATGCGCCCCCAGCGGCGTACAGCCACTGTTTTTAACGTTACCCACGCCATTGGCTGCCGTCGAGACGGCATAACGCGTAACTTGTCCGCCATTGTCGTCAAACAAGGTCAGCGTTTGTGCCGGGATAGAAATTTCAATATGCATAACCATTATTCTAAGCGATTTGCCTGTTGTCGTCGGAGATTTGATGCAACACCCAATCTGGCAGTATAAATTGCATTAAAATCCCATCGAACCGTTTGTTTATTTCATTTATTGCTTTATTCAGGGTCACCATATGGCGCATCACGAACGACACTTTTTACAACGCAGTGGCTGGTTGCGCGCGGCCGTACTGGGCGCCAACGATGGCATTATTTCTACCGCCAGCCTGCTCATGGGCGTAGCCGCCGCCGGGGCTACTCACCAGGCTTTGCTGATGACAGGCGTCGCCGGACTGGTGGCTGGCGCACTCTCAATGGCCGCAGGCGAATATGTGTCAGTGAGCTCACAAACCGATATTGAGCAGGCAGACCTTGCCCGTGAAGCAGAAGAACTCAAAGATAACCCGGAGAGTGAGCTACGTGAACTGACCGGCATCTATATTCAGCGAGGCTTAACACCCGAACTGGCAAATCAGGTCGCACAGGCGCTGTCCCAGCATGACTCACTGGCCGCACACGCGCGTGATGAACTGGGCTTGCATGACATTAACCAGACCCAACCCTTGCAAGCCGCACTGGCCTCGGCACTCGCGTTTGCCAGTGGCGCAATCTTGCCGCTGATCACCGCCTGGCTAGCGCCGCATGCGCAAGCACAAACCTGGCTCACCATCAGCACGCTACCCTTTTTAGCCTTGCTGGGCATCGTCGCCGCGCGTACTGGCGGCGCCAGCATGGTCAAAAGCGTTAGTCGCGTCGTGATTTGGGGCGCCCTCGCCATGGCGGCTACGGCACTGATCGGTCACTGGTTCGGCGTCAACCCGTGAACTGCAGGCAGCGCAGGGATTACTGCTTTATCGGCTTAAAAACCACCTGCGTCAATCCATCCAGATTGCCATCTGACGTCGGCTGGTAATCGCCAATGGTCTCTCGATAAGCCACAAATTGGCCCTCATACCACAACGGGATTACCGGCAACTGGTCATGAATACGTTGTGTGACCGCGGGCCAATCTTCTTTTGCCAATAATTGGTCCAGCACGCCATCCTGATAACGGCCTCGGTTAAAGCCTTGTGGCGGCAAACTGTCAGAGGCAAACACTTTGCTGTAAATTTCTGGGGTTTTAATTCCCACCCAGGTCAGGCCATACAGCTGAAAATTCCCTTTTTGCACATCTGCAAAAAAAGTGCCCCAGTCCAGGCTCTTGATTTGCATATCTATGCCTGCCTCTTGCATTTGCGCTTGCAAAATCGTCGCCAGCCTGACTCGCTGTGGATCAGTGCTGGTTTTATAAATTAGCGTCAGCGGTAACTTGATACCTGCAGACTGCAATAATTGCCTGGCCAACGCCGGTTGATAAGCATAAGGCTGCAAAGCAGGATTACCCGCATAATGCTCGGGCGGCAAAATCGCGCTGGCCTGGCGGCTATGGCTGACCATCACTTTATCAATAATGGCTTGTACATCAATCGCGTGGGCAATCGCGCGCCTCACGCGCACATCGCGCAGAAAATCAGCCTGTACATTGAGGCCAAGATAAGAGTAATTAGCGCCTACCCCGGTTTTTACCATGATATTAGGCTGCTTTTGCAGATATTTAACCAGCTCTGGCGGCAAGTCGCCCTGAATCAAATCGGCCTCGCCACGTTTGAGTTTGAGCACCCGCACATTGGGGTCTTTGACTTCTTCAAAGCGCACTTTGAGTCCATCACGCATGCGCTGTAACTGCAATGCCGACTGCCAGTGATCGAGTTTAAACGGCCCGCTACCGACAGGCGCATGGCCAAAGTCATGCCCAGAGGCAATCAAGCGCGCAGGCAAAATGCCCACCATCAAGCGCGCGGCAAAGTGCGGGTCCGTAT
>CAYPZE010000064.1:0-10357 GCA_964415305.1 uncultured Methylotenera sp.
CGGCGAGGTGGCAAACGATATGTACATTAATCATCGCATTCAGAGAGGATGTTCAGAATGAAGCTAAAACCATGGGTGTTGGCTGGTTTGCTCGGCGCAGCAGCACTGTCTCAGGCGCAGGCAGCAGAGTTGATTCAAAACGGTGGGTTCGAGGTGCAGGGCGTAGATAGCTACGACATCTCTGGCTGGCAAGTGGGCGAGCAAGGCTTTTTGGGTGGCGTGTTGTCACAATCCGGTACGGTGTCAGAAGTGACAGGCAATACAACGGTTGGCGCTTATCAAGGCAGCTACTATGGCTTGCTGGATAACTATGGCCTTGCAGCTAGCGTGTTGTATCAGTCATTTACCACCGCGGCAGTCAGCCAGGCAACTTTGTCATTCCATATGTTTGTGAATAACCAGCATGCGACGACCGAGATTGATGCCGCAGGCCTGGATTACAGCGTCGATGCGACTGACCATGCTAACCAGCACGTGCGTGTCGATGTGCTCAAGGCAGGCAGCGATCCATTCTCTACCAATAGCGCAGATATTCTGCAAACACTGTATGTCGGTGGCGCCAATGGCGGCCTGGCAGTCAATGACTACGTTAACTATCAGTTTGACCTCTCATCTGCGCTGGCAGGCGGTGGTAGCTATGTGTTGCGCTTTGCCACGGTGGCTAACCAGGGCTCACTGCAACTGGGTCTGGATAACGTCAGCTTGCAAACGGTTTCATCGGTGCCAGAAGCGGATACCAATGCTTTGATGCTGGCTGGCTTAGGGTTGATGGCGACAGTGATGCGTCGTCGCTATTCATAACTTACAATATTAAAACCTGATAAAGGAAATGATCATGCAATTGTTAAATGTAAAACGTACGGCCATGGTAGCCATGCTGCTGGGCTCACAACTGCTGTCTCACGCAGCGATGGCTGAAGATGCACAATTTTGGCTGAATGATGGTGCAGCTAGTCTGAATGACAGCAAAAAACTGGTCCCAAACGCCAAAAAAGCCAAAAACGTGATTTTGTTTGTTGGTGACGGCATGGGTATCTCTACCGTGACTGGTGCACGCATTTTTGAGGGTCAACTCAAAGGCATCGACGGTGAGCGTCATAAATTGTCTTTTGAAGAGTTTCCTTATGTTGCGCTGTCTAAAACCTATTCTACCAACCAGCAAACGGCTGACTCTGCACCAACCATGACCGCCATGATCTCGGGCGTGAAAACCAATGACGGTATTTTGTCGTTGAACCAGTCTGTGGCCCGCAATGAGCCTAGCCCAGCCGTATTAAACGCCAACAAAGTGACTACCTTGCTGGAGCAGGCTGAGCAAGCAGGTAAAGCCACTGGCGTAGTATCGACTGCACGTATCACCCACGCCACGCCAGCCGCGACTTATGCACATATTTCTAACCGTGACTGGGAAGCCAACGCGAACCTGTCCGCTGCGGCTGCCAGCAATGGTGTGAAAGATATTGCGGCACAACTGATCGACAACTTTGGCACTGGCAAAATCGGTGACGGTGTGGATGTGGTGTTTGGTGGTGGCCGTAGCTACTTCCTGCCTAACAGCATCACCGATATCGAAGGCACTAAAGGTCGCCGTACTGATGGCCGTAACCTGACACAAGAATACGTCAGCAAGTTTGGTGGCGTGTATATCGAAAACCAGACTGCATTTAATGCGTTGAACCCGGCAACCACGACCAAAGTATTGGGCCTGTTCAATCCATCACATATGGAATACGAGCAAGACCGTCCTAACGATATCGCTGGCGAACCTTCACTGGCTGAGATGACCGGTAAGGCCGTGGATATCCTGAAGAAAAACCAGAACGGTTACTTTTTGATGGTGGAAGGCGGCCGTATCGACCACGCGTCTCACGCGGGTAACGCTTACCGTACGTTTAAAGATGCGGTGGCATTGTCTGACGCGGTACGTGAAGCGGTGTCTAAAGTGAACCTGAACGACACCCTGATCATTGTCACGGCTGACCATAGCCACACATTGACCATTGGCGGTTACCCAAAACGTGGCAACCCGATTTTGGGCAAAGTGGTTGAACCAGGCAAAACGACGCCAACCCTGGCAGCAGATGGCAAGCCTTACACCACCGTGAGCTTCGCTAACGGCCCAGGCTACCATGTGAACTCCCCAGGTGACGCGGTGTACAACGAGTCTATCGCTGCTGGCCGTGTAGTAGATATGTCTGGTGTAGATACTGAAGATCCTGACTTCCACCAGGAAGCGTTGGTACCATTGAGCTCAGAAACCCATGCCGGTGAAGAGGTTGCGATTTACGCGATTGGTCCTAAATCTTACCTGGTGCACGGCGTGCAAGAACAGAGCTATATCTACCAAGTGATGAAAGATGCTTTTGGCTTCTAAATGGCAGTGCGCTTGTGAATATTGAGTATAGTGAGTAATGGCAGGGCAGCTTGAAGCTGCCCTGATCCCTTTGGATGGAATGGAAAATCATGATATTGAATAAATCCGCTGGATGTCTGGTGCTGTTGTTGATGAGTACTGCTGCCTTGGCAGATGACGTGGTGAATGCGCGTTATGAAACGGTGCAATGCGCACAACCATGCAAAGCAGAAGAGGCCAAACATGTGCAGTGGTGGCTGATGCGTGACACCGATCAGGTCGAGATACGCAATCTGTATCAAAACGGTGAGCCTGCACATCACAGCAGCCTGTGGCTGAAAAAACCAGCCGGGCAAATGAATTATGTGTATTTGATGCACGACGAACGTCGCGCCATTGATTATGCCGATGTTGATTTGAAATTGCTGTCTATCAAGACCGATGCGCAGTTTTGGCAGTTAAAGTCGCAACTGGTCAGCGATAGTGAGTTGGCCAGTTTGCAAAAGGTGGTGGCAGAGACCAGCACGCAGTATGGTTATCCGGTAGAAAAATACGTAGGCACCCTAGGGGATGGCATTCGCAGCGAAGTCTGGTGGATTCCGGCTTTAAAATTACCCTATAAAGTGTCTTATTACTACCCGCAACATACCGTCAATATCCAGTTACAGGCGCTGCAACCGGCCGCGAAGGCAGGCCAGCCGGTAGAGATCGCGCCTGCCACGTCGCTGATGGCATTGAGCAACTACCAGCATGTGGATTATGCTGACCTCGGCGATATGGAGCACAATCCTTCTGAAATGCAGTGGCTGGCCAAAGCGCACGGCGCACCTGGCTTACAGGCGCACAGTCACTAAGTTTCGCCTGGCTTTCTGTTTTAATCTTTACCCGCATCGCCGCAGCCGAATTTGCTGCGCGTCGATGTGGCGTACTCGCGCATCGGCTATAATGCCGCCATGACGCTTCAAATTATTCAGATACTCCTATTGTTGCTAGTGATCGCCATGCTGGTCTGGCAGTGGCGTACGCAACAACACGCTGCACAGCAGGCCTTGTCGCAGTTACTTTCACAACAGCTTGAAGAGAAACATCGCCTGATGATGAGCGAGATGCACCAATCGCTTAACCAACTGGCTGACCGTTTACAAAGCCTGAATACCGATCAGCAGGATCGTTTGCGCGCGCAATTGTCGCAAGAACTCACCGCCACGCGTGCAGCGATGCAAGCCTTACAAGTGGCGCAGCGTGACCATTTAAGCCAAAGCAGCGAGCAACTGAGTCTGAGTTTGCGTAACGGGTTGTCCGAGCAGGGCATGTTACAACAAAACTTGCTCAAAACCGCCTTGCAAACCACCACGCAAAGCCTGACACAAAGCATAGAATCATTAACCAAAATTGTAGATACCCGCTTGGAAGAAATGAGCGGCAAGGTCTCTGTTCGCCTCGAAGAAGGCTTTAAAAAAACCAACGAGACTTTTGTTAGCGTGATGGAGCGCCTGGCCACCATTGATGAAGCACAAAAGAAAATTGATGGCCTGAGCGTGAATGTGGTGAGCTTGCAAGAGCTACTCGGTGACAAACGCAGTCGTGGCGCTTATGGCGAGGTGCAACTTGAAGGCCTGGTGCATAACGTGTTGCCTGCCAACAGTTTTGCCATGCAATATACGCTCAGTAATGGTGCGCGCGTTGATTGCGCCTTGTTCCTGCCTGAGCCAACCGGGACAGTGGCGGTAGATAGTAAATTTCCGTTGGAAAATTATCACCGCATGATTGATAGCAGTTTGGGCGAGCTAATACAGGCGCAGGCGGCTAAGTTGTTTAAAGCCGATATTAAAAAACACATCGATGATATCAGCAGCAAATACATTATTGCTAATGAAACGTCAGATGGTGCCGTGATGTTTATACCGGCCGAGGCGGTGTTTGCCGAAATTCATGCCTACCATGGCGATGTGGTGGATTACGCCATGCACAAACGTGTGTGGCTAGTGTCGCCGACCACCTTGATGGCTGTGCTGAATACCGCGCGCGCGGTATTAAAAGATGTTGAGATGCGCAAGCAAGTGCATATCATTAAAGACGAGCTGGGTAAACTGAGTAAAGATTTTGACCGCTTTGATACCCGCATGAAGAAACTGGCCGATAATATCCGCCAGGCGCATGAAAACGCGCAGGATGTACATATCAGCAGCCAGAAAATTTCCAGGCGTTTTGCCCAGATTGAAAAAGTGGAATTGGCACAGACAGCCGGCCTGGAGCCGCTGGATATGCTGGATGAATTAGACGAGGCTGAAAAGAGCAATCCAACATGAATATCACCATTTTATATTTCGCCCGCATCAAAGAAGTCGTGAATTACTCTTCTGAAGACGTTGTATTACCAGAGGGAATTGAGACCATTGTGGCACTTAAGTCGTGGTTATCTGACCGTGGCGCAACCTGGCAGAAACTGTTTGATGGCAGCGGTGTGGTACGCGCTGCGATTAACCATGAGCTGGTCGATGATATGGCAACGTTTGATGAAGGTGATGAGGTGGCGTTTTTCCCACCGGTGACCGGAGGATAATTTGAGCGAGGTTATGTATCTCAAAGTATCTGTGCAGCCTGACGATTTTGACGTGGGCGCCGAGTTGCAGCAATTAAGAGCGGCGACGCCGCAAGCCGGAGCGCTGGTTAACTTTGTTGGCTTGGTGCGCGAGGTGGCGTCGGATGGTCGGTTAAGCGAGATGGTGATTGAGCATTATCCGGGCATGACCGAAAAAGCCTTGCAGCAGATTGCTCAACAGGCTGCGCAGCGATGGCCATTGTTGGGCATCCGCATGATACATCGCGTTGGTTCGCTCGTGGCGCAGGCGCAGATTGTGCTGGTGGCCGTGACCAGCTTGCATAGACAAGCGGCATTTGAGGCCTGCACGTTTATGATGGATTATTTAAAAACCGAGGCGCCTTTCTGGAAAAAAGAAGTCGGTGATTTTGGCGAACACTGGGTAGAAGCCCGTGCCTCCGATGAACAAGCAAAACAACAGTGGAAACTGCCTAAATGATGCAAGTACTTAGTCCCAATGAAATGACCGTTTCTTACAAACTGTCGCCTATGTCGTTTGAATCTACCGCAGAGTTGCTGGATGCTGCAGGCTTGGGGCTCAACGATTACGGCTGGAAACTACAGCCTGAAGCCCAAAAAACATTAATGATGGGTTTGTCATTGCAGCAAGCTGGCAGTAATGTGCTGGTGCTAGGCACGCCAGGCTCTGGTAGAGCCGGGCTAACCATGGCAGCAATGAAAGCATCAGCGGTCATCGGTATTGATAGCTCTCTGACAGACCTAGTGGCGCTATACGACTTTAGCCAGCAGGCTTGTGTGAACTATATCAAATTGCCAGCCGGGCTGGGGGCGCAATTGCGCACGGTGATGGATTCTTTCATCAAAACGCTGATCGCGGAGATGCAGCAGTGGGTCGATGCCAACGGCCAAGTCAATTTGTCTAAGGCCGAAATCTGGCTAGAAGAGCGTGTGGATGGCCTGCGCTCACAGTTAAGCAGTGCCAAGTTGTCGTCATTCTTTAATATCATCAAGCCAGAGGTGCTTGGTTATTTACAGGCCTGGCAGCAAGTGGGCAGCGATGGCGACAGTGGTTCGGAAAGTATTATCAACGATAGTTTCTTGTCACGCTTTCGCGTCAATTTGCTGGTCGACCAGCGCGCTAATCTCACTTCAGGCGTTAAGCAGCCAGTCGTCGAAGAAAAAGACCCAGGGTTTGCCGCCTTGTTTGGCATGTTAGAAACGGCCGTCGGTGAGTCGGCACAATGGCCGGAGTTTTTGCGTTTGCGTGCCGGTAGCCTGCATCAGGCCGATGGCGGCATGTTGTTGTTGCATTTGCGTGACCTGATGCAGGATGAAAGCAACGGCAGTGCCTTGCTGGAAAAACTATACCGCTTGATGCGCAATAACGAAGTGCAAATTGAAGACTGGGCCAACCACGCCCAGCAAGGTGCTGGTGGCAATCGCCATAGCGCGCTGCCGGTGCATGTGAAGATTGTCATGATTGCCAGCCGTGAAGATTATTACGATTGCCTGGAAGCACAGCCGGATTTCTTTGATTTCTTTCCGATTAAAGTCGAGTTTGAGGATCGCGTCAGCGCCACCCTGGATAATTACGCCTGGATTGCTGGCTACATTGCACGCAAATGCCAACAGCAGGCGCTGTCTCACTTTAGTGGCGCGGCAGTCAACGTGCTGTTGCAGTTTATGCATAGGCTGGAAGAAGACCAGGGCCGCATCAGCACGCGTTTTGCGCACCTAGACCAACTCATGCATGAAAGTGCAGCCGTCGCTGCAGATGCACGCCTGATTACTGATGCGCATGTGAAGCAAGCCTTGTCAGCGCGCTTGTTGCGCCAGCAGTTTTTTGAGGCGCAGATTCGTGACTCGATTATTGATAACGAGTTGCTGATTCAGGTACATGGCAATGTGGTGGGCCAGGTCAATGGTTTGACTCATATCGAGTTGGGGGATGCCAGTTTTGGATCGCCTATCCGGATTACCGCGCGTTGTTATCCTGGCCGTAGTGGCGTCATTAATATTGACCGCGAAGTCAACATGAGTGGGCCGACCCATGATAAGGGCATTTACATTTTACAAAACTGGCTCAGTGCCAGTTTTTGGGCACTGGCACCGCTGAGCCTGAATGCGTCATTGGTATTCGAGCAGGAATATACCGGTGTCGAAGGTGATTCTGCTTCTTGTGCCGAGTTGTTTGCGCTGCTCTCGGCCCTGACTGGCCTGCCAATCAAGCAAGGCATGGCCGTGACCGGTGCGCTCAACCAGTTTGGCGAAGTGATGCCGATTGGCGGCATTAATGAAAAGATTGAGGGTTATTTCCGTGTCTGCGAGGCCTTGGGCTTAAATGGCGAGCAGGGCGTGATTATCCCTAAACGCAACCAGCGCCACCTGATACTCGATGATAGCGTGGTCACGGCGGTGAATAATGGCATGTTTAAAATCATCGCCATTGATCATGTGCTGGAAGGGATTGCACATCTGACCGAGTGCGAAGCCGGGGCGCAAGAGGCAGATGGCACCTATGCGGGTGATACGCTGATGGCAAAAGCGCAGAATGCCCTCGCCAGCTATCGTCATACTCTGGAGCGCAACCAGGCGCGCATGGCTTATTTTCAACAGCATCAAGACCATTTGAATCTCTAAACTGATGCCACGTACACATCATCGCAAGCAGGAAGCGCCGCTAGAAAAAGACGACGGTTGTCGTTTGGATAAATGGCTGTGGGCGGCGCGTTTTTTTAAAACACGCAGCTTGGCCGCCGAAGCCGTGGAGGGCGGCAAAGTGCGTATTGACGGCGACCGTGCCAAAAATGCGCGCGAGATGAAGCTAGGCATGCGCGTCAGCATCAAAAACAAGGATATGCAGATTGAAGTCGAAGTGCTGGCGTTAAGCAATGTGCGGCGCGGTGCGCCCGAGGCTGCCTTGCTCTATCGTGAAACCGAAGAAAGCCTGCGCCTGCGCCAGCAAGCACAAGAGACGGGCGCTGACCAGTTTGCTGACCGTGACCGTGGCCTGGGGCGCCCCACCAAACGGCAGATGCGCGATATCCAGCGCTTTACCGGCCGCGGCTAGCTGTTTAATTAACTCGGGCGGCGCACCGCGGCAGGCATGCCCGTTTTGGCTACGGCCTGTGCCCGGCAAGACACATCCAGTTTTTGGAAGATACGCTTGAGGTGGTTTTTAACGGTATTAGCGCTGATATTGAGGATCATGCCGATCTCAAGATTGGTTTTGCCGCTACGCACCCAATGCAGAATTTCCTGCTCGCGGTCAGATAATCCGCCTTGTACCATGCTATCGAGCAAGTCTTCGTCTTTCACCACCGGCGCCAAATGGCCGACGCGGCGAATCGCAGCATCCAGATGCGGCATGATCATGCCCAGCATCTGATCTGGCACCGTAAATTCTTTGGTGCGGTCAAAAAACACATAAATGCAGTCGGCTTTGCCGCGCGTATCGCGCACGCCATACACCATTAAGGAATGCATTTTGAGTAGTTGCTGTGTAAACGGGTTAGGCGATTGCGCGTGAATGCCGCTGGCATCAAAGCGGTTAATCACATACCACTTGTCATCATTTTCTACCCAACGCTTATATAAGTTGCACATCAGGTAGTTCACAATCGCCGAATCTTCCAGCAGGCGCTGGGTAGAGGCCTCGGGCAATGAGGAGGACACGTCGAAATGCAGATCACCACTGTTAAAGTCGCCCCAGGCGGCCAACAGCACATCGTGCCGCATCAGCGGATGAATGTCTTGTTTTAGCCAGTTAAAGAACTCAACATGGCGTTTGATCGCGTATGAGTTCTGGATGGCCTGCAAGATGCCTTCCCAATGGGTTTGTTTTTTTTGTACCAGCATGCAGTTACCTCAAGTTATTCTTGCGCAGGGCGAACTTTGCCCGCTGTGTCTTTATGGTCTCAAGGGTTTTACGGCGTATTTTGCAGCTTCTTTAATATCATAGTCTGTGTGGCCGTTATAAAATATGCTTGATATAAATCAATTGCTGCGGATTATGGAATTTTTCCTTTTAAAACATAGTCATACTTACGTTAAAATGCAAAAGTAAATAATCGTATGGATACATGGGCCGGATTGAAAACGCATGGGTAGATTAAATAAACTTCCAAATGGGGTGCGTTATCCTAGTCATAAAGAGTGGCAGTTGTTGAAAAAGCTGCCTAAATGGTGGTTGTTGGGCACCTTGGTGTTCGCAACGCCGTTAGTGCATGCCTGGTGGCAACATGGTGACTTGTTAACGCATGATGTTGAGCGCACTGCAATGTTTTTGGGTTTGCTGTTTACCTTCTGGTTTTTTATCGGCGCCATGATCATCGGCCTGATCGTGATCATTATTATGAAAGGGCCGGGCTACGTCTCTGACCCTTATTACCTGCCAAAAGAAGACAAGGCACTGGAAAATCCACCTCAAAGGTAATAAATCCTTGATTGCAGCATGAAATCCGGTTTATAATCGCGTGCTTTGCAACCTTGCCACACTTTGTACGCAACCACTGTATGCCACATGGCATGTGCGTGATTGGTTCTGAAGGTGGCTAATAACCACAAGGAAATCTCATGCGACACTATGAAATCGTGTTTATTGTTCACCCTGACCAGAGTGAACAAGTGCCAGCAATGATCGAGCGTTACCGCGCTCAAATCACTGGCAATGGCGGCAACATCCACCGTTTGGAGGACTGGGGCCGTCGTCAACTTGCCTATCCAATTCAAAAAGTACACAAAGCACACTACGTATTGATGAACATCGAAGTGAGCCAAGAAGTGCTGGAAGAAATGGAACACGGCTTCAAATTTAACGATGCTGTATTACGTCACCTGACAATCGCGACGAAAACAGCAGTCACAGCACCAAGCCCAATGATGAAAGAGGAAAAATCCAAAACCATCGTTGGTGACGCACCTGCTGCTACCACTGAGGCAGCTGCTTAAGTGTTGTGAATACGCTGGTGATTGCGGCAACGATTCAAACGATCGAAGCGTTGCGTTACACACCGGCAGGCTTACCCTTGTTGCGATTGCAACTGCAACATGATTCAGAGCAGCAAGAAGCTGGGATGAATCGTAAAGTGCAATGCGTATTACCCGCAGTGCTGATTGGTGAAAAAGCCAATCTGCCATTGCAAAGCGGCGATCAGATCAAAGTGAAGGGTTTTTTGGCGCAGCGCAGTGCAAAAAGCACACAAGTGGTTCTGCATATACAAGAATTACAGCGAATACAGTATTAAAGAATTTAAGGAGTTTCACATGGCAAGAGATATGTACAAACGTCGCCGTTACTGCCGTTTTAGCGCAGAAGGCATCAAAGAAGTAGATTACAAAGACGTAGATCTGTTGAAAGATTTCGTTTCTGAAAACTTCAAAATCATCCCAGCCCGTATGACTGGTACCAAGGCTAAATACCAACGTCAACTGACAACCGC
>CAYPZE010000065.1:0-10327 GCA_964415305.1 uncultured Methylotenera sp.
CTTGGTAGAAGAGGCAGCGGCGGCGGCTGAGTCTCTGGTGGATCAAGCCAATCAGTTGGCAGACGCGATTAGCCAGTTCAAACTGGAAGGCCGTGTCGGCAGTGGCTTCGGACACAGCAGTCAATCCAGCAGCTTTAAAGTCAGTACTCATAAGCCTGCGTCACCCCCGGTATCCAGCAGTTTCAGCAGTGCATCATCAGGACGACCTGTGGCGGCACCCAAACCACAGGCCAGCCCTGCGCCCAAGATATCGGCCAAAACAGGCACCGATGATAGTGATTGGGAAGAATTTTAACCGGAAGTGAATCACAAAAACCGGCTGTTGATGCAGCCGGTTTTTTGTTGACCATAGGTTACGCACATCGCTATCAAGCCTTGTAAAAAGCCAACCTGGCCATGACGAGCCTTTAAATTTCTTTAGGGTTGCAATTACAGCAAAAGAGCCGAGATTCCCCTTTTTACAGGCAATTCAATTCGGGCTTGAATGTTGAATAATCACCAACATAGGCCAATAAACAAGATCTACAGGCCAGTAACCGGGATTTGGAATCAATTAAGGAGTGGTAAGCATGTCCTCACCATCGTTAAATACATTGGCGGGAAAACTCTCTCGTATGACACTGAAGTCACAGTTGGGCTTAATGCTGGCTGTGCTTGGTGGCGGGATTGTCACGACCAGTTACCTGGATAACTTAGGCGATCGTGAACTAGCGATACAAGGCTCACATTATCAGCAAATTGTGAATCACAAGGATTTGATTGCTGATGTATTGCCTCCCCCTGAATACCTGATTGAATCCTGGCTCACCGTGCTGGAAATGGTGTCTTTAAATCATCAATCCTTGCAAGTGCTGGTAGATAAAGGCAACACACTAAAAAAATCGTTTGAAGAACGTCAACATTACTGGCAAACACAGTTGCCAGAATCAGCCCTGAAAAACACAGTGATTGGCCCTCTGTTTGAGAGCGGTAATGCGTTCTTTAACGTGCGTGATAACGAGGTGATTCCCGCGATCCGCAGTGGAGATAAAAAACAAATTGATCAAGCCCTCGAGAGATTGCAGGCAGCCTATCAAAAGCATAGACTGGTGGTTGACGATGTGGTCAAACTGGCAAGCGATGGTGCCTTACGTATCGAGCAGCAAACGCCAGTGTTGATTAACCAGAACGACTGGATTAATTATGGCCTGAATATTGGCTTGATTCTTTTCAGTATCGGCGTAGGCTCTTTATTGATTGCAGCGATCAGACGCAATATAGGTGGTGAAACTTACGAAGCGCTGGAAGCGGCCAAAGGGATCGCCAGCGGTGACTTTAGCAGCAACGTAGTGTCGCAAGGCAATAGCGATGATAATGTGATTCAGGCCTTAAACCAGGCCAAGGCGACATTACGCACGCTAGATCAGCAAATGACGGATGTTGTCGCTGAGCATGCCAAAGGCAATATCAAGGCCATGATTGATGTTAGCAAGTTCAGTGGCGAGTATTTCAATATGGCGCAAGAGATTAATCGCATGCTCAAGATGCATGCCGATATCCTGCGCAAAACCAGTCACTCTATGCAGTTGCTGGGGCACGGTGATTTTAGCGCCCAGCTGGAAACATTGCCTGGTGATTTAAATGCTTTGAATGTCAGTTTTGACAGCTTAAAGGATAACGTCAAAACACTGATTTCTGATATGGCGCAGGTTTCTGCTGCACATGCACAAGGAGACATTGATGCATTGCTGGATATCAGCCAGTTTGATGGTGATTTTAAAGCCGTGGCGCAAGGCGTGAACCAGATGGTGACTGCCTACGTCAGCGATACCGAGAAGTTTATTGCGGTGATGGACAATATCGGCCGCGGTGACCTGACGGTTCAGCTGGAAGCCATGCCTGGCCAAAAAGCGGCCATGAACAAGAGCGTAGATCGCATTCGCGGCAACCTCAAAGGCATTGTCGACTCTGTGAACTGGGTCAACGCCGAGCATGAAAAAGGCAATATCGACATGACCTTACGTGCCGATATGTTTAAAGGCCAATTCTCGTTGCTGGCAACTAGCATCAACAATATCGTGGCTGGCCATATCGCACTCAACCAGAAAGCCATGGCCTGTGTGCAGGCGTTTGGCGATGGTAACTTTGACGCGCCGCTGGAACAGTTTCCAGGCCAAAAAGCAAAAATCAATGAAACCATTGAGCAAGTGCGCAGCAATTTGAAAGCCTTGAATGCCGATGCACAAATGCTGGCAGAAGCGGCCCGTGAAGGCCGTGTGACGGTGCGCGCCAATGCTGCCAAACATCCAGGCGACTATCGCAAGATTGTCGAGGGCATGAATCAGACGCTGGATATGATCGTCGAGCCCGTGCTGACCGTCAAAACCGCCGCTGAATCTATCAATATTGCTGCTAAAGAAATCGCGCAAGGCAATGCAGACTTAAGCCGCCGCACTGAAGACCAGGCGGCTAACCTCGAAAAAACCGCTTCCAGCATGGATCAACTGGCTTCGACCGTGAAACAGAATGCCGATAATGCCAAACAGGCTAATCATCTGGCGGCGCAAGCCTCAGACGTCGCGGTCAAAGGTGGTGAAGTGGTCAATGCCGTGGTGAGCACCATGAGTGATATCAACGAAAGCGCGCACAAGATTGAAGACATTATTTCTGTTATCGACAGCATTGCTTTCCAAACCAATATTCTGGCCTTGAATGCAGCCGTAGAAGCAGCACGTGCCGGTGAGCAGGGTCGAGGCTTTGCGGTGGTGGCCAACGAAGTGGGCAATTTGGCTCAGCGTTCGTCAGTGGCTGCGCGTGAAATTAAAGAGTTAATCACTGACTCCGTTAACAAAACCGCAGAGGGTAGTCGTCAGGTGGAAGAAGCCGGCAACACCATGCATGAAATTGTGGATTCTGTAAAACGCGTCAGTGTCATTATTGGTGAAATTGCATCCGCCTCCAATGAGCAAAGCGCTGGCATTGCCTTGGTCAATGATGCGGTAATTCGCATGGATGATGTGACACAACAAAATACTGCGTTAGTAGAACAGGCAGCCGCAGCAGCAGAATCGCTGATGGATCATGCCAATGAGCTGGCAACCGCGGTAGGTGTATTTATTGTGGATGGGCATGCAACCGTGCCTGGCCACAAATCAGGAAATGCAGGCTGGGACGAAGGATATCGTCAGGTCAGCAACGGTTAGGGCAGCAGTAATCGCCCTTTAATAAGTAGTACTTTTTATCAGGAGTTAAAAAAATGGCTGTGATTGATCGAGTGTTAATTGGTGAAGGTTTAGTGATTGAAGAGCGCCCAGAGGGTGGCTTGGATTTGAAAAATGTGGCGCACATTGACTTAATTATGGGCCCACGCGGTAGCGCTGCAGAAGACGCATTTTGTCGTACGCTCACCGACCAAAAACAAGGGGTAAACGGTTTATTGGCGATTGCAGCGCCAAACATGATGGTAAAACCAAACACAGTGATGTTTAACAAAGTGACCATTAAAGATGGTCGCCAGGCAACACAAATGTTTGGCCCGGCACAACGTGGCGTTGCCATGGCTGTGATGGATTGCGTGGCTGATGGCACCATCCCATTGGAAGAAGCGGATGACGTGTTTATCTGTGTTGGCGTATTTATCGACAGCAAAGCAGACATGGATGACCGTATTCAGGACTGGAACTATCGCGCAACTAAAATGGCGATTAAAGCCGCGATTGCCCGCGAGCCTAAAGCCGCTGATGTGGTGAAACAATACAAAGAAGCCTTGCACCCATTTGCCGCGCAAACGCCAGAGGCGCAAAACCGCCGTGCAGATGACCAGGCAGCCGCATTAGCCATCTCACAAATGCAAGAGCGCAGCAAGTATGCACGCACCAGTGCTGAAGCCAAAGCCAAGGAAGAAAAACAGATTGAATTGGCCATTGCACAAATGAAAGATCGTATCGATACCACAAAGGCTTAATTTTTTAGCCAATGTTTAGCCAACGGATTTGCATAGGATAACGAAGTGAGTGCATTGAAAAAACAAGAACAGGAAGCGCGCGAGTTTTTGTTTACGCGCGATGATTTCGTCAGAATTAAAAGTCTGATTTATCGCCATGCAGGCATTTCATTATCCGATGCAAAGACCGATATGGTGTACAGCCGTATTGGTCGGCGGTTACGCGCACTGGATATGCTCAGCTTCAAACAGTATCTGGACACGTTGGAAAATAATAACAATGCAGATGAGTGGCAGGCATTTACCAATGCGCTGACCACGAATCTGACCTCATTTTTTCGGGAAGAACATCACTTTCCGATATTAGCTGAACATTTGAGCAAGCTCGCGGCACGCAAGCCTGCCAAACCCATCCGTATCTGGTGTTCAGCGGCATCGACCGGTGAAGAACCGTATTCGATTGCGATGACGGCCTGCGAAGCGTTTAACACCCTCAAACCGCCAGTTGAAATTATTGCCACCGACATTGATACCAATGTGCTGGCAACGGCCGCGGCTGGAGTTTACCCGCTGGATCGCATTAAAAAAATGGATGATGCCAGAGTACGCAAGTTTTTTGAGCGCGGCACCGGCAAGCAGGATGGCCTGGTGCGCATGAAAAAAGCGCTGCGTGAATTGATTCACTTTCATCAGCTCAATTTGCTCGATGCACAATGGCCATTTCACGATGGCTTTGATGTGATTTTTTGTCGCAATGTCATGATTTATTTTGACAAGCCGACACAAGGCAAGATTATTGATAAATTTGTCACCTTAATGCATGAAGACAGCTTGTTGCTGGCCGGACACTCAGAAAACTTTTTGTATGTGTCCGATCACCTGCAACTCTTAGGAAAAACCGTCTATAAATTAAAAACCAGTGGCGCGGCACGTTCCAGCCTGTTTACGCATCGGAAATCGACATGAGTGTCATGCAAGAAGAAATTTCAACCACCCTGTATTTTGACAGGACGTTTAACACAAACGCGGCCAAAATATCACCAGGGGAGTATTACTACACGGATAAAGACATGCTGATTGTCACGGTGCTTGGTTCGTGCGTGTCTGCCTGTATCCGTGATAGCCGCACGGGGATTGGCGGCATGAATCACTTTATGCTACCCGATGGGGCGGCCGCAGATAAAGACAGCCCGGTGTCAGAATCGATGCGCTATGGCACGTATGCCATGGAAGTGCTGATTAACCAGTTATTGCGCAATGGTGCCAAACGGGAAAATCTGGAAGCAAAGATTTTTGGCGGTGGCAATGTGTTGCGCAGCTTTACCACCAACAACGTCGGTGACCGTAATGCGGCGTTCGTCAAAAAATACCTGAAAGATGAGGGCATTAAAGTCACGGGGGAAGACTTACTGGATATTTATCCACGCAAGGTATATTTTTTTCCAAAAACCGGCAAGGTCTTGGTTAAAAAGCTGAAACAACTGAACAACTACACCTTGGTCAAACGCGAACAAGCTTACTCCAGCAAGTTGCAGACCAACGATGTGGGTGGGGATATTGATTTGTTTTAAATAATAATTAAAAAAAGAGGACAAGCCATGAAAACAAAAGTACTCGTCATTGACGATTCGGCGCTGATACGCAGCTTGCTGAGTGAGATTATCAATGACACCAAAGACCTCGAAGTGGTGGGCACCGCACCGGATCCGCTGGTCGCCCGGGAGATGATCAAACAGCTGAACCCGGATGTGCTGACGCTGGATGTGGAAATGCCGCGCATGGATGGCCTGGATTTTCTGGAAAAACTCATGCGCTTGCGCCCGATGCCGGTGCTGATGGTGTCTACGCTGACTGAAAAAGGCTCAGAGATTACCTTGCGCGCATTAGAGCTGGGCGCGACCGATTTTGTGACCAAACCCAAAATGGGCATTTCGCAGGGCATGCAGCAGTATGCCGACGAAATTACCGACAAAATTCGCACCGCTTCCAGAGCTAAAGTCAGTACCTTGCAAAGTATTGCCAAGGCGTCTAACACTCAGGTACAGCAGAATGCGATTCGTAACCCATTGATTAGTAGTGAAAAGTTGCTGATTATTGGCGCGTCAACCGGCGGTACCGAGGCGATTAAATCAGTGTTGATGCAAATGCCATCCGACTGCCCAGGGATTCTGATTACTCAACATATGCCAGCCGGCTTTACCAAGTCTTTTGCCGAGCGCTTGAACACTTTGTGCAAGATTGCGGTAAAAGAGGCGGTGGATGGCGAGCGGGTGTTGCCAGGGCATGCTTATATTGCACCAGGCGACAAGCATTTGCTGCTGGGCAGGAGTGGCGCTAACTATGTGACCAAGTTATCAGACAGTGAGCCAGTCAATAGACATAAGCCATCAGTCGATGTATTGTTTGATTCTGCAGCTTTGAATGCGGGTAAAAACGCGGTGGGGATTATCCTCACCGGCATGGGCAAAGACGGCGCGGCGGGTATGCTGCGCATGAAGAATGCCGGCGCCTATAATTTCTCGCAAAATGAAGAGAGCTGTGTCGTATATGGCATGCCGCGCGAAGCGGTCGCACATGGTGGCGTCCATGAGGTAGGGCATCTTAAAGACCTGCCGCGTATGGTGCTGCATTATTTAGCTACTAATAGTGAACGTGCCCTGCGTGTGTAACGTAGTGGTGAACAAACAGACAAATCCCGGTTTTATCGACAATAGCATTGTGCGTCATTTATCAGATAATCAATGCTACGGGATAGGTAACTAATGATAGTGGAGTAACAAATGGGCAACCCTAATACAAAATTTCTGGTAGTGGACGACTTTTCCACCATGCGTAGAATCGTACGTAACCTGCTCAAGGAGTTGGGTTATAACAATGTGGAGGAGGCCGAAGATGGCGCTGATGCATTGAATAAACTGCGTAATGGTGATTTTGAGTTTGTGGTATCAGACTGGAATATGCCGAACATGGATGGTTTAACTATGTTGCAGAATATCCGCGCAGACAACAAATTATCCAAGCTGCCAGTTTTGATGGTCACGGCTGAGGCGAAGAAAGAAAACATCATCGCGGCAGCGCAAGCCAAAGCAAATGGTTATGTGGTGAAACCATTTACGGCAGCAACCCTAGAAGAGAAATTATCAAAAATCTTTGAAAAATTGGAAAAAGGCGAGGTGTAACCATGACCGAAGCTGTCAATCCGAATCAGGACAATATTGTGGTGGACATTGCTGCTACCATCATGCAGGACCTGAATGGAAATCAACAAGAAGAAATGATCAGCCGGATTGGTCACATGACACGCTCGCTGCATGACAGCTTGAGTGGGTTGGGCTATGACAAGGTGCTGGAGCAAGTCGCACAGGAAATTCCTGATGCGCGTGATCGCTTGAGCTATGTTGCTAAAATGACGGAACAGGCCGCTGAGCGGGTATTGAATGCGACAGACCAAGCCACACCGCTGCAGTCTGAATTGGCAGACCGCGCAGCAGCATTAAAGCAGCGTTGGGAAGAAGTGATGCAGCGTGCCTCGTTAAAGTCGGAGTACGATGCTGTGGTGCAGGAAACCTTCGCTTACTTAGCCATGGCCAATGAACATACCACGACGACAAAGTCGCTATTGATGGACATCATGATGGCGCAGGACTTTCAGGACTTAACCGGGCAAGTGATTAAAAAGGTCACCACTCTGGCACAGGATCTTGAAAGACAACTGGTGCAAGTGCTGGTCGACTTTGCGCCACAGGTGAAAAAAGATGAGGACTCCTTGTTGAATGGGCCACAAATTGATCCGCACAACACGGTAGATGTGGTCGCCAACCAAGAACAAGTGGATGACCTGCTGGAAAGTCTGGGATTCTGATGTTGTGTGGTCGTCTCAAAAAAAGGCATCCTTGGATGCCTTTTTTATTTATTGCAAGCCTATGCGTTGCTCTGGCTGCAGCTGCGTCAATTCCTCATCAGAATATAGACGGCCACGCGTAATAAAGGCCATGCCACTCCCACCGTCTAAAGAAAAAGATCCGCTGGAGCCAGGCATGGCATCCAGGATGGTATGTGTGCTGTGCATAAAGCTAAAATGGCTGTCACTCATGTAAAAAACGGCGCCGCCAGGCAATTCACCCAGTTTGACATCCGCCGGGCTAGGTCGAAACTCAGCAGCGGGTAAACACATGGGGCCACTGCCTTCGCAACAGCCACCAGACTGGAAGAAAACGATAGGGCCATGTTGTGCGGTTAATTGTTCAATCAATGCAACGGCCGCTGGTGTTGCTGATACCCGTTCAGTCATTTGTCTCACCCCTGTTAATGGTTGCCATACTGTCATTATAGATAAAAAAAGGAGCGAAAAATTCGCCCCTTTTTTCAAACTTGCATACTTGTTTTGCTTGACCCTTTAAATTAGAAGAATCCTAATTTTTTCGGGCTGTAGCTGACCAGCATGTTTTTGGTTTGCTGGTAGTGATCGAGCATCATTTTGTGCGTTTCGCGGCCAATCCCTGACTCTTTATAACCGCCAAAGGCAGCATGTGCCGGGTATGCGTGGTAACAGTTGGTCCAGACACGGCCTGCCTTGATGCCACGACCCATACGGTAAGCGCGGCTGCCGTCACGGGTCCACACGCCAGAGCCCAAACCAAAGATCGTGTCGTTTGCAATGCTCAAGGCTTCTGCTTCATCTTTAAATGTGGTCACCGCCAACACTGGCCCAAAAATTTCTTCCTGGAAGATACGCATTTTATTATGGCCTTTGAACAGCGTTGGCTTGATGTAATAGCCTTCTGCCAAATCTCCACCCAAAATGTTACGCTCACCGCCACACAGTTGCTGAGCACCTTCCTGGCGACCAATATCCATGTAAGACAGAATCTTGTTAACCTGGTCTTGAGAGGCCTGTGCACCAATCATGGTGTTAGGGTCCAGCGGGTTGCCTTGCTTGATTGCGGCGACGCGTGGCAACACACGCTCCATAAACTTGTCGTAAATGGATTCTTGAATCAAGGCACGGGAAGGGCAAGTACAGACTTCACCCTGATTAAAGGCAAACAACACCAGACCTTCAACGGCTTTGTCCAAAAAGTCATCATCAGCGTCCATGATGTCTTCAAAGAAAACGTTAGGCGATTTACCGCCCAATTCTAGCGTGGCTGGAATCAGGTTGCTGGCAGCGGCTTGTGCAATGTAGCGGCCTGTGGCAGTTGAGCCGGTAAAGGCGATTTTAGCGATACGTTTGCTGGTAGACAAAGGTGCACCAACTTCACGGCCATAGCCGTTGACGATGTTGATCACGCCTGGTGGCACCAGGTCTGCAATCACTTCCATCAAAATCAGCAAGCTGATAGGCGTAAACTCCGCAGGTTTCATCACCACCACGTTGCCTGCTGCCACTGCTGGCGCCAGTTTCCAGGCAGCCATCAAAATAGGGAAGTTCCAGGGAATAATCTGGCCCACAACGCCCAAAGGTTCATGGAAGTGATAGGCCACGGTATGTTCGTCCAACTCACTGATGCTGCCTTCTTGCGCGCGCAAAGCACCCGCAAAATAACGGAAATGATCAGCGGCCAAAGGAATATCCGCATTCATGGTTTCGCGGATTGGTTTGCCGTTATCCACGGTTTCAGCAGTGGCAATCAGCTCCAGGTTTTGCTCGATGCGGTCTGCAATTTTCAACAACAAGTTTGAACGTTCTACAACCGAAGTTTTACCCCATTTGTCTGCCGCGGCATGCGCAGCATCCAAAGCCAGCTCGACGTCTTCAGCACTAGAACGCGACGCCTGTGTATATGGCTTCCCGGTAATGGGTGAAATCACATCAAAATACTCACCTTTAACCGGCGCTACCCATTTGCCACCGATAAAGTTGTCATACTTGGCTTTGTATGGGACTTTGACTCCCATGGCCTTAAGAAGATCCAAACTCATAGTTACTCCTGTATTTTTTCTATTAATGTTGTAGCAGAACTGCGCTCCAAACCGCTTACATCAAACCGCAATTAACTATCGCGATAAACATGGCTTAACACCTTATTTTACAAGGCTTTGGCCGCTGTTTGTGTGCTAAACATTAAACCTTCAGGCTGACAAAAGCAAGCCTTTTTAGATAACTTTTTGATGATTTATAAGAGTGCTAAGTGGTGTTATACAGTGCATTTTTAACACCAAATTTGACCAAAGCAGGCATCAAGAAATCGATTAAATTGTTTGGCAGCAACGAGTTTTATGGGCTATAATCGCGCCTTCTTTCGGAGAGATGGATGAGCGGTTTAAGTCACCACCCTGGAAAGGTGGCATAGGGAGAACTCTATCGAGGGTACCAATCCCTCTCTCTCCGCCAGCTACGAGAAAAGCACCCACGTGGGCGGTGCTCACTACGTTCTGGGCGCTATCGCTACCACCTGGGCCTTC
>CAYPZE010000066.1:0-10019 GCA_964415305.1 uncultured Methylotenera sp.
AGGCGAACCATGATTGGAAAAATTGCAAGTGTAGATGGCGTGGCCGAGGTGATTGATGCCCGCGGCCAGCATCATCAGCTGGCAGCCGGAGACTGGTTGCGTGAGGGTGACCGCTTGGTGACCAGTCACGGTGCAGCGGTGACCGTTGAAACCACTGTGGGTGGAATGGTGCAGGTGAGTGAGTCGCAGACGATCACGTTAAGCGCGCAGTTGGGCGCCGACTTTGTGGCTAACAGTAGTGATGACGCGGTGAACCCTTGGTTGTTACAGCAAGTGCTGTCTGCGATTCAGTCTAAAGATGATGTGCTGGATTTGTCTCCGTTACTAGAGACGATGCCAGAAAGTGCCAGCTTTAGCGCCTTTGCGGCAGAGGCACCGGTTGCGCTGCATATTGAAGATTTGATTCAGGACCCTGCGTCTGCAACTGTGCAATCTGCTAGCCTGCCGGTGAGCCAGGTGGTCGATCTGATGGCAAGTGCAGGTCTGCCTAGCGACGTGGCCTTACAGCAAAACCTGATTAAAGATTTTATTAAAGATTAATGCTTTAAATATTCAAACAAAAAAAAGCGCCCTCGGGCGCTTTTTTTATGATCAGCGATTGCTGCTTAGCTCAATGCTTTTTCAATGCGATCGAGTGCTTCGCGCAGGTTTTCCATGCTGGTGGCAAACGAGATGCGGAAATAGCCTTCTGCGCCAAAGGCTGAGCCTGGGACGACGGCGACATTGTGTTGCTCCAGCAGGTATTCAGCCAGAGCCATGTCTGTGGCGGCGTTGATTTTGCCTGCCTGGTGCAGGCTGGCAATCGCCTGGCGCGCATCGGGGAAGGCGTAGAACGCACCGCCTGCCATTAAACAGCTGAGGCCGGGCATGGCGTTAAAGCGGTCAACCACATATTTGTGACGTTCACGGAACGCAGCGACCATTGGCTTGATACAGTCTTGTGAGCCGCTGAGTGCTGCTTCGGCCGCATATTGCGAAATCGAGGCCGGGTTGCTGGTCGACTGGCTTTGCAGGATTTCCATCGCTTTGATGATGTAAGCCGGGCCTGCTGCATAACCAATCCGCCAGCCAGTCATAGAATACGCTTTGGAAACACCGTTTAGCACGATGCAGCGGTCTTTGAGGCCAGGCGTCGCGTTGAGGATGTTATGGAATTTATCACCTGTCAGGTTGACGTGTTCATACATATCATCGGTGGCAATTAATACGTGTGGATGTTTGAGCAACACTTCACCCAAGGCTTTTAACTCGTCCAGAGTGTATACAGCGCCGGTTGGGTTAGAAGGGGAGTTGAACATCACCAGCTTGGTGTTGGCGTTAATCGCGGCTTCGAGTTGCGCGGGCAGCAATTTAAAGCCTTGCTCAATGCCGCACTCAATAATCACCGGTTTGGCTTCGGCTACCATGGCAATGTCGGCATAGCTCACCCAGTAAGGCGCAGGCACAATCACTTCATCGCCAGGGTTTAACACGGCCAGGCACAGGTTGAAAATGGTTTGCTTGCCACCGACGCCGACAATCACTTCGTTTAAGGCGTAGTCAAAGCCGTTTTCATTTTTAAACTTGTTAACAATGGCTTTTTTAAGCGACGGAATACCGCTGACTGGGGTGTATTTGGTGTAACCGGCGTCAATCGCGGCCTTGGCAGCATCTTTAATATGCTGTGGCGTATCAAAGTCTGGCTCACCTGCAGCCAGTCCAATAATCGGGCGACCTTCAGATTTGTATTTCGCAGCTTTGGCGGTAATGGCCAAAGTTGGGGATTCTTTAATGGATAACACACGTGCAGACAGCACGATGGCGGCAGCTTGGCTCAAGATTGCTTCCTTGTTGGTCGACGATGCACAAACAGGCCGCGGATGGCGGACTGCAAAAAAATGAAAAACGCAATATTTTACGCAAAAAACCAAGGCTGTGGAAGCTGCCGAGCCTGGTTTTTTCTAAAATAATCAACCCGTTATTTTGGGCAGTCTTTGTCGCAAGCGAGGTAAGCCTGATAAGCAGAGGCTAGCAAAGGGTCTATGTTTTGTAATTGCTTCTCAATTTTTTGCACGGTTTGCTGGTCACCGAGTTGTTGGGCAGCTTCGCCGCGCCGGAACCAGGCTTCAATAAACTGCGGGTCCAGGCTGACTGCTTGATCTAGGGCGTTTGCGGCAGCATCGAATTGTTTTAATGAGAGCTGTGCCAGGCCCAGACTAAACCAGGCATCGGCGCTGGTGGGCTCTTGTTGTGTCCACAGACTGCTCACCTTTTGCAGGGCGGCCCAGTCTTGGCGTGACTCGGGCACCGCGGCACGCATATAAAAAGGCTTTTTGTCTTCGTCCTCCTCCCACAGGGCTTTGCCATGCACCGGAAACTCGCTGCTAGCAGGCATTTTTGCCAGTGTTTCCAGCCACTCTACTGGTAGCGCAAAGTGAATACTGCCGCCGTTGCCTGCGGTTTTAAAGGTATTGATGCCAACCAATCGGCCGTCCATATCAAACAGGCCGCTGCCGCTGGCGCCCATCAGAAACTTGGCGCTGCTGCGTATCATATTGCCTGGTTGCGTGGGGTAAAGACCCTGAATTTCGCCCACTGAGGTAATGGGTGCTGGCACACCATTAGAGTGGCCGATGGCGGTGATTTCCTGTCCGCGCGCTAGGCTGAGACTGCTGCCGCGCAGCACCGGTTTAAACGGCATATTGTGGGTGGTGACTAAACAGAGGTCGTGCCAGGCATCGGCACGCACTTCGGTGATCGGGTAACTGTCCTCGCCGCGCGACACCCAGGGTTGCTTGGTGGCGCGTAACACATGGCAGTTGGTGACGACACTGTTGTCTGCGACAACCACACCGGAACCATACGCCATGCCCCCGTCCATATTGTAGCCACGGATCATGACGACACCAAAATAGGCCTCCATCAGTGCTTGCTGGTTATAAGCGTTGGCAACGGATGTGCCGAGTAGCATGCATGCTAAAAACAAGTGTTTCACGTGATCTCCCGAGAGGCTGTTTTGGCGTTTGTAAAATGACTGATTCTTGCGATAAAAGTTCAGACGGCAAACATCCGCGAAAATTGTAAATCCTGCGCTTGTGACTACAAAAAACAGTTAAAATATTATTTATACCATTCTTGTTTCCAGATTGTTCTTGTGATCGTCACTTTTCCAGGCAGCAAATACGAATTACACCAGCCGTTTCCACCTGCTGGCGATCAGCCTCAGGCGATTGAAAAACTGACGCAAGGCATTGAGGATGGCTTGAAATTTCAAACCTTGCTCGGTGTGACCGGCTCGGGCAAAACGTACACCATGGCCAATGTGATTGCCCGTACCGGCAAACCGGCCATCGTCATGGCGCCTAACAAAACACTGGCCGCGCAGCTTTACAGCGAATTCAGGGAGTTTTTTCCCAACAACGCGGTCGAGTATTTTGTCAGTTATTACGACTACTATCAGCCAGAAGCCTACGTGCCTTCGCGCGATTTATTTATTGAAAAAGACTCCAGTATCAATGAGCACATTGAGCAGATGCGCTTGTCGGCCACGAAAGCGATTCTGGAGCGTGAAGATACGGTGATCGTGGCGACGGTGTCGGCCATTTACGGTATTGGTGATCCTGGTGAATACCATGGCATGGTGCTGCATATTCATCAGGGTAAAAAAGTCGCGCAAAAAGACATTGTGACGCAGTTGATTAACATGCAGTACGACCGCAACGATTTTGATTTTAGCCGCGGTTGCTTCAGGGTACGTGGCGATATTATCGATGTGTTTCCGTCAGAAAACAGTGAAACCGCCGTGCGTATCAGCCTGTTTGATGACGAAATCGATAGCATCCAGTTGTTTGATCCACTCACTGGGCAAGTCTTTAATAAAATCCATAACTTCCGTATTTTTCCTTCCAGTCATTATGTGACGGCGCGTGAGGCGACCGTGCGGGCGATGGAAACAATTAAAGAGGAGTTGCGTCAGCGCGTAAGTTTTTTCTTGAGCGAAAACAAACTGGTTGAGGCGCAACGCATAGAACAGCGCACAAGGTTTGACCTCGAAATGCTCAATGAGATTGGCTTTTGTAAAGGCATTGAAAACTATAGCCGCCATTTAACCCGGCGCAGTCCGGGTGACCCGCCGCCAACCCTGATTGATTATTTGCCTGAGCAGGCGTTGATGATTATTGATGAAAGCCACGTCACCGTGCCGCAAGTCGGCGGCATGTATCTGGGTGACCGCTCGCGTAAATCCAACCTGGTGGATTATGGCTGGCGTTTGCCTTCTGCCATGGATAACCGGCCGCTTAAGTTTGAAGAGTTTGAGCGCATTATGCGCCAGTGCGTGTTTGTGTCAGCGACCCCCTCAGAGTACGAAAAAAATCACCAGCAGCAAGTGGTCGAAATGATCGCGCGCCCAACTGGCCTGGTAGACCCTGAAATCACGGTCAAACCGGCGGATACGCAAGTGGACGATTTGCTCGGCGAGATTAAATTGCGCGTGGCCGTGGGTGAGCGCGTGTTGGCTACCACGCTGACCAAACGCATGGCAGAGGATTTGACCGATTATTTAAGCGAGCATGGCGTCAAAGTGCGCTATCTGCACAGTGATATTGATACAGTCGAGCGCGTGGAGATTATCCGCGACTTGCGCCTGGGTGAGTTTGATGTGCTGGTGGGGATTAACCTGTTGCGCGAGGGTCTGGATATTCCTGAGGTATCGCTGGTCGCCGTGCTCGATGCTGACAAAGAAGGTTTTTTACGCTCTGAGCGCTCATTGATTCAAACTGCGGGCCGTGCGGCGCGTAACCTCAACGGCAAGGTGATTTTTTACGGTAACAAGATTACACGCAGCATGAAGCTGGCGATGGATGAAGCCGATCGCAGACGCACCATCCAATTGGCCTTTAATGCCGAGCATGGCATCACGCCCAAGGGCGTGACTAAACGCATCAAGGATATTATTGATGGCGTGTATGACAAAGACGAAGCTCAGCGCGAGCGCAAGGCCGCGCAGGAGCAAGCCAGCTATGAAAGCATGAGCGAAAAAACCTTGACCAAAGAGCTCAAGCGGATCGAAAAAGCCATGCATGACGCGGCCAAGAACCTGGAGTTTGAAAAAGCAGCTCAGTATCGAGACCAGCTGAAAAAGCTCAAGTTACAGACGTTTGGTGCCGAAGTAGAAGATTTGAAATGATGACGCTAACCACCTGTATTGGCTCAATGGCAGCCGTGTGCACTACGCTAGCATTTGTCCCTCAAGTGCTAAAATCATGGCGCACCCGAGACTTAAGCGGTATTTCATTGCCCATGTATACTATTTTTACAGTGGGCGTGTTGCTGTGGCTGGTTTATGGCATCCTGATTCAGGATTGGCCGGTGATTGTTGCGAATGCGATCACGGCACTCCTGGCGAGTGCCGTGCTGTTATTAAAATTAAAATCCATACTCAATATTTAGATCATTTTTGATTATTTTTATTATTATTTTTACTAGGATACGACCATGAAAAAAATTACAAAAGCAGTGTTTCCAGTGGCAGGGCTAGGCACCCGTTTCTTGCCGGCGACCAAAGCCAGCCCCAAAGAGATGCTGCCTGTGGTGGATAAACCGCTGATTCAATATGCGGCAGAAGAGGCGATTGCCGCCGGTGCCACTGAGCTGATTTTTATCACCGGCCGCAACAAACGCTCGATTGCCGACCATTTTGACAAAGCGTATGAGCTAGAAGCTGAGCTCGAAGCCGCGGGCAAACAAAAACTGCTCGACATCGTGCACAGCATTTTGCCAAAAGGCGTCAGTTGCGTATTTATTCGCCAGTCACAGGCATTGGGCCTGGGCCATGCAGTGTTATGCGCAAAACCCGTGGTTGGTAACGAGCCGTTTGCCGTGTTGCTGGCGGACGATTTGCTGGTAGGCGATGTGTCTATCACCAAACAAATGGTCGATATGTACGCCGAACAGCAATGCTCGATTTTGGGCATTGAAACTGTGGCACCGGAAGAAACCAGCAGCTATGGGGTGGTGGATGCCGTTGCCCTCACAGAAGACTTGTTGGAAGTAAAAGGCATGGTAGAAAAACCAAAACCAGAAGAAGCGCCTTCTAATCTGGCTGTGGTTGGCCGCTATGTATTAAGTCCGCGCATTTTTGATTGTCTGGAGCATGTGAAACCAGGCAAGGGTGGCGAGATTCAGCTGACAGACGGCATTTCTGCGTTGATGGCCCACGAGAAAGTCATGGCTTATCGCTACAAAGGCAAACGCTACGACTGCGGCAGCAAACTCGGCTTTATGCAGGCCAACGTTGAGCTGGGGCTTAAGCATCCTGAAATTGCAGAAAGCTTTAGAAGCTATTTGAAGTCACTGGACATCTAAGTCGCATGTCTGCAGCAGCCACGCAATCGCCAGATTTCTGGATTGCCCACTCGGAAGTGGTATTTACCGCCGCCGAGGTCAGCCTTGCGATTGATCGCATGGCTGATCAGTTGCGTGACCACTTATCCGACAAGCAGTCAGTGGTGCTGTTATGTGTGATGCGGGGCGGACTATACCTGGCCGGTCAATTAATGACTCGCCTGAACACGCCCGCCCGACTGGATTACCTGCAAGCCAATCGCTATCACGGCACAGCCGGGCAAGAGATCGTCTGGAGCAAACAGCCAGAGCTTGATCTGGCTGGGCAAACGGTTGTAGTGGTGGACGATATTCTGGATGAAGGTATCACGCTGGCCGCGGTGGTGGAATATTGCCAGCAGGCCGGGGCAAGCCGTGTCATCACGACCGTGCTCACTGAAAAAGACAATGGTCTGCAAAAACCGCTACAGGCGGATGTGGTGGGATTAACCGTGCCTAACCGCTATGTGTTTGGCTGCGGCATGGATGTGTATGGCTGGTGGCGTAATCTGCCAGAGATTCGCGCCTTGCAATCCTGAGCCATTAAAAGCCACACCCCCAACTCAGATTACCAAAATGCTGGCGGAGAAGGAGGGATTCCTGAAACTCCGTAATGATTCATTAATAATCAATGACTTATATAGAGTTGAGTGTGGCTGTGTGTAACACTATTGTGTAACACATTTAAAGACAAATCAATAAATATGTTGTGATAATGCTTCCTAAATTCTGTGTGTACACGTATGGCATTTGTGAAGTAGAGTTCAGCTGTCATTAACTAATATAGGGTTGAGATGACCGGTTCTGATTATTCGGAAAAGTATGTCCTTTTTATAGATATACTGGGATTTAGCGCTCAGGTTGTACAAGCTGATACCGATTTAGAAGTACGAAAAAATATTATTCGAGAGTTACAGCTTATTCGAGATACCCTGTGCAATAACCCACTGACAGGATTTATCTTTACTCACTTCTCAGATTGCATCGTTGCCTCTTCAAATAGGTCTGCCGAAGGTTTGCGACAAATGCTTTCTTCAATAAAGTGGCTTACACTCAACTTGCTAAATCACGGTTGCTTCGTCAGAGGCGGTCTTACAGTTGGTTTGTTATATCATGATAATGACCTAGTTTTCGGTAGACCATTCATAGAAGCTCATGAACTTGAGAAAAACGTAGCCATCTATCCACGAACTGTTGTATCCGAGAGTGTGCTCAAAGATATTAATCTTTACGGTGTGGGGTATAAGGAGCATTTCTTAGAAGATTTTGACGGCCAGTATTTCTTTAATTACATGACTGATTATAGAGACTACACTCCTAACAACTTTAGGCCGGGGACAGTGATACTGGATTACTCAGCTAACCATATTATCAATCACATACACTCTAAATTAAACCAGTTTGAAGGACGGCCTCTTGAAAAAGCAATCTGGTTTCAAAACTACTGGAATAAGGAAGTAGCTTCACAGGGGGTTTTTCCTCGTATAGAAAAAGATAATGGCGGGGTATTGTTAGAGGGCAGTCCAACGATAATAAAGTTAAGAGTGGTTGCGCCATAGGCGAAAACCCTCAAGGATTTCTCCTAGAGGGTTCAAGTAAAGCTGTTAGTCAGCTTCAGTTAAGATAGGGATTACTGGAGCGCCTTTAAGAGCGTTCCCCCTGTTCTTGATGTTTTGCATGTACTTAGCTTTCAAGTCTGGGAACTCGTCCAGGAGCTGATACAGTGCGACCTTCTTAGCCGAAGCGTACAAGGTTTCAATCTCAAGTCGCTTAAGTCCGTCATAGTCGCCCACATCGTCTGAGCCTTCGAGGTACTTAGGTGTCTGTACAAATTCCGTCAAGTAATCCTTGAAGCCTTTGCCCTGGAACACCTTAGCCTCGTTACCAGCTAAAGCCACGTAGCGATCATACTGCTCATGCGTGAGGTCGATAGACTGCGTACCCTTGCCACTAGCGATTGTCCTAGCGGGTAACTGCAAGTCGATGTTCAATCTTGCAATCTCGTTAGCTGCCGGGTTGTCGCTCTCCTTACTGGTGTAGATAGGAGAAGCAATGTCCGGCCCCAGTCCACCGCCGTACACTACAGGGTCTCCAAAGACATTCCTGTGTGGGAACAAGTCTTTACTGTAGCCCGGTACAGAGTTCTTCAAGGTGTCCATTAAGTCCCACACTTCACGTACTGTAGTGTCGTCGTTGCGTCTTACCGTGCGGACAAGGGAGCTAAAGGGTATGAAGGAAGCAGTCTGACGGTTGATAAAGCGTGCGAACTGTGTAGAACGCTCAGTCTGCTCCACGTTACCGATGATCTGGAACAACTCCGAAGCAGTGCTTAGGTATGACTTAGACAGGAGGTTGCTGGAGATAGCGGTAATCATAGCGGCTGAAATGTCGTTACGTCTTCCGTCATCAATGTTACCTGTCAGGTTTGAGAAGTCAGCAGCTAAACCGAAAATCATACCAATAGGGTCTAAGCGGTTGTACGCATAGTAGGTATCTCCCACTTTAATTGAGTACGCTTGCTGTCCTCCCAGTTTCTCTGCGGATGACTTCTTGTCCAGGTGTCCTGTGATCTTACCTTCAGCGGCTAACTGTGCTGCCATGATGTAGAAAGCCCCACCGATTGCTGTCTTAGCCACGGCTGTATCCCTACGGACACCTCCAGCTAGGAAGTCTTCGCGCATCTGATTGTTCAGTACGTTCAGAACAGGTGTACGCTCCCAGGTGTAGTTCATGATGTTTGCCGGAGTACGGATAAACGGGAACACATAACGCGCTCCAGGAATCTTAGAGGCCGCGTACTGCATAAACTTACCCACATCACCTAAGCTATTCGTGAACGTACCTCTACGGGCAGCTTCAAGGGCTTGCATAGACAACTGATCGCCACCCTGAGGTGTTTCTCTAGCTGCTACAAGCTCACCTAGGCGGTTAATGAAGGCTTCACCTTCGAGGCCTTCAGACTTAGCCTGGCGGTAAGCCTGTGCCTTCAACTCCCCACGGTAGTGAATCGTCTTGAACACTTCATCAGTTGTCGTCAGGACACGGCCAGGAGTGCGGATAATCGCGCCTAGTACATCGGCCACGCTACCTTGCCACCCAGTCAGGTCTAAACCCTGAGCTGATATTGCAGGAGTCTGGAGGTCGAACTCTTTAGTGCCATACAGGGCATTGTCCAGGATAGGAGTATCGTTAGCGAAGGACTGGTAGACACCTCCGAACTGATCTTCAGCGGACTTAAGTGTACCCTTAGCAGCACTGAAGTCGCCTGTAACAGCTTCGCCAGCGGCCTGACGTACAGCCTTGAGGCCTTCCCCAGTGATAGAGAATACATCCTTTAAGCCCTCGACCATGCCGAACAGTTGCGCCTGAGCTTCCCCAAGCTTCACACGGTCAGCAGCTCCGCCTCTGAAGATTTTACCTACAGCGGCAGCGGTTCCTTTCTCAGCCACAGTCAGCAGTGCAACCAAGGAGTTACCCATAGCGTTAACTACGTGTGTGGTTGGGCCGGACAGGATACTGTTTACCCACATTTCGTAGATAGCATCTTGAGTACGTGCCATAGCTCCCATGCGGGTCATAGCCGCGATCTTCGCCGGGTCAGTCTGCTCAGCCAACTTCTTAGCAAACTTAAGGTTAACTTGCTTACCGCCTAAGTT
>CAYPZE010000067.1:0-9966 GCA_964415305.1 uncultured Methylotenera sp.
GGCGCCTAAAGCCTGGGCCGACGAAGTGTTGGCCAAACTGGACAGCGAACAAGCAGAACAAAACAAGAAAGCCGCCGCATGAGTACCCGCAATCTGTTAGTTGAATTATTTGTCGAAGAACTGCCGCCAAAAGTATTAAAAAAACTGGGCGAGTCTTTTAGTGGTGTGCTGGCTGACAGCCTGAAGGCCTCAGGGTTGCTGGCAGACGACAGCACCGTCAGCACCTTTGCTTCGCCGCGCCGCTTGGCTGCGCATGTGACGAATGTGTCTGCTAAAGCGGCAGATAAACAAGTGGCGCAAAAACTGATGCCAGCGACGGTGGGCCTCGATGCCAACGGCAATGCAACGCCTGCGCTGCTGAAAAAATTGCAGGCCTTGGGCGAGGGCGAAAGTGCCGTTGCCAAGTTGCGTAAAGAAAACGATGGCAAAGCGGATATTCTGTTTTTGGATGCGACGCAGGCTGGCGCCACTTTGGCCGAAGGTCTGCAAAAGGCACTGGATGAGACGCTGGCCAAGCTGCCCATCCCCAAAGTGATGACTTACCAGATTAACGATGGCTGGGAGAGCGTGAATTTTGTGCGCCCAGCCCATGGCCTGGTAGCGTTGCATGGCAGCGAGGTGGTGCCAGTTTCTGTACTGGGCTTGTCTGCGGGCAATACGACCCAGGGCCACCGCTTTGAGGCCAAGCAGCCAGTGGTTACCATCACTTCTGCGGATACGTACGCGCAACAGTTGATCGAAGAAGGTGCGGTGATTGCCGGGTTTGATGCGCGCCGTGCCGAGATTGTGAAGCAATTACAAGCCGCCGCTGACAAGCAAGGGTTGAACCCGATTGATGACGATGCCTTGCTGGATGAAGTGACTGCGCTGGTGGAGCGCCCGAACGTATTGCTGGGCCAGTTTGAACAAGAGTTTTTGGCTGTGCCGCAAGAGTGCCTGATTTTGACCATGAAGGCCAACCAGAAATACTTTCCCTTGCTGGATGCGAGTGGCAAGCTGACCAACAAATTTTTGATCGTCTCCAACATTAATCCTGCTGATGCTAGTAAGGTGATTGGTGGTAACGAGCGTGTGGTGCGTCCACGTCTGGCCGATGCCAAGTTCTTCTTTGACCTGGACCGCAAAAAGACGCTGGAAAGCCGTTTGGCTGGCCTGGGTAAAGTGGTCTACCACAACAAGCTAGGCTCGCAAGGCGAGCGCAATGAGCGCGTGGTCGCGATTGCTTCTGCCATTGCCCAACAGATTGGTGGCGATGGTTTTGTGGCCAAAGTGGCGCAAGCCGCCCGCTTGTCCAAAGTCGACTTGCTGACTGATATGGTTGGCGAGTTCCCGGAACTGCAAGGCATTATGGGCCGCTATTATGCCCAGCATGAAGGCCTGGCCGATGACGTGGCTTATGCCATTGAAGACCATTACCGCCCACGGTTCGCCGGTGACGAATTGCCGCGTAGTCAGGTGGGTGTAGTCGTGGCATTGGCAGATAAGCTGGAAACGCTGGTTGGCCTCTTCAGTATTGGTGAGAAACCAACAGGCGATAAAGATCCGTTTGCCTTGCGTCGCCAGGCACTGGGGATTTTACGCATGCTGATGGAAACAGATTTACCATTGGCCTTAGACCAGCTCATCGCACAAACATTGAGCGTCTTTAATGGCGGGCAAGAAGTGGCCGAAGCGATCAAAGCCTTCTGTTTTGACCGCTTGGCCGTGAACCTGCGTGACCAGGGCGCGAGTGCGCAAGAGGTGGATGCGGTATTGTCATTGTCACCGAATCAGTTAGCCGAAGTGCCACGCCGCTTAAGCGCCGTACAAGCCTTTGCTAACCTGGCCGAAGCGCCTGCGCTGGCGGCTGCCAACAAACGTGTGTCAAATATCCTGAAAAAAGTGGAAGGCGAAGTGAAGGCCGAGGTGAAGGCAGAGTTGCTGCAAGAGGCTGCTGAAAAAGCGTTGCATCAGGCACTGGCTGAAACCAAACCCAAGGCTGACCAGTTGTTTGAAACCGGTGATTACACCGCTTCATTGCAGGCGCTGGCGATTCTCAAGGCACCGGTGGATACCTTCTTTGACGCCGTGATGGTGAATGCGGATGATCCAGCACTCAAGGCTAACCGCCTGGGGTTGCTGGCGACCTTGCATCAGGCCATGAACCGCGTCGCAGATTTGTCCAAGTTGGCCAGTTAATCCCGTTGCCGTCAGGAGTGTATGCATGAAATTAGTCATTCTTGACCGTGACGGCGTGATTAACCGCGACAGTGCGACCTTTATCAAAAATCCAAACGAGTGGATTCCGATTCCTGGCAGCCTGGAAGCGATTGCGCTACTCAACCAGCATGGTTACCGCGTGGCCGTGGCGACCAATCAGTCTGGCATTGCGCGTGGCTATTTTGATATGGCCACTTTGAATGCCATTCACGACAAAATGCATAAAGCATTGGCGCAAGTAGGTGGCCGCATTGATGCGGTGTTTTATTGCCCGCATGCCGCTGATGCGCATTGCGATTGCCGCAAGCCAAACACTGGCATGCTAGAAGAAATCAGCCGTCGGTTTAATATTGAGCTGACCAAAGTGCCTGGTGTCGGTGATGCCTTGCGTGACTTGCAGGCGTTTGCCAAAGCCGGTTGCCAGCCTTACCTAGTGCGTACGGGTAAGGGTGAAGAAACCTACAACTTGTCTGATGTTCCCGAAAATACCATTGTCGTTGCCGATCTGGCCGCGGCGGTGAAAGACATTATTGCAGGTGACCGATAATGCAAAAAGCCGTGTTATATGTGCGCGCCTGGTTGTTTTATCTCGGATTGGTGGCACTGACAATCCCGTTTTCGCTACTCGCAATCATCTTAATCCCCTTGCCAGCGGTCACGCGCTCGCGCTGGGTGAGTGGTTGGGCGTATAGCGTGTTGTGGTGGCTCAAGGTCACCTGCAATCTGCGCTACGAGGTCCGTGGACGCGCACATATTCCTGCGCATGCCCATATTATTCTGTCTAAACATCAGTCCGCCTGGGAGACCATCGGCTTGCAGTGTATTTTTCCGCCGCAAATCTGGGTGATGAAAAAAGAATTACTGATGATTCCTTTCCTGGGCTGGGCGTTCTGGGCGTTGGATGCGATTCCGATTGACCGTAGTGCCGGCCGCGAAGCCTTAAAAAAGCTGGTGAATCATGGCAAAAATCGGCTTGCACTCGGCTTGAGTGTGGTGATTTTCCCCGAGGGCACGCGCATGGCGCCAGGCGTGCGTGGGAAATACCATATTGGTGGTGCCTGGCTGGCGGCGCATACCGCCACCACGGTCGTGCCGGTGGCGCACAATGCCGGACGCTTCTGGCGCAAAAACTCCATCCTTAAATATCCAGGTGTCATCCAGGTAGTCATTGGCCAACCCATTGATACCACAGGCCTCAAGCCAGATGCGGTGAATAAACAGGTCGAAGACTGGATTGAAGCCGAGATGTTAACCCTGTGATTGCGCGGCAGCTGCAACTGCCCAATGGGCAACGTATCGATTATCAGCTCGACCTGCGTGCCCGCAGGACCATAGGCCTTAAAATCACCGCCAATGGTTTGGTGGTACACGCACCCAAGCGTATTTCTGCCACGCAACTCCAGTAAGTGTTATTAGAAAAATCTGGCTGGATACAGCAAAAACTCGCCTTGAGAGAAGCCAACCAGGTTGCGCCCATGGAATGGCAGGAAGGTGAGCCACTGTTGTTTATGGGGCAGGATATTGTGTTGACCTTGCAACATCATGCCACCAATAAAGCGGTGACACTGCAAGGCAACCAGTTACTAGTTAGGTCGCCACAGATTGACCAGCCAGCCTTAGTTGCACGCAAAGTGCTGCAATGGTATGCGCAGCAAGCGCTGCCCGATTTCACGCGCAGAGTTGAACTCATCGCCGCGCAAATGGGCGAAAAAGTGAGTGCCGTGGGCCTTTCCAATGCTAAATCACGCTGGGGCAGTTGTAACAGCCGCAAACAGATTCGCCTCAACTGGCGCTTGATACAAGCACCACCGCATGTCATTCAATACGTGGTCTGCCACGAAATGGCGCATCTCAGGGAGATGAATCACTCGGCCAGGTTTTATGCGGTGCAGGAAAGTTTGTTTCCCAACCACGTCCAGGCCGAAAAAGAGTTAAGGGCCTTATCATCGATCTTGCATCGTATGGCTTAACGGTTTTTTTTGATCTCTGCGACCAACTGATCCAGTACGATACCCCAACCCTCCTGAAATCCCATGGCTTCGTGCCGTTGTTTAGACGCCGCATCGGCATGCAAGGCGTACGCTGTATATAATGTCCCGCGCGCTGTTGGCGTTAATACAATGCTGGCCGTCATCAGTAGTTCGGCACACTCGTGTCCTGGGGATTGCTCGGGCGTTTTGACTGGCCTGAAATCCGTTTGCAAGGCATTGGTCCAACTGAGCTTTTGGTTGGGGATGATTTCCAGATAGCAGCCGCTATTGGGGAAGTTCTGCCCTTCTGGCGACTGCATCGTGGTGCGGAAAGCGCCGCCTGGCCGCAGGTCAATGTCACAGGCTACGGTTTTCCAAGGGCGTGGACAGAACCAGGTTTTGAGGTGTTCAGGTGTTGTCCATGCCTGCCAGATCTCCGCCGGGGACACATCCACTTCTCTTTCCAAAACTAGATCGAGTTCCGGATTCAGCTGTATCGACATTGCATTTCTCCTTGTGCATAAAAGAGGCGTCATCATCGGTTTATCAAGAGCAGACCTTGTATTAGGTTTAAAGTTTGGCCGTATCTGTGTGTGCCGGTCTGTTTGCTAACCAGATTCCGGAGAATATGGTCAGCATGCCCATGAGTTGATAGCCGTGAAAAGGCTCTTTTAATAACAGGCTGGAAAGCAGCGAGCCAAAAATTGGCATGGCGTGAATAAACACGCTGGCGCGTACCGACCCTACCAGGGTGACTGCCTTTGCATAAGCAAGGAAGGCAATCACTGAGGGGAAGATGCCGATATAGAGCAGTGCCCAAAGGGTCTGTGTGTGCTCGAGATGTGCCTGGATCGTCTGACTTTCCCAAACGTAGAGCGGTAGCAGCAAGACAAGCGCGATGAGCACCTGGCATAACATCAGCCCGGTACGGTCTATGCTGGCCGGAATCTGTTTTAGCCACAAGGTGAAAAGTGCCCAGCAAATCATGGCTAAAAAGATAATGATGTCGCCGGGGGCAAAGGCCAGCGTGAGTAGCACCTGCCAATCGCCATGAGACACGACGGTGAGCACGCCCGCGAGCGACACCAGCAGCCCGAGCAGTTGATTGTTTGGCAACTGCTGGCGGTAAAACAAAAAGCCAAAAAACGCCACCAGGAAGGGGATAAATGAATTGAGGATAATGCCATTGGTGGCGCTGGTCGTGTGTAAGCCCCAGTACACCAGCAAATTAAATGTGGCAACGCCGGTGATGGCTGTGCCTAACACGTGCCAGCGATAAGTCAGGTAATGGGCGCGGTCTCGCAAAAAGGGTTTGAGCGCAAATGGCAGCAGGCATAGCGTGGCTAGCCCCGAGCGGATCAGCGATAACGCGACGGGCGGCACATCGCTACTGACGGCACGTCCGGCGATAAAGTTACCGGCCCAGAATAGGGGGGGCAGCAGTAGTAGTATTAATGTGCGCCAGTTTAGCGTGGTGCTTGAGGTATTTGCCATGCCTATGGATGAATGATGGGCCAGCCCAGATTGTAGTAGGCAATTCGGCTAGCCGCCAAGCATGTTTTGTGCAATAAAAAAGGGGCTGATCGCCCCTTTTTTGTAACTGGATGTGATTAGGCGGCGCCTAATTGCACTGGAGTTAACTGAATCAGTTTTTTGACCAGGCCAGGATGCTGTTCTGCGTGCGCTTCTTTCAGGCAGGCTTTCGCGCAGCTGGCACATTTGCCACATTCTGCGCCCACGCCCAACTGATCTTTCAAATGCTTCACGGTTTTGGCACCATTTTTCACTGCTTGGTGAATCTGGCGCTCGGTGACTGCATTACACACGCAAACGTACATATTGCCTCTCATAAGATTACTAATGATAATTATTATCATTTATTGAGAGTTTGTCAAGGCGAAATTGGTTCCTGACAGCCAAGAAAAAAGCCGCTTTCGCGGCTTAATTCAACAGCTTGGTATGAATGCTGAGTTTATTCGGATTCAATTTGCGATTGCAGGTAGTTAGGCAAGGTCACATCTGTAATCAGGCGTTGCTGGGTTTCCAGCCAGTCTACGGCTTCTTCGCAGGCTTCCAGCAATTCAGTCAGCAAATCGCGGGTGACGTAGTCTTGCAGTTTTTCTGCTTCGGCAATCGCCTCGACCAGTTGTGGATGCTGCACTTCTTTTTCAAAGCTGAGGTCACCTTGCAAACATTCCACCACGTCTTCACCAATCAGCAACTTGCCCAGATTTTGCAAATTAGGCAGGCCGTCCAGAAACAGGATGCGTTCAATCACTTCATCCGCTTCTTTCATCACGCGGATGGATTGTTTGTACTGGTAATCGTTGAGCTTTTCCAGGCCCCACTTTTTAAACATGCGGGCATGTAAAAAATACTGGTTAATCGAGGTCAGCTGGTTTTTCAACACCTTGTTCAAGGTGATGATCATTTGTTTATCGCCTTTCATGGCTACTCCTTATTCTGCCGCCGGACTGTTATTCATCTGGCTTTGGCAATAGTTTTCCATGCCCACCAGTTTGATCAGGCTGAGTTGTTTTTCCAGCCAGTAGGCGTGGTCCATTTCGGTGTCATCCAGTTGCACCAGCAGCATTTCACGGCTGACAAAGTCTTGTGCTTGTTCACAGGCCTCAATGGCTTTTTTCAGGTGTTTAACTACGGTGTATTCGAGTGCCAGATCAGATTCCAGCATCGATTTCACGTCTTTGCCAATGTTGAGTGGATCGCGCTTGGCTACATTGGGTTTGCCTTCGAGAAACAAAATGCGTTGGATGAGTGCGCGGGCATGTTCACGTTCATGCAAGGACTCATGCAGAATGCGCTCTGAGATCACGCTCAGCCCCATGTCCGCATACATTTCACCGTGAATGAGGTACTGGTCGGTGGCGGATAATTCGCCTGCCAGCAAGTCATTCAAGATGTCTATAATTTTTTTATCGCCTTTCATGGACGGCTCCTGTTTGCATTTTTGATGCAACCATCATACAGGAAAGCAGAAATCATGCAATGAAAAATATTAATGTAACTATTTGATTTTAAATAGTATTTTAAATAAAAATATAAATGAAAATCGTTCTTGATGCGTTCCTGGTCAGCTTGTTTAAGTGCTGGCTAAATTATAATAAAAGTCGTAAATCATGCGCGATATTTTCTGGTTTCTCGCCGTAACCCAGATAAATGCGGGGCGCCCCGGTTTTATCAAACACATACATGCCTGCGCTATGATCCATGGTGTAGCCGGACTTGCCTGGCTCACTGACTTTAGCCGCATACACTTTATATTCACTTAAATTGGCCGCCACTTCGGCCTCGGTGCCGCGCAAGCCGATAAAGCGCGCGTCAAACCCCGGCACAAACTGCGCCAGCACTTCTTGTGTGTCGCGCTCAGGGTCGACGGTCACAAACAGCACTTGCACGTCATTGGCCTGGTCAGCCAATAGTTTCATGGTTTGTTTGAGGTCGCTCATGGTGGTCGGGCAGACATCCGGGCAATGGGTGTAGCCAAAAAACATCACTACCACCTTGCCTTTAAAGTCACTCATGCTGCGTAATTTGCCGGTGTGGTCGGTTAACGACAGCGGTTTGCCAAACTGGGTGCCGGTTAAATCGGTGCCGATAAAGCGGCTAGCGTTGCTTTGCTGGCAGGCCGCTTGCAGCATGGCTAAAAGCATCACTAGCAGGTAAACCCACTTAAAACCCATACGCATCTAAAAAATCCTTGTAAATCATCATCGAAATGGATTCTAGCATAGGCGAAAAGTCCCAAGATTAGTTTACAATATTGGTTTTGATGATTGACGGATTAAAGGCGAGTTTAAATGGCAATACCGAGTTCGATGGCAGACCGTGACGGCGTTATCTGGTACGACGGCAAAATGGTCAACTGGCGTGACGCCACCACCCATGTATTAACCCATACCCTGCATTACGGCATGGGCGTGTTTGAAGGGGTGCGTGCCTACAAAACCGACAAAGGCACTGCTATTTTCCGCCTGAAAGAGCATACCGACCGCTTATTCCGCAGCGCGCATATCCTCGGCATGAAAATGCCGTTTGATAAAGAGACTATCTCAGAAGCGCAAAAAGCCGCGGTACGCGAAAACAACCTGGAATCTGCCTACCTGCGCCCGATGGCGTTTTACGGTGCAGAAGCCATGGGTATTTCTGCCAAAACCTTGTCTACCCACGTCATTGTTGGCGCATGGAGCTGGGGCGCTTACATGGGTGAAGAGGCGATTACCAAAGGTATCCGCGTCAAAACGTCCTCATTTGCACGTCACCACGTCAATATCACCATGTGTAAAGCCAAAGCCAACGGCAACTACATGAACAGTATCCTTGCGCACCAGGAAGCCGCACAAGACGGTTACCAGGAAGCCTTGTTGCTGGACGTAGACGGTTTCGTAGCTGAAGGTTCCGGTGAAAACATTTTCATCATCCGCAACGGCAAACTGTATACGCCAGACCTGACCTCAGCGCTCGAAGGCATTACCCGCGACACCATCATTCACCTGGCAAAAGTAGAGCTGGGCCTGGAAGTGATCGAAAAACGCATCACCCGTGATGAAGTGTATAGCGCTGATGAAGCGTTCTTCACTGGCACCGCGGCTGAAGTCACGCCTATCCGTGAACTGGATAACCGCGCGATTGGTGAAGGCACGCGTGGCCCGATCACAGAAAAACTGCAAACCATGTACTTTGATGTGGTTAAAGGCAAAAATCCTAAGTACGCCCATTGGTTGACATTAGTTTAATCGCTAGCGTTTAATTGATTGCAACTGCCTGTTTGCTGGAGAGTTTGAATGTCTGATGTCAAAGAGTTTGAAGTAGACGGCAAAGACCTGCCATTGCACTGCCCGACCAAAGAAGTCGCTTTATGGGCATCGCATCCACGCGTGTTTTTGGATGTGGCGAAAACGGGCGAGGTGTCTTGCCCTTATTGCGGAACCAAGTTCAAGTTGAAACCAGGTACGCAGGTGCATCATCATTAACTAGAAAAACCCACGCAATGCGTGGGTTTTTTATTGGTAGATTTGAGAGGCATGGGTTTGGATAGCTTGAGAAAGTTATTCTTTCGATTATCTACTTCGTTATTCTGGCTTCGGACGGAATCCAGACGTGGTGAGATAGCAGAAAAAGGTTATTCTTTAGATTGTTCGTTGTAGGGTGGGCATCTTTGCCCACGCGGTTGAGGATGTTTGTTAGGTTGCTTTTCGCCTTTTGGGCGAGTTACTTTTCTTTGCTTGCACAAAGAATAAGTAACCAAAAGAAAGTGCACCCCAGCTTCCGCTTGTTTCCTGTGCTACTCGGCTTGCCAGGCGGCCATCGAAACTCAACCTGGCAGCTCACAAAAACCGTGAGCTGCTGCGGGATTCGAACAGCCGATGGCCGACAACTCCCGCCAAGCCTGCGTTGCTCGGCGCGGCAGATGGGGACCCCGAACACCATGCGACTGCAACTGTTAGTGAGCTGAATAAAGAAAAAAGAATCTGGTTTTAAAACCGTCCAAACCTCACCAATGTAAGTTTGGCGAGAATAATCCCATTCATCACGCTGAGTAGCGGAGGCGAAATAAGAGAAGAGGGAGCGACTGTTTGAGTTCCGCGGCAGCTTGCGTAGTGTGCAAGCTGCTAGGGCGAGTTTCGTGACCGGCTTATTTTGTTGATAACTAAGACTGCGCAGCAGTCTGTTACGGCGTAGGCTAACTCGCGAAGCGATGTTAAGCGTAGCGGCCGTAGCCAACAACGCAAGGGAGCCGAAGGCCGTGATGGCTGGGTGTCGTCCTCTTTGGTTACTT
>CAYPZE010000068.1:0-9862 GCA_964415305.1 uncultured Methylotenera sp.
AGCTGGGAGAGCGCTTGCATGGCATGCAAGAGGTCAGCGGTTCGATCCCGCTTATCTCCACCAAGTGATTGAAAATATTGAATTTTTTTAAAAATAAATATTTCAATTATTTGAAAAACTGGTATAATGCATAGGTTGTTAAATTTCTTAGGTCCCCATCGTCTAGAGGCCTAGGACACCTCCCTTTCACGGAGGCGACCGGGGTTCGAATCCCCGTGGGGACGCCAGATGCCTGCAGTAACTTTTGTATAAAAACAATACGTTACTAGCAGACAGTTAAAATTAAATCACATCGTGTTTCCGACACAATCCCCGCTAATTTAATGGTTAGTGTGGAAGTTTCATGCAAAGCGTTAAGCATCGAAAATATATTTTCTTCTGTTTGCCAATGTTTGGCATACCTGCTTGATCATTAATCAGTTGTCTTTCTCTCACAATGTGTTCAAGCGTTTGCCATTTATTAAGTATCGGTTGAATATACGGCGCTATCGTATCCTTAAAGTTCAAAAATAAGTTCGGAAGATCAATAGCTGCTTTCGGGTTATAAGTCAGATATTGCTTATCAGCTTCAACTATCAACCTTATAAAACCTTCAAGCTCCGTATCGTAGTTTTGATTGGCAATTCGTGTCTCCATATTGAAATTATCAACCCACGCAAGTTTTGTCATAATCCACCATAGGCGAATGTAGAACGGTTTGTGTGCTAGATTGCAATCAGTGGGAAATTGCTCCATCGAGTGTCTTACATAAAAGAAAACTGCACGCAAAACAAACTCTTTAACTGCCAAAGGAGTTATTGTCGAGTTTTCTTTCATCATCAAGTGATGAAAGTGTCTAAACAGCCCTGCAATTGAGATTAAGTCTGCATCGTACTCGAGTACGTCTTCTAAAGACTTATCTGCAGCCCATAGTTGTATATGAGATCTGGCTATGTGAAAGTACTCATGCGCCACAATCCATAAAATCATCACTAATGAAGCAGACTTTTTGTTCAGCGTTGAAGTTAGTGAGTCCGGAAATAATGTATTCGTATTTTCAGCCCAATCAATTACATCACGAGGTATGTAAATTTTTCCGTCCGCACTAGACTTTGCTTGAAATCCAGTTTCATTGGTTATGAATATTTGTGGAGTATCACCATCGAAATCATAATTTAAGCAAAAGGCATAAATCATTTCATCCGCAGCTTTGAAATAGAGAGTTAGATAATCTAATTCCGGCTTAGAAATGAAGTCCTTCCAAAACAGTTTTTCCGTATTCATCTTTTTAGCTTAAAAGTTAATTTTGTATTCAATAGAATAGAGAAATATAAGCGGGCTGATAACGTATTTGTACCCCTAGGAACGTCTCAACGTCATTTCGATATAAATTCCGATCTATAAGTCGTATATTTGCATAAAGAGAGGGAGCGCATGTCAATTCGTACTAGAATTATTAAGGACGATGGATTTGAAATGGAGGTCCATTTTCATAACACTCCGGATCCTGTACTTGCGGCTCAGGCCTTTTTGCCTCTTCTTGTAAAAATGTTGAATAAACAATTAGACGAGACAGAGGTAGTCCTTAAGGAAGATGTGAAATTTTAGAGATTTTGAAAGCGGGGATAGTGTCGCGTCGTCGTGGGGACGCCAAAAATCACTTAGTGATTTCTAGCTTTAAATTCAAAGTATTTAGAAAATTAATGTGTAGTCATATGACGCACTCTGGTGCTTCATTGCTATATTTTTCTTGATGCCATCTTAATAGCATTTTTGTACATAAAAACCTCAGGGATTTTTCCGCGAGGTTAAATGCGTTTGTGCTGCAGCCTAGGCAGTATTATCATCTGTAGGTGACGCGTTATCACATGAGTAGCCTGTTCTGGTCGACTTGAACAATCCCTGCAGTCGCTAGTCATTCAACCTTACCCAAAGAAGGAAACAACATGAGAAAACTATTAGTCACCATCCAAGTGGAGTTAGATATTCCTGAAAGCTGGGATCTGGTCGAGCATCCAGACCAGGTGCAAGCGATTAAAATGGACGATGGGCAATACATGCACATGAGCTTTTTGCCCATGTTGACCAGAGACTTCACTGAAGAGGCTGAGTGGTCTAGCGAATGTTCTGAGGCGTTTACCGAGAAAGTATTAGATATGGTCGCCGATGAAGAAGTCTATATGAAGCTTGAGACGCACTAAAAGGTGACTATTGTTTAAGCATCATCGTAAAAAAGCCCGGCAGTGCCGGGCTTTTGATTTTTATGATTTATCCGCGGATATTACTTTGTGCAGAAAACTGCGATAACTCGACATAGGGTTGTGGTTGCCAGCCCGCTGCGCGATGCTCTGCGACGACATTGGTAAAAATGCCGCCACGCACATAAAATTTGGCAGTGACGCGCATGAATTTCGGATCAATCGCGCTGACCAGATCATCCAGAATTTGATTAGTCACGGCTTCATGAAAGCAGCCTTCGTCGCGGAATGACCACATATACAGTTTGAGGCTTTTTAATTCCACACACAGTTTGTTGGGAATATAGTCCAGGTAAATGATGGCAAAGTCTGGCTGACCGGTTTTCGGGCACAGGCAGGTGAATTCAGGGATTTCCATGTGAACATGGAAATCACGGTGAGGATTCGGGTTATCAAAGGTTTCCAGTGTTTTCACTGGTTGGGCTGTCGGTTTGCCGCCAAGTAAATGTTCGTTCATCGCACTCATGTTTATTGATGGTTTCTTGGTAAAAATGGGTATTATAACGCTTAAGCAATCATTCAAATTCTTATAAGCGTTTTTCTTACTTTGCGTCTGACACATTTAAAACTTGCGGGGTTCAAGTCTTTTGTCGATCCGACTACCATACATCTGCACGGGCAGCGTGTGGGCGTGGTCGGCCCCAATGGCTGTGGCAAATCAAATGTCATGGAGTCGGTACCCTGGGTGCTGGGGGAGTCCTCCGCCAGGGAAATGCGTGCGGATGCCATGGATGCCGTTATTTTTAACGGCTCTGCTAACCGTAAACCGATCTCGCGTGCCAGTGTTGAGCTGATTTTTGATAACAGTCTTGGCGGTGCCAATGGCGAATGGAGCCAATATGCCGAGATTGCTGTCAAGCGTGTGATCGAGCGCGATAAAGGCTCTACGTATTACATCAATAATATGGCGGTGCGTAGACGTGATGTTGCCGATTTATTTTTAGGCACTGGTCTAGGTGGCCGTGCCTATGCCATCATCGGCCAAAACACCATTTCTCGGATTGTTGAGGCCAGGCCAGAAGAGTTACGCGTGTTTCTGGAAGAAGCAGCTGGCATTAGCAAGTATAAAGAGCGTCGGCGTGAGACTGAGTTACGGCTTCGTGATACCCGCGAAAACCTTGAACGCGTAGAAGATATTTCGCGTGAAATGAACAAGCAGATTATCAAGTTGGAGGCGCAAGCGCTGGTCACACAGAACTTTCATGCCTTGCAGCAAGCGCACCAATTAGCTGAGGCGCAATGGTGGTGGTTACGCAAGCGCGATGCCGTGCTGGCGCATGAGGCAGCCTCACAGGCCGTTGAGCAAGCGGTGAATGCGCTGGAGGCGCAAATGGCGGGTTTACGCAATCACGAGTTACAGCTTGAGCAGGCGCGTCAGCAACATCAGGAAACCTCTACAAAGTTGCACACTGCGCAGGCGGCATTTTATGAAGTGAATGCGCAGGTATCTAACCTGGGCTTACAGGTAAAGCAGTCTGAAGAGGCACGTGATCGCTTGTTGCAAGAACAGCAGCAGTTATTGCGGCAGATGGAGCATAGAAGCCAGCAACAGCAACAACTTAACAGTCAACTCACTGAGAAAACGGCTGCCTTGACTAGTGCTGCAGGTGCAGTCGAACAGCATGTGCTGCATTTGCACACTTTGCAGCAAGGCTTGCCTGAACAGGCGAGCCAGTTACAGGCCGTTCAGCAAGCGGCGAATCAGGCACAGCAAGCGTTACAGCAAAGTCGTCAGCAGATGCAGTTGGAACAAAATAATGTGAATTTTATCCAGCGTAACCTGACCGACGTTACGCAACGCTTGCAACAATTGCAGCAAGAGCTGGGCCAGTGGGCATTGCCTGACATGCAGGCATTGGGTGCGCTTGAGCAGCAGCTTACTGAGCAGCAATCGGCTTTGCAGCACGAGGAGTCGCAATTGACGCAGTTGCGGGCAGATGAGGCCGCGCAACAGCAGGCATTGCAAGAAGCGCGTAATTGCTGGCAACAGGCGCAGCGTGCCTTGCATCAGCAAGAGGCCGAGATTCAGTCACTGCAAAAGTTACAGCAAAGCATCAAGCAGGATCAACAACTCGGGCCGTGGCTGCAGAAAACAGGTATGCAATCAGCGCCGCGACTATGGCAGGCCATACAGGTTGATAGCCAATGGCAACCTGCGCTGGAGGCCTTTCTGGGGCATAAACTCAACGCGTTATTGCCAGAAACACGCCTAGACTGGTCGCAATTGCCGCATCCACAAGCTGCGCTGGCGGTGGCCCAGGCCGCACAAGTGGCAGAAGCCTTGCCGACGCAATGGCAAGATTTGCCTAGCCTATTTAGCCTGTTGGCGATTAAGCAGGCAGAGGTGGCTGCCGCTTTGCAGCATTGGCTGGCGGGTATCTATGTGCTGGAGGATGTGCAACAGCTTGCCCGATATCAATCCCAACTGCCAGCGGGCGTGAGTTTGCTGACTAAGAGCGGTGATGTTTACCAACGCCATAGTGCTGTGTTTCATGGCCGACAAAATCAAATGCAGGGGGTGCTTGAGCGGCAGCAGCAATTGGATGACCTGCAAGCGCACTTTAGTGAGTCTCAGGCCGTCGTGACGGCTGCGCAACAGCAGGTGCAGTTGCTCGAGGCGAGCTTGCAAGCGGCCCGCCAACAACAACAACAAAGTCACCAGCGCATCAAGCAAGTCACGGCCAGTATGCATGATACGCAAATGCAGGTGTCACGCCTGCAACAGGCTTACGATAATGCCGTGCGTCGACAGACGGCCTTACAGCAAGACATGGCACAGACTGAAAGCCGCCAGGCCGCGTTGAGCGCAGAAATTGCGCAAGTAGAAGCCAGTGTGATGCATCAGCAGTCACAGTTTGCCGGTCTGGAGCAGGCTGCACGCGAGGCACAGGCGCATAAACAACAAGTCGAACAGGCTTATTTCAACTTGCGTGAGACGGTGCAACAGGCCGAAAAAGCGCATCAGGCGCAAGTATTTGAACAAACCTTATTGAGTAATGCGGTCGCTGATTTGCAGCAACGCCTGACGCAAAACGAGCAAGAAAGTCAGCACTTGCAGCATCGGTTAGTTGAGACCGAGCAAGCCTTGGCGATTAGCAATATGGAGGCGCTCAAGGCCAATCTGGCACACGCATTGACGCAGCAGCATGTGTGCGAACAAGCGCTGGCGCAAGCGCGCAACACCTTTAGCGAGCAAGAAAATGCCCTGCAGGCGCAGGAGCGTCAGCGCTTGCAAGTCGAGCAGCAACTCCATCCACTCAGAGACGCCCTGGAGCAAAAGCGTCTAAAGCAACAAGAGTGTCGTTTACAGGTCGAGCAATGTCAGTCTGCCTTGGTGGATACCGGGCTGGATGAAGCGCTTATACAACAAGGCCTGGACATGAAAGGCAGCGTGCAGGCCCTGGCGCAGACCACGCAAAAGTTGCAGCAACAGATCCAGCAACTGGGCCCAGTGAATATGGCGGCCATTGAAGAGCTGGCGGTTGAAAAAGAGCGTAAGGGGTATCTGGATAGCCAGCTTAAAGATTTGCTGACAGCGAGTGAAACGCTGGACGAAGCGATACAGAAAATAGACCGTGAAACACGTGGCAAACTGCGCGCAACCTATGATGAAGCCAACCGCAATTTTGGCGAGCTGTTTCAGACCCTGTTTAATGGCGGCAATGCCAAGCTGGAGCTGCTGGGGGACGAAATTCTGGATACCGGCGTGCAGGTATTTGCGCAGCCGCCAGGCAAAAAGAACACCACCATACAATTACTGTCTGGCGGTGAAAAAGCACTGACGGCGATGGCGCTGGTGTTTGCCTTGTTTAGATTAAATCCGGCGCCTTTTTGCCTGATGGACGAAGTGGATGCACCGCTGGATGACAGTAACACCGAGCGTTTCTGCCAGTTGGTGCGTGTGATGTCGGAAAAAACCCAGTTTCTGTTTGTGTCGCACAACAAAATCACCATGGAGATGTCACAACAGTTGATCGGGGTCACCATGCAAGAGTCTGGCGTATCGCGTATTGTCGATGTGGATATCGACGAGGCGATACGCATGCATGCGGCTTAATGTCAGTTTTGTTGTATCATTATGCAAGCGTTATTAAGGATTGTAAGGTCACATGTCTGATTTGTGGATGATATTGGTGTTGCTTGGGGTCAGCATCGTTCTGGCAGTGGTAGTTTTTAACTGGTGGCAGGAAAAAAAGTATCGCAGAGATGTTGAATATCGTTTTAGCCATACCCGCGGCGATGTGCTGGATAGCGATGCTGCCGCAGTGAAAACTGCCGAGGTTGCTCAAGCCGATGTCAAGAAAAAATCGCCGCTAAAAAAAGTCGATATCGATAAACATGAGCTGTCAGAAGACGTCGAAGGCTGGATGTCTGAGCCGCGCGTGCGCCAGTCAACCCAGCCAACCAAGATTGAGCCAGACTTTACCGTGGGTGAATCTGCCAAAGCAAAAGTTAACGCGGCGACCACCGCCACTTTTGATAAAAATGGCCTGAATTTACACAAACAGCCAGCGCAACCGCCAGTTCAGCCAAAAGTGACGCCGTCAAAAGCGGAGTCCGCAAAAACAGAATTCTACAAGGTTGAGCCCAGCATTGCTGCAAAGCCAGAGATGAGTGCCCCAGTTGCACAATCTTTCGATGAACCGGCCCCGGTTTTTGAGCAGCCAGTATTGGATTTTCCACCAGCAGAAGCCCCTGTTGCGACGGTTGAAGAGCCGTTATTGCCTGCAGCCGTGCATCCCTCTATGGATTGGGTTGGCTTGATTGATGCGCCATTGGGCGTGATGCTGGCAGAGTTGGAAGACATGCAGGCCGAAGTTAGAACTTTTCCGCAACATGCCACTTTGTGGGCGCAAAGCTCAACCACGGGTGATTGGCAGGATGTGCTGGCGCTCGATGCGAAAGCCTTGCAAGACCAAACACCTGCTAGCCAGGTTGCCTGCAGCTTGCAATTGGCTGATCGTGGTGGTCCGGTTGATGAAGAAACGCTCAAGCGTTTTCAAAAATCCATGGAGACCCTGGCGCGCGCACTTGGCCTCACTGTGAACTGGCAAGGCGGCTACGAACCCTCTACGCAGGCACAATCTATCGATGCATTTTGTATCGAGGTGGATAAAGCCGTTGAGTTTCACGTGTTGGCTAATCAGGGCATGTTTCATGCGACCAAATTGCGCGGACTGGCAGAAGCGTGCGGCATGGAATTAAGCGCCGATGGCCGTTTTGAGTGTTTCAATACAGATGGACAGCTTGCGTTTACTGTACGTAACTACGAAGGCAAACCATTTTCGGCAGAGATGCTGAAAACAGCGGTGATGACAGGTGTGACTTTTCAGCTAGACATTCCAACTACCCCCAATAATTTGCAAGTGTTTGACCATATGGTTGATATTGCAGCCGGTATGGCGAGCAGCCTGAGTGCGAGCATGATTGATGTCAACCGCAAGGCCATCGGTGAGTCGCAACTGGACAAAATTCGCCAGCAATTAAACAATATTTCTAATGCCATGGCGGCACAAGGCATCATGCCTGGCAGCAGTCACGCCAAACGCTTATTTTCTTAATCATGTCTGTTCCAGAAGCTGCGCTGCTTTTACAACAGCTCAAGCAGCGTATTGCCGAATACGATTATCACTATTATGTGCTCGATGCACCGCTGGTGAGTGATAGTGAATACGATGGCATTTATCGTGAACTGCTGGCGCTTGAGCAGCAATACCCTGAACTCATTACATCAGACTCACCTAGCCAACGGGTGGGTGGGTTGGCCCTATCCGCGTTTGACAGCGTGCAGCATCGTCAGGCCATGCTGTCACTCAATAATGCGTTTAGCGACGAAGAGCTGGATGCTTTTGATCGCCGCATACGTGACGGTACCGATCAAGCGCAAGTAGAGTACGCAGTCGAACCCAAGTTCGACGGGCTGGCGATTACCCTGACTTATGAACACGGTGTGTTTGTGCAAGGTGCAACCCGTGGTGATGGGTATACCGGCGAGAATGTCACGCACAACCTGAAAACCATCCGTGCGATCCCCAGCCGCTTGAATATGGCGAAGCCGCCAGCCTTGCTTGAGGTGCGTGGCGAAGTGCTGATGCTGAAAAAAGATTTTGAAAAGCTCAATCAGCAACAAGCCGCCGCGGGCAGCAAATTATTTGCCAATCCGCGCAATGCTGCAGCAGGCAGTTTGCGACAGCTAGACTCCAATATCACCGCCAAGCGGCCTCTGCATTTCTTTGCTTATGGCCTGGGTGCCAGCGAGGGCGTGCCTGCCTTGCATTCACATGCTGAGGCCATGCAGTATCTGGCCGATTTACGCTTCCCTGTCTCTACATTGCGAAGTGTGAAAACTGGTGCGCAAGGCCTGCGTGACTATTATGTCGAGATTGGCGCCAAGCGCAGCAGCCTGCCATTTGATATTGATGGCGTGGTATACAAAGTCAATGCTTTTGCCTTACAAGACGCGCTAGGCTTTGTGTCGCGGGCGCCACGCTGGGCCATTGCACATAAGTTTCCGGCCGAAGAGGCCATGACGGTAGTAGAGGACATTACCGTACAAGTCGGCCGTACCGGTGCTATTACGCCAGTGGCGCGCCTGAAGCCGGTTTTTGTGGGCGGTGTCACAGTCACCAATGCCACTTTGCACAATGAAGATGAATTGCGCCGCAAGGACATTCATATCGGTGACACGGTCATTGTGAGGCGGGCAGGGGACGTCATCCCAGAAGTCGTGTCTGCCAAGCCTGAATTACGCCCGGTAGATGCGCGTGTGTTTGTGATGCCTGCAAGCTGCCCGGAATGTGGCTCACACGTGGTGCGGCCCCAGGATGAAGCTGTTGCGCGCTGTACCGGTGGCCTGATTTGTCCGGCACAACGCAAACAGGCGATTACGCATTTTGCCTCTCGCCGCGCCATGGATATTGAGGGCCTCGGTGAAAAACTGGTCGATCAACTGGTAGAACGTGATCTGGTGCATCACCTAGATGATGTGTATCGCTTGAGCCTGCCAGTATTAAGCGCATTAGAGCGCATGGCTGAGAAATCTGCGCAGAATGTGCTGGCAGCTATTGAAAAAAGCAAACAAGCCACTTTGCCGCGGTTTATTTATGCGCTAGGCATCCGCAATGTCGGTGAGGCAACAGCCAAAGATTTAGCCCAGCATTTCGGTAATCTAGATGCCTTGATGGCTGCTGATGTGGAGTCGCTGATGCAAGTCAACGACGTAGGGCCGATTGTGGCAGAAGCTGCTTACCAGTTCTTTCAGGAGCCGCACAACCGTGAAGTCATTGCCGCCATGCGTGCACTGGGTGTGCATTGGGCCGATATCGCCAAAACGACTGCATCAGCCATCTTTGCCGGAAAAACCTTTGTGCTCACCGGCACCTTGCCTACGCTCAAACGCGATCAGGCACAAGCCATGATTGAAGCCGTTGGTGGAAAAGTCAGCGGTAGTGTCTCGGCCAAAACCAGTTATGTGGTGGCCGGAGCAGAGGCCGGTAGCAAGCTGGAAAAAGCACAACAACTCAATGTGCCGGTGCTGGACGAGGCTGCTTTGCTGGCCATGCTGCAAGCCTCTGCACCGTCTTCTGATGTGACTAAAGACGACGAACAATTAGCGACACCAACGC
>CAYPZE010000069.1:0-9757 GCA_964415305.1 uncultured Methylotenera sp.
CTGATCATAAAAAAGCCCCCTGCGTGCAGGGGGCTTTTTGTTTTACCAATGTATCTATGTTTAACACGCACGGTGTGCTAGGTTAAATATCACTATCCCACGATTGTGAGTTTATCGCATCTGAGCCAATCTCTACCTGGATAATTCATGGCAGCCATTGGTTAACGGTGAAGCTAACTGTTAAACATGGTTTTAGTTTATCAGCCGTGATCATGGTTGCTTGGTTGACATGAACCGCATGGTGGCGGTGGTGGTGGCGTGCATGGGCTCGGTGCCGGGGAGCAACCGCCATTGTAGCCGCCTTGAAAACCGGGTTGGTACCATGAAATTGGCCCGTAATTAATGCCAGGTTGATTGAAAACACTGAAGACGCTGCCCATCGCAAATGAGTTATACGGATAGCCCGGAAAAAACTGGGAACCGCCAGCAACCGTTTGTGTTTCAGATGTGGAGAGTTGATTGATAGCCATATTTTACCTCTTAAAAAATTAACATTTGTTCAATCTGATGGCAGTCAAACTTCTTCTGTCATGGCCGAGTGAACTGCTTTTGAACGTCATTTTTACGCTAAATTTGGGTAGTGTAGTTTTTGACGATTCACACTTCGATGCTTACTTACCCGAAATGTGAATTAATGTTAAATACAAACTTAAATTAAAACAAGTTAATTTTTTAAAGTGCTATGTATTATTTAATGCAATGCCATACTGGTAAACAGGAGATGGGGCTGATCAACACAGCAGGCTGCAGCTCAATTTTGGCGTGCAAATTGGGCACCATAAAAGCAGCGTAATGAAATATGAGGGATTATTTTGTTTTAAATAACAACAAGGCTGTGATTGTCACAAACCAATAGCTATTTAAAACTGTAGAGCGCTTTTTAAGCGCTAGGAAATACGAGAATAAAAACCTACTTGAAGAACGATACGAAAGCCAACCCTTAAACTTGGTGCAAATATTGTAGCTAGAAGGGCTTAAAGTTTAGTCAGTCTCAAACATGAAAGATGTTAAACTGTGACCATGGTGATTCAGAACGAAGCAAAAGCAATTATTCAAAAAAGAAACAAATTGAGTGCTTGGGAATCTATGTTTTGCGCAGTTGAAAAGCTGCTGATGGTGCCCAGAAGAGGACTCGAACCTCCACGTCGTTAAACACTAGTACCTGAAACTAGCGCGTCTACCAATTTCGCCATCTGGGCTAAAGAAGCTGTGCATTTTAAAGGAAGAATAAATATTGTCAACCAGAAAAACGAAAAAATCCCTGCGTGCAAATGACCCGCAGGCCCAGCGTGAAGCTGAGTTATATCAAACACCATTACCAAGTCGCGAGTTGGTGTTGCAGTTGCTGTCAGACCAGGGCGTGCCTCTAAGTGCTGACCAGATTTATGTGTTGCTCGACATCAGCCATGATGAGCGAGATATCTTTAACCGCAGGCTGGGCGCCATGGAGCGTGATGGCCAGCTCATGCGTAACCGTAAGGGCGCGTTTTGCCTGCCGGATAAGATTCACCTGATCGCCGGCACGGTCTTTGGCCATAGTGATGGCTTCGGTTTTTTGGTGCCGGATGATAAAACCAAGAACCCGGAAGATATTTTTCTCGGCCCGAAAGAGATGACACTGGTGATGCACGGCGACCGCGCCATGGTGCGTTTGGCGGGCGTTGATCGAAAAGGTCGCCCCGAGGGGAAGCTGGTGGAGGTACTGGAGCGTGCCAACAAAACGCTGGTTGGGCGCGTGATTCGTGCGCAGGGTGTGACCATTGTGGCGGCAGAAGACAAGCGTATCAGCCAGGATGTACTGATTCCTTATCACCTCGATATGGATGCGCAGGTCGGGCAGATTGTGACTGTCGAATTGACGGAGTATCCATCATCGCACTCCAGCCCCATGGGCAAGATTGTAGAAATTTTGGGTAACTATGCTGACAGTGGCATGGAGATCGAGATCGCCTTGCGCAAGCATCATTTGCCGCACCAGTTTAACCCGGCCGCGGTCAAGCAGGCTGAAGACTTCCCTAGAACCGTGCAGGCCAAAGATTACAAAGGCCGCAAAGATTTGCGTGACCTGGCCTTGATTACCATTGACGGTGAAACGGCGCGTGACTTTGATGATGCCGTGTTTGCTGAACCGCAGGGCAAAGGCTGGCGCCTGGTGGTAGCGATTGCTGATGTGAGTTTTTATGTGCAGCCGGGCGATGCGCTGGATAAAGATGCGTATGACCGTGGCAACTCGGTGTATTTTCCACGCCGCGTGATCCCCATGTTGCCAGAGGCTTTATCTAATGGCCTATGCTCGCTTAACCCAGACGTTGAGCGCTTGTGCATGGTGTGCGATATGCAGATTGATAGCCAGGGCGTCGTCAAGCAATATCAGTTTTACCCGTCGGTGATGCTGTCTAAAGCGCGTATGACCTACACCAAAGTGGCGGCGTTGCTACAAGGTGAAGATGCGGCTTTAACTGAAGAATATGCCTGGTTGCTACCGCATGTGCAAAACTTAAACAGCTTGTTCAGGCTGATGCTGACCCAGCGCGAAAAACGCGGTGCGGTGGAGTTTGAGTCGACCGAAACCATGATGGTGTTTAACGATAACGGCAAAATCGACAAGATTGTGCCCGTAGTACGTAATGACGCCCACAAGCTGATTGAAGAGTGCATGCTGGCAGCTAACGTTTGTGCTGCGGACTTTTTACTTAAAAACGAACAAACCTGTTTGTTCCGTATCCATGAAGGCCCGACGCCAGAAAAACTCGAAGCCTTACGCCTGTTTATGGGCGAGTTTGGCTTTGGCGTAGGTGGCGGCGAGAATCCAAGCGCCAAAGATTATGCCAAGCTCATGCAGCGCATTAAAGCGCGGCCAGACGCGCAGTTGTTGCAAACCGTGATGTTACGCTCTATGCAGCAAGCGGTGTATAGCCCGGATAACGTTGGCCACTTTGGGCTGGCGTATGAGGCCTATACCCATTTCACTTCGCCCATCCGCCGTTACCCCGACTTGCTGGTGCATCGTGCCATCAAGGCAGTGGTCGAAGGCAAGCGTTATCAGGCCAAAGACTGGCATCAGTTGGGCATGCATTGTTCAATGACTGAGCGCCGGGCTGATGATGCCACTCGTGACGTCACCAATTGGCTCAAATGCTTTTACATGCAAGACAAAGTGGGTGAAGTGTTTAGTGGCACGGTTGCCGGGGTGACCGGCTTTGGCTTGTTTGTGGCGCTAGATGAAGTCTACGTTGAGGGGCTGTTACACGTGACTGACCTCGGCAATGATTATTTTATTCACGATAAAGCGCGCCATGAAATGGTGGGCGAGCGCACCGGTGTGCGTTATCGCCTGGGTGACCGCTTGACGGTAAAAGTGGTGCGCGTCGATTTGGAAACTTCTCGTATTGATTTTACCTTGGTGGGGGCGATGGAAGGTGCTTCTGAGTCTGACGAGCCTGCGTTGTTAAATGGCGATGCAAAGCCAGCCAACAACAGAAGCCGTGCTCCTAAAGTAGCCCCGACTAAAGCTGCGCCAGCTGCTTGGGCCAAATCGGCAACTGCGCCGGCAAAATTAGCCCCCGCTGCTAAGCCGTCTCGCAAGTCAGGTGAAAAACCTGCTGCAGGCAAGACTGCAGCCGATAAATCACGTTCGGCTAAAGACAAAGGTCGTCATTCGGCACAAAAAAATAAAGGCAAACCCAAAGCAAAAGCCCGATAATATCGGCTTGAGTAAGTTTTTGCATTTTTAAGCAATCTATTCGCGCAGTGCTTGGCAATGTTTACTTCATTGCCGGGGCTGCGCGATTCGTGTTTTTATCTTTTGCTGCTTGTAGGCAAAAGTCATCAAAAAATAAGGAGTAACTATGTCAGAAACCCGCATTCTGTTCGGTTTTCATGCGGTGTTGAGTCGCATGCGCCAGCACGGTATCAGCATTCAGGAAATTATTATTGATCAAGACCGTGTCGATGCGCGTATGCGCGATTTGCTTGAAATGGCCAAGTCACAAAATATTCGCGTGATTCAAGCCGAGCGTCATCGTTTGGATGGCTTTATTGGCGCACATGGCCGTCACCAGGGGGTGATTGCCCGGGTGGTTGAAACGCCTATGCCGTACAAAGATATTCATGATGTGCTGGAATCCGACCTCGATGAGCCACCATTTTTCCTGATCCTGGATGGCGTGCAGGATCCGCATAACCTGGGTGCTTGTTTGCGCGTGGCCGATGCTATGGGTGTACACGCGATTATTGCGCCTAAAGATCGTTCTGTGGGCTTAAACGGTACTGTTCGTAAAGTCGCCAGTGGTGCCGCAGAGACCGTGCCGTTTATCTCGGTGACCAATCTGGCCCGTACCATTCGTGAGTTGAAAGAAGCCGGTGTGCATATCGTCGGCACTACCATGGATGCGCCTAGCTCATTGCATAATACCAAGCTGGAAGGCCCGATTGCACTGGTCATGGGTGCAGAGGGCGATGGCATGCGTCGTTTAACGCAAGAAACCTGTGATGCGCTGATTACCATCCCTATGTTCGGCTCTGTGCAAAGCTTGAATGTCAGTGTGGCTAGCGGTATCGCCTTGTATGAGATTCGCCGTCAGCGGGTGCTGGCAGGCGGTAAAGCCTAGTTTTACCCGATGTTGACCTTGCACGATTTATGGCTGCAATTGCGCCAACGCGCCCGGCGTTTATGGCTGGGCCAGTCGCTGGCGTTTCTAGGCGCCATTGTCGCGGTGCCTATCCCTTTGCTGATGCCCTTGCTGGTTGATGAAGTACTGTTGCATCAACCAGGCAAGCTCACGCAACTCATGCGCTGGTTATTGCCCGCGGATTGGGTGGGGCCGATTGGTATTATCCTGTGCGTAACACTGATGACCATGACTTTACGTCTGTCCAGCGTGTTGCTGGGGGTCGCCACCACACGCATCTTTGTCAGCTTATCCAAGCAGGTGACGCTGGGTGTGCGCCAGACCTTGCTCGACAAACTCGCTCGCATTCGCATGCAGGTGTATGAAACGCTGGGCGCAGGTCAGATCACCGCGCGCCTGCTTACCGATATTGAAACGCTGGACAAGTTTCTCGGCGAAACCATCGCCAAAGTGATCGTCGCCGTACTCAGTGTGATCGGTGTCGCTGCAGTGTTGCTGTGGATGCACTGGCAACTGGCGTTGATTATCTTGCTGCTAAACCCGTTTGTCATCGGGCTAACCATGGTGCTCGGTAAAAAGGTCAAAGTGTGGAAGCAACGCGAAAACAGTGCCTTTGAACTGTTGTCGCAATCCGTCACCGAAACTCTCGAAGTCATGCAACAACTGCGTGCTAGCAACAGCGATAAACGCTTTTTAGATAAAGCCAAGCAAGCTGCCGAAGCCGTGCGTGCTGCGGCCACAGCATCTGGCTGGAAGTCCGACGCCTTATCGCGGTTGTCTTTCGGTATCTTTCTGTTCGGCTTCGAAATCTTCCGCGCCGTTGCCATGCTGATGGTGGTGTTTTCCAACCTGTCTGTTGGGCAAATGATCGCCGTGTTTGGTTACTTGTGGTTCATGATGGGCCCCGTGCAAGAACTGCTCTCGGTGCAGGTGTCTTATTACGCAGCCAAAGCCGCGTTGGGGCGGATTAATCAGGTGCTAGATGCGGATGAAGAGCCACATTACCCCGCGCAAGTGCAAGGTTTTTCTGCACATAGCCCAGCGACCATTCGCTTGCAAAATGTGTCCTTTGCTTATGGTGAAGGCAGTGCCATCCTCGACGACGTTACCCTCAATATTGCGCCGGGCGAGCAAGTGGCGCTGGTTGGTGTTTCTGGCGCAGGTAAATCCACGCTGGTGCAATTACTGCTTGGTTTGTATGCCCCAAGCAGTGGTCACATTTTGTTTAACGGGCAAGCCATCGAGCAACTAGGCTACGCTCAAATTCGCGAACATCTGGGCGTCGTGCTGCAACAGCCCATGCTGTTTAACGATAGCGTGCGACAAAATCTGAGTTTAGATCAGCCCTATGCCGACGATGCGCTCTGGCAAGCGCTAGAGGTGGCACAGCTGGCACAATTTGTCCGCGACCTGCCGGAAGGCCTGGACACCCAATTAGGCCGCAGTGGCGTGCGTTTGTCAGGCGGCCAGCGCCAGCGTCTGGCCATTGCGCGTATGATGCTCAAACAGCCACAAATCGTGATTTTAGATGAAGCGACTTCTATGCTCGATACGCACACCGAAGCCTTGCTACATCAGGCCATGCGCACATTTTTGCGCGGCCGTACCACGATTATTATCGCGCACCGCTTATCGGCGGTAAAAGAAGCTGATCGTGTATTGGTGTTTGACGGTGGTCGTATTATCGAAGAAGGCCAGCACGAGACGCTGGTACAGCAGGCTGGTAGTGTGTATCAGCGGCTGTATGGGCAACAGGGGTAGCGTTGTGGACGTTGATATTCCTCAATCCAAATCCTTAGCTAATAAGCTACTTTTGGATTTTCTAAAATGAAGATGCCATGAAGGTTTTCTGAAGCTCAGTGAAGACGCTGCCTGATGCTGTTCCAAGAAACTTTCTGCCATCTTTAAACTTGCATACAAAGGTTACATCTTTTCCTTTGGCTCCAATAATTAAGCCTGCAAGAAGGCACGCTGGTCCAAGAAGAACGCTTCCTGCAATACCCCAACCGGCGGCTCCGCCGACATTAATAACAGATTCTTCAGTTGCTAGCTCAAGGTGTTCAATTTGTGATGGAAGAATTTTCTCTCTAAAAAATGAGCCTTCCTTTTTCATTAGAAATTTTCCATGCACATATTGGCTTTCTAAGCCTTTTTTGAAATCCCCAGCCAGAATATCTATTCTTCCAAGTCCCATTTCTTATCTCTTCTAAATTATTGCTGTGCGTGAACACGAACGGCGGTAACCCCATTTTCACTAACGTCTACGCTAGTTATGAAATACAGCTTTTCATCAATTGAAACGCTGTCAATTTCACTTTGATTTATTATGGTGTTTGAGTTCTCACCGTTTAAAAGTAAAACTTCTGCTCGGTTAAAATATTCGACTTTTGAAATGTTTACTATCGATCCGTCATGCTTGTTTAGGGTAACGTTAACCTTTTTAGTTGGTGTGACTGCCATGCTTCATCCATTTTTATCGAGATTCGTTAAAAGTTATTGTTAGCTGAGCAGTTAGCTCTTAGGTAACAACTTGGATTGATAGTATAGAGCGCCAATATGACCGTCAATACCACATGACAACTTGGATTTGGTGCTAGATCGAACTGGTTTGAAATACCACGTCTTTAGGGCATCATTATTTATGGCATACGCGATACTTCATGACCAGGCTTGGCCGTTTCCCCCAGTCCGTTCAGCACATACGTAATTTCCCCGGTGCCGCCCAGTGAAACGCTGGTGACGTGACTAAAGTGAATATTCGCGCCTGCTGGGGATTCAATTGCGCTATTGAGTTTGACTTCAGGGTTGTCATTAAAAAAGCAATAAATGCCCATGCCTATGGCTGTGTGATGCGTGACATGATCACCCACTTTGTAAGACGCAAATCCATTAATGCTGCCATTCATCCAGCTTGGCTGGTTAGGCACGTCATAAGGCGCTTCGCTTTGGTAAAAGTAGACGGCACCATTCTCACCATTCCATACGGTTTGGTAATTATGAAAGTGTTCGACAAACAGGCCGTACATGGTGACGTCATCACCGTTAACGACAATGCCATGTTTGGTTTTATTGGTCGCCCAGCCGATGCCGTTGCCGTGGTCGCCGCGCCATACCCACAGGTTGTCGCCAATCACATGGTTGCTGTTGATGATGACGCTGTGTGTGGCATTACCCACCGCCGCGCCGCCCACCCTAAAAAACACGTCGTGCAGGGTGGTGGGGTTTTGTGCATGGCTGATGTTGCTTTTGCTGTTGCCGATTTGCAGCAATACTTCAGAATTCTTTTCACCAGCGTCGAATAACACACCACCGAGTTTGACGCCGTCGATATCGGCGATAGTCATGGCGGCGTTACCCGCCACTGGTTGCAAGGTGGCAATGCCCAGCCCCAGCACAATGGTGTTAGGCAAGGTGATTTGCAAGGGTTTGTCCAGGCGATAAATGCCAGGCGTTAACAGCAGGTGTTTGCCTTTGCCTAGGGCGGCATTGATGGTCGCGGCTGTATCGGTGGCCGCTTTGGCGACATAAAATTTCGTGAGCGGTACGGATTCACCCTGTGGGCGCGTTTCTTGCCAGGAGATGCCCTGTGTGTTGTTGCGCAGTGCGGGTACAAATACCTGGTAAGCGCCTGCATTGTCTATGGTTAAAAACGGTTTTTCACGCACAACCGGCGTTTGTTCTACCACCGTGTAAGGCGGCGTCGGCCAGTGTTCGGCATCCGGCGCGTTTTTCACGCCGACAAACACCATGTTCCAGTTGGCATTGGTCCAGCTGCCCATGTTTGAGTTTCTTGTCAGCCATTGCTGCTGGGTGCCAGAGTTGATTTGCTGGTCAATGAGACTGTCGGCAATAAAGCCGCCGCTGGACCAACCGCCATTGTCATCCAGTAGCATGTTGCCGCGCACATGAATGCGACGCAGCGGTGCCGCTTGCGAGACGGCCCATTGCATGGTGCCGTTGTCTGGTGTGACCGACAGGTTTTCTACGCTGCGCCAGAAGTTTTGCGTGGCATCCTCTTCATGCCAGGCGGCTTCGACCTGGATGCCGCCTTGTAGCATCACATCATCTGGAAACTGCCCCAAACCAAGCAGTTGCGTATAAAAGCCGAGTTTGACTTTGTTGTGATACACGCCAGGTTTAAACAGCACGGCATAACGCTCAGGCCCAAACTGGTTGCTTTCTTGCTGCCTGAACAAGTTATCGAGTTTGGTTTGGATGACCTCAGGCGGCATTCCGGGGTCCAGAATCATTACATTCGAGCCAAAATCTGGTGTCTCTGGCTGCACTTTTTTTGCGTCAGTTGCCTGGCAACCCACTAATAGTAAGGCGGCAAATCCGGCGCTAAGCGTTTTGAGTGTTGAGCAAGCTGGCAAAAAAGGACGCATAATAAAGGGTGCTTTCAATCTAATTCATTTCATGAATGACCGTCATTCGGCGCACGAAATTCCATTTTTTTATTTTCTAACCATTGCCAAGCGCTTCTGACAACACGATGACACGAGATATTTAGCCGAGATTTAGCGTGCTCAGCGTGTCACTGCGCACGCGAGAAAGTAATTGAGCGTCGTCAATCAGCGACTCCCCAAACGACGGAATCAGGACTTTGAGTGTGTCTTGCCATTCCTGGCTTTGCATGCGGTTGGCGAAGCAGCGTTGCAGCACATCCAGCATGGCTTTTACACTCACCGACGCCCCTGGTGAGGCGCCTAGCAGGGCGGCTAAACTGCCGTCGCTACTGGCGACAATCTCGGTGCCAAACTCAAGCTTGCCCCAGTGCTGGTGGCAGCGTTTGATAATCTGTACACGCTGTCCGGCATGTGCCAACTGCCAGTCCTCACTGCGGGCTTCTGGCAAAAAGACGCGCAAAGAGGCCATGCGTTGCTCATGGCTTTGAAAGACTTCTTTAATCAGGTATTTGGTCAAGTCCATATTGTGGCGACCAGCCCCCAATAAGCTCTTCAGGTTTTTTAATTTGACGGACTTTGCCAGGTCAAAACGCGAACCTTGTTTGAGAAAGCGGGTGGTAAACCCCGCGTAGGGGCCAAACAGCAGGGCGGACTGGCCTTGTATCATGCGCGTGTCTAAATGTGGCACAGACATTGGGGGCGCGCCGACAGCCGCCTGGC
>CAYPZE010000070.1:0-9683 GCA_964415305.1 uncultured Methylotenera sp.
CGGGATTGCCGGCGCACATTTTTGTTTTGAAATCACCGAAAATCTGCTGCTGGAAGCGTCAGATAGCATCATTGAAACACTGAATAGCATGCAGGCGCAGAGCATCAAACTGGCGATTGATGATTTTGGTACAGGCTACTCATCGCTGGCTTATCTTAATAAATTCAATATTGATTACGTCAAAATTGATCAGTCTTTTATCAGGCATATTACCGACAATCTAAATGACCAGGCCTTGTGCAAAACCATCATTTTCATGGGCAAGCAACTCAATATCAAACTCATCGCCGAGGGCGTGGAAACCCTGGCACAAGAGGTTTTACTCAAAGAAATGGGCTGCCAGTATTCTCAGGGCTACTTCAGAGCGCGCCCTATCGACCTCACAGCCTAGTCAGCAAACAGAGACCGCAAACCATGCGCAAACGACACAAGCCCGGCATTGGCCGGGCTTGTGTAGATGATTTGTGGCAAGGGTGCGTCAGGTACCTGTTGGTTGTAATAACCGCTGGGCTTGCGTGCCACGTTTTGAAGGCGTTAGTTTGAACTGGCTGATCACTTCCGTCAGTTGATTCGCCTGATCGACCAGAGATTCTGCCGCTGCAGCGGCCTGCTCGACCAGGGCCGCATTTTGCTGTGTGGCGTCGTCCATGCTGGTGACTGCCTGATTTACCTGATCAATGCCTGCCGTTTGCTCGGTAGACGCGGCTGAAATTTCATTAATAATATGCGCCACACGCTGAACAGAGCCGACGACTTCATCCATGGTATTACCTGCATTTTCTACCAGCTTGGTGCCTTCTGCAGTCTTGGTTACAGAGTCGGTAATCAGCGCTTTAATTTCTTTCGCCGCACTGGCTGAGCGTTGTGCGAGGTTACGCACCTCGCCCGCGACTACGGCAAATCCACGCCCTTGCTCACCCGCGCGTGCCGCTTCGACTGCTGCGTTCAAAGCCAGAATATTGGTTTGGAAAGCAATGCCATCAATCACCGAGATAATATCCTCGATTTTTTTCGCACTGTCATTAATGGTGCCCATGGTTGACACGACCTCATTCACCACTTCACCACCTTTGATCGCAATGTCTGAGGCCTCTAGCGCCAGCTGATTGGCCTGCCGCGCATTTTCCGCATTCTGTTTCACAATAGAGGCCAACTCTTCCATACTGGCAGCCGTTTGCTCCAGGCTGGAGGCCTGACTCTCGGTGCGCGATGACAGGTCTGCGTTGCCACTGGAGATTTCGTTGGCAGCGGTCGTGATCGTTTCAATCGCCTTAGTCACGGCCACGATAGGCGCCACAATCAGGTCCAGCGTATTATTGACGCCATCCACAATCTCGCGGAAATCACCAGCATGCTTGGCTGCATCAGCACGCACGGTAATACGTCCTTCACGCGCCGCATCAGCCAGCAGATTGACGTCGGCGACCATATAATTCACTGCATCAATGCACGTATTTAGGTTATTTTTGATCTCATTAAAATCGCCCTGATAAGGCGTGGTGATTTTGGCCGGGATCTGGCCATTAGAAATATCGGCGACACATTGCGCGGCAACATTCAGCGGGCCAATCACGGAGTCCAGTGTGGCATTGACGCCCATGACAATTTTTCTGAAGTCGCCCTGATGCCGCGTCACATCGGCTCGTGTAGACAAGCGGCCCTCTATCGCGGCCTGCGAGAGCAGGTTCACATCCGTCACCAGTGTATTCACTGCGCCGATACACTGATTCAGGTTATTTTTAATAGTATTGAAATCACCATGATATTCGTCCGTGATTTTGTCCGGAATCTGGCCTTGTGCAATCTGCTCCACATATTTCGCCGCCACATTCAACGGCGTAATCAAGGCATCCAGAATCTGGTTAATGCCCTCGCCAATCTGCTTCACAAACCCTGCAGGCAACTGCTCGATATTCACACGCTCTGCCAAGTTACCTTGCGCTGCTTCTTGCACCAGGCGGAACACCTCCTGCTCGCCAATCGTCTCGGCCGTGCGGTCTGTCCACTGTGTCATCCGACCCAGATAGTCCCCTGTGGCACTAAATACCGGAACAATAAGCACCTGTATTTTCTTGCCATACATATTCACTTCTGCAAACTCCGGCTGCGTGAATTTCGACCTGAACAGTTCGGGTTGATCAGAGTATTCCAGATACTTGCCGATACTGCTGCCTATCATATTGTCTACAGCATAATCCGGAAACTGATGGGAAATCTCTGTTGCCATTTCGGCCCACACTTTTCTGGCCGCATCGTTCATGTATTCCAGGTTGTGCATGCTATCGCCAAAAGTGAGCGCCACCGCACTCTGGTCAAGCGCAGATTGCAGTCGGCGGGTCTGTTCGGCCATTTTTCTCGCGTCGTTGACATCGAAGCCGATTTTAATTTGCATGCACTTAAGCATTTTCATGATGGTGCCAAACTCATCGTCACCACGGGTATCGATACGCACATCCAGATTGCCGCCAGCCAGGCCATTGACCGCATCTTGCATCACCTGCAAGGCGTTTTTAAACTTAAACGAACACAGGGCAACCGCGACCATCGCCGTACCCAGGCCGATCCCAGCAGCCAGCCAGGCGCCTGCATGCCCAGCAGAGACCTCATACGCCGTCATGGCCACCACCGGCGTCAATACTGCCGCTGCCAATTTATACAGAATGGGCAGGCGATGTATGCGTGCAGCCAGTTGCGCTTGCCAACCAGGCTTGGGTAATTGGCCATCGCGCATCGATTGATACAGCTTTTCAGCTTGCTCAATTTGAGCGCGGGTTGCAATCGAGCGCACGGACATATAGCCGATCACCTCAGTGCCATCACGAATCGGTGCGACATTGGCCTCTACCCAATAATGATCGCCGTTTTTACATCGGTTTTTGACGATGCCGTTCCACGGCTTACCTGCCTTCACGCTACGCCATAAATCTTCAAACGCTGCAGCGGGCATATCCGGGTGACGAATGATATTGTGATTTTTACCAATCAGCTCCAATTCAGAAAAACCACTCACCTCAATGAAGTCGCGATTGATATAGGTAATTGCCCCTTTTAAATCGGTTTTAGAAACAATTGAAACGCCTTGTTTCAAGACAATCTCTTGTTGTGTCACGGGCAAATTCATCTTCATAATATCGGCGCCTTTTTCAGCAAAATTGCAGCTCTCACAAGCGCCCAATCTACGCTGTTTTTTGTCCTCAGTATGCGCCGATCACATCGCCTTTTTACCTGCAATTTAAGCATTAAAAAAGCCCAGGGAATCCCTGGGCTGATCTGTGAGTGGGTGAAGTGAATCGTCTCAATCGGTGAGCACTGAGCTTGCCTAAACGTTATACACCGTGCGCGCTCAGTTTATCCAGCTCGACATTATTTTCTGCCGCATGACATTCCAGAATCTCCACATCGCCTTTGCCAAAATTGAGTTTCTCTACCGAGTTAATATTGCTGGCAAATTTGTTGTCCAGCTCACCACATTTACGTGTACGTCTGCTGACAAAATTCAGATAGTCTTTTTTTCTGCTTTCCAACTGCGGCGCGGGCACATCGCTATCGTTCATGAAACTGGCATAAGCACTTCTCAACCGCAATTCGGACACACTCCAGATATTAAACACAATGATTTTGGTGGGCGGATTTTTGGGGGCAAGCTCTTCAACCACCGGCTGTACCGGACTGGTTGAATGCTCGACGACAGGCGAACGGCCCTCTAGAACTTGCTCTGCTGTCACTTTTGCTTTTGCTTTTTTGCGTGAAGGCTTTGCTTCAGTGACAGTTACCGCTGGGGTGATTGCTTCAGGCATGCTTTCATGGTTAGCCTCAGTCGTCTCTTGCTTAATCTCATCGTGATCAACCACAGTCGCGGCCTCAGCCACCGCTGGCATTGGCGCGGTTTGGACGTCAACCTGAGTTTGGGCGCGCACCGCTTGATGGGAGAAACTGCTGTTGCTCTCTTCTTTAGAAAGCAAACCCAACAAAATCACCACCAGCAAGCCAATCAAGATCAGATTGACCTTGCCAATATCCGTTGCCCCGCGCTCGGCTTTATATGACGTCGCAGCGTACTGTACGTCTTCCGGCAAGCACATCGCATCATGGCTGGCAGGGGTATTTTTAGCAGGAAACAGATGCCTCATAAATTCAGTCGATCGTGTGTTGATACCAATAGATCATTCAATGTCGAACAATGCCCTAAAAATGCGCAACATTCAAGCCGGACAATGCGGCATGCGCGCCAAGACGTTAAATATACAGGCAACGCGCCTGTTGCGGCCAGCCTGATGCCGGTGTGACCGTGTCAACCGTACGCATCATCCGACCCATCGGCCATGTGCCATACTGAGCCGGTGCCGTAGACTGGCTGTGCCGTTCTTCGCGTAACAACGCATCCATGACATGCACAGGTTCAGCCGACTGGCGATGCTTGCGGCCAGCAGAGCCGCCTGGACTGACCACCACTTTCGCCGCCACGCCTCTTGCAACCCCACGTGCATCAGCCTGCACATCTATAGTGGTCGTTGTACCGATGGAGATTGCCGTCAAAAACAGTCCAACAAACATGAGTAATAATGCCGCCGAGGCGGCACCAGCCGTAATCGCAATTAAAGACATCGCCGTCGTCGCACCATACGGTGGATGCACTGTTTTCATGGAAGCCTCCCGGTTTAAACTTATGGTCACATTGATACAGGTGCCATCATGCGGTATTGCGTCTGGTTTCTCTATGTCACTAGCGCTGAATTTAGTGTAGGAATTATCGGACAAGGCAGAATGTCTTTATAATTGATTGGTCGCAATTAAATACTTGCCAGGCGCCTATATGGACTTCAACGTACTCTCCGCTTTCTATCTCGTCCCGCTGTTCATTTCCGCCATCGGCGGCTTGATTGAATTTAGAAATTGTACCTTTGAAACCCCCAGGCACGCTTTGAGCAAAGCTTTTTTCCTCAGTTTCAGAAGCCTGGTGCCGGTGCTCAATATCTTTTCGGCCATTTTGTACCTGATTACCTGCGGCACCTTTACATGGAAAAGATGGACTTGGAAAAGTGGATCGCCACCGAAAAAATAAGTGCTATTCAATCAATCAGCCCCTGAAAACACAGACACCATCAAGGAAACCGTCAATGCTTAAGTATTGGTTATTTCTGTTCGCAGCTATTGTGAGCGAGGTCACGGCGACCTCATCACTCAAGGCAAGCGCAGGGTTCAGTAAAATCATCCCTTCCGTAGTAGTCGTGATTGGTTATGCCTTGTCGTTTTACTTTTTATCACTGGTATTAAAAGCGATTCCTATCGGCATTGCCTATGCAGTGTGGGCTGGGCTGGGGATTGTGCTGCTGGCACTAGTAGGTTGGATTGTTTTTGGTCAGGCGCTGGATACCCCGGCGATGATTGGCATTGCACTGATCCTGGCAGGCGTTATCGTCATGAATGTGTTTTCAAAAACAGTGGTTCACTAGCGGCTGGCAAGCCGCGAACAGGTGACCGTTAATTGGCCATCACCGATTGAATCAATGCTCTGTTTTCTGCGGAAACTTCGACAAATGCCAGGTTTGTTCTAAAACCCTGCAAACCGCACAGCGAAGACAAAATCACCCGGCAATGAAACTGGTAATGCCGTAGTGTTGGCCCGGCAAATACCGGCACATTGACTTGACATACCTGCCCTGGCGGATATTGCTTATCAACAAAAAGACTCATGCCGCTATGCGAGATGTCGTGGGTGAACGCCTGATACTGCGCGCCCAGACTGTCGACTAACTGCGATTTTTTGTGCCACGAGCGACGATTGTTGTCTATTGAGGGATTGTGCCAACGACTGGAAGACATGGGGAACTACTGCTGACTGAATTGCTCTGCATTATATGATAGGCCTTAGTTAAAAAGATTGCGTTTTCTGCTCAGATAAATCAATTTTACGCACGCAATCTCGCCATCACTTTTTCACGAACAATCCATTAAAATGTCTATTGGCCTGTCTTTGACTCCGTCAATAACACCTTAGAAAACAAAAATGAATCTCAAGCTGACTCTGTTTTTATCTATTACCCTGGCAGTTCTGGCAAATACCCCTTTAGCCGCCGATGAAACGCCACAACCCACGACGATCAGGCTGCCTGGCATTTATCACGTATGGGGCAAAGACACACAAGACATGCCAGCCATCACGTTCGATGAGTTAGAGCAATGCATGAGTTCTGACGCCACCATCAGGCAGCAATTCGACCGCTTTCAGCTTGAAAGCAAACGTATCAACGACGAGGTACTCAATGCCGAAAACCTCGTTCAGGCTAACCAGCATGCACGGCTTGCGCTGGAAAAAGAGGCCAGCAGCATCCAGGCAGAAATTGTGGCCATGAACGCACGCAATGAAGCGCTTGCTCAAAGAAAACAGGCGCTCGCTGCGCAAACCCGGCAGAGAGTCGATGCCCCGACAGCCAAAAAAATCAACCAACAAGTCGACCAGTTTAATCAAGACACGCTGCAATTTAATGCCGACTCATCGGCGCTCACTGAAAAAGCGCAGCAATTCAAAGCCAAACAACAGCAATTTAATGACGGCCTACAAGGCTTAAAAACACAACTGGATCAAGTCAACAGCAGTACGAGTGAGTTTAACGAACGGAAAAAGGCTTTTAACAATACGCTGGCGGCTTACAAAGACAAATGCACAGGCGCGCACAAGCTAGAAAAGTAAAAAGGCACCTCGGAGGAGATGCCTTTTGCATTGAGATCAATATGCGTTAATCGAATGCGGGTAGGGAATGTTTTACCCCGTTTAAAATAATTAGCTCAAATTTCACGCATCAGTTTAAACGGTCCTAGTGGCAAAGCACGCCCTGAGCAACATCATGCCGCCAAGTGCGCATTTTTCATATGGGAGATTTTCCCTTATCTTCCGGGAACACACGAAATATCAGCATGTGCACGTTCAAGGCGCGTGAATCACACGCACCACCTGCAGCCGCCGCGACTCGCCATTGGGAAATGGCCAATCAATTTCGTGCCCGACCTTTAACCCGAGCAAGGCAGAGCCGACCGGCGAACAGACAGAAATCTTACCCAGTTTTAAATCGGCCTCTTCCGGAAAACACAGTTGCACCTCGCGTGTTAAATCATTACTTTTATCCAGGTAAACCACGCGCGAATGCATTTTAACAACATCCGCTGGCACTTGCTCGGCAGCCACGACCACCGCCCGACCCAGCTCATCACGCAACAAAGCATCATTGGCAAGCACGGATAAGCGTGCATAGTCCTGATCCGATAATATTAAATGTTCAGCGTCCATATTCCTCAACCATATCAATGCTCATTAACCCCTGAGGCAAACGGACAGAATAGTCGGGACAGCGGGAAAAGATAAGCCTGTTGCAGAGAATATGACTGTTTCTTATATGACTACAATCATCTTGCCATTTTCAAGGGTCAAACTGTGGTGCTAGTCTTGGTCCCAGTAAGGCTCAGCACCAAACCGCTCACACAGATAATCGATAAATAGCCGGGTTTTTAAAGGTAAGTTACGTTTGGGTAAATAGAGTGCATAGACGTGTTGCTCTACCGGGATATATTCAGACAACACCGATTTCAGCCGCTTGGACTGCAAATCTTTTCCGATAATAAACGTCGGTAAAAGGGCCAACCCAAAATCACCTAACACCACTTGTGAGAGGGCCTCATCGTCATTAATCCGCAGCCTGCCCGCGACATTCACAGTCACCTCGCCCGTAGGCCCATTGAAGCGCCACTGGCCTTTATCCCCCGAGTGAATATAATCCAGGCAATTATGGTTGACCAGGTCTTGCGGCATCACCGGGATACCATGCTGCTCAAAATATTTAGGCGTGGCGCACAGGTTGCGCCGAATCGGCGCCAGCTTTCTGGCCACTAAACTTTGCGGCAGGTCTTTCGTGATCGCAATCACCACGTCGTAGCCTTCTTCAGTCACATCCACCTGGCGGTCAGTAATCGTCATGTCGATTTCCAATTGTGGATGACGATCCATAAACGCAGCAATCGCAGGCGCAATATGCAAGGTGCCAAAGGCCACCGAAGCCGCCACCTTCAGCACGCCCCTGGGCTGTGCATTCAGGCTTTCTATCATTTGCTGTGCTTCTTCTGCCTCCTCACGGATGCGGGTGCAATAGTCGTAAAAGCCGGTGCCAATTTCGGTGAGGCTTAAATGGCGGGTGCTCCGATTCAATAGGCTGGCGCCCAAGGCATGCTCCAGCTTGGCCACTGCTTTACTCACGGACGACTTGGTCATGCCCAGCTTTCTGGAGGCGGCCGAAAAGCTTTGCTCATTCACCACATGGGCAAAAATGATCATCTGATTTAAATCATACATGCCTTGATTGTATCCCAAACAGAAACAGTTATATGCGCTTTAGACGGCTAATTTTATGCCCAGAAATCTATACCATAGGACGCGAATCATGTTTAACGTGAAATCCATACTGAGGATGTTGAGCCATGTATCACGCATTGTTAAAGACTAAATTGTTCATCCTGACCTATCTCGTGCTGGTGTTGCCAACGGGTTTAGCGGACGCTGGCATCATCGCAAACAGCTCTATACTATATGGGTTGTCCATGGTGGGGATATGGGCAATCTGCCTGATCAGAGGCCACATCATCGGCAAATACTGGCTGGTCGCCATTCCCTCCGTCGCCTTTGTGTTCGATTTGATGCCCGCATTGGCAGCGATAGCCTTGGTGCCTTACTTGTACCATCTGCTGGCCATGGTGATTGGTGCCGCCTGCCTGCCTGACGCGCCGACAGCGAGTGACCTGACCACCTGAGATGAAGCCAGTCGCCACTGGTATGCAGATTGCACAATCTGCTGAGTCTATGTAGCCGCTGATCTTTACTGAATGGCGCGTCGATTAAAAAACATCAATAGATACACAACAATCGCTGTATTGATGAGCAACACCATTAGTTTGAAATGCGTATATTGATTGAGCAGCGCATACACCTCGTATGGGATCAGCACGCCAATACTGGCGATACCCAATGTTCTTCCCCATGGGCGCTGGTGCCATAGTCCAATAGACTCAGACAGTTTGATGATGACATACAAAAAAGCACAAACGCAGGCAGCGATCAGTTCGCCTCGACTAAAGTGGGCCGCCAGCATGAGCAGCATACTGACGTAATGATTTTGAGGATTGATATGCAGCTCACCGACAAGCGCTTCTGCCAATGCACCAGCATTGAGATGAAAAACAAAAATAAAAACGAGTAAGGTCATCAACATCAGCAAGGCCTTACCGCCCTCAAACAATGCGATGACTCTAAGACCTAAGCTATTTTGAAGTTTCAATCCTATGCTCCTGTGCCCAATGCGCTGTTGAATGACTGTTGATCTCTCATAGAAACACGGCAATCCATTTTTAGCCAAGTTTATCGTCTGAGATTCTGTATTTTGGGTCTTCAAGCAAGTTGACTTCGATCACAGCTTTCGCATTTTCCAGCAACTCCTGACAGTCGGCACTCAGGTGTTTCAAATGCAATGTTTTTCCTGCTGCTTTATATTTGGAGGCCAGGTGATCAATGGCCACGATCGCCGAATGATCGACTATGCGCGCTTGTTTAAAATCAATAATCACCTGTTCGGGATCGTCAGCAATCTCGAACAACGCCTGAAAGTTGGCCACAGAAGCAAAAAACAAGCTGCCATGCAGCA
>CAYPZE010000071.1:0-9667 GCA_964415305.1 uncultured Methylotenera sp.
CAGAGTTAAAAATAGTGATATAACTGAAACTCTTTATAAAATGATAAGCGATATACGAACGACATCACCACAAAAAAAACCATACCGATGAGCAACTGGATTACGGGCACTTTGTTGGCTCTTGTGCTGGCGGTGATTGCCTGTGAAATCGCCGGTTGGCCGTTTTTGCGGCAGCCCTTGCAACAATTGATGCAGGATAAATTACACCGCACTGTCGAGATCGAGCGCCCATTTCGCTTGCAGTTGCTGGGCGGCATTCACCTGCAGGTAGGTGGATTAAAGCTATCGGCACCAGAAGGCTTTGACGCGCCTTATTTTGTGGAGGCCCATGGGCTAGACTTGGCACTGCGTTACCGCGATCTATGGGCCCTCAAAGACACCGACCCTTATCGCATTGTCGCGATTCGTGCAGATCAACTCAATGCCTACCTGTTGCGCCGCGCAGACCGACATGCGACTTGGCAGTTTGAGCTGGATGATAGCAGTCCGCCACGGCCGTTTCCGCTGATCGAGCAATTGGCGGTGAATCAAGGCCAGGCCAAAGTCGCTGATGCTGTGACTGACGCCCAACTGGCGGTGACTTTTTTTACCGAAGAAGGGGCGCATCTGGCCACGCCGGAATCACGCGTCAAGGTCAATGGCCAGTTGCGCAAGCGCCCGTTGCAGGGCGAGTTGGTCACGCAAGGCTTTTTGCCGGTGGCGACCCAGGGTAGTCAGTCGCCGCCGATTAACTCTCAGGGCTGGTTGAAGTATGGTGCGGTCAACGCGCAATTTCGGGGGGCAGTTTATGACTTGTTCGGTACCCAGCGCGTGAAAGGTCACGTGGATGTGAAAGGCGCATCGCTGGCTGACGTCGGCGATTTGCTAGACCTGACTTTACCACGCACTGCCGCCTTTAAAGTCAGTGCCGAGATTGAAAAAGGCATTGATCAGTGGCAAGTGAATATTCCTTCTGCGCACATTGGGCGTAGTCGGTTATCCGGGCAGTTTGTGTATGACTTTGCCCCCGAAACCCCCATGCTGCGCGGCAAGCTACAAGGCGCGTTACTGATGCTGGCCGATTTAGCGCCCGCGTTTGGTGCAAGTCAGGGCGGCTCCTCCGCCCAAGCGCATCCCGGTAAGCTGTTCCCTGACGAGTCGCTGGATTTTAGTACTTATGGCCGCATGAATGCAGATATTGATGTGCATCTGGATGCGGTGGATTTAGGCAATGCCTTTAAGCAGCGCATTGCGCCTTTAAAGCTGCGCCTAACCTTGAATAAACACAAACTAAGTCTGGCTGAGCTCGAAGCCAGTACCGCACAAGGTACACTCACAGGTGCTTTGAGTATTGATGCACATGACGCCAGCAATACTGACTTATCCCCACCGCCTGCGCCTGAGTGGGATATTCAATTGGCAGTGCGTGATATTCGCCTCGAGCAGTGGCTGAAGGTGACACCAGGCAACAAGGCGGCGGATAATAAAGCATCGCCAGCCAAACTTTCTTCAACCAAGTCTGCGTCGACTAGTTCTGCGTCGACCAGTCCGGCGCCAGCGTATATTTCAGGCAAGTTAAACGGCAAAGCCAGTTTGCAAGGGCGTGGGCGCTCTACGGCGGCGTTGCTTAAGTCGCTGGATGGCCAGTTGGCGCTGATGGTGCGCCAAGGTGAAATTTCGCATCTGCTGGTCGAGGCGGCAGGCTTGGATATTGCGCAAGCCGTGGGCGTGCTGATCAAAGGCGATCAACCCTTGCCTATGCAATGTGCCGCCATGGGCTGGCATGCCAAACAAGGCGTGCTGACGCCAGAGGCAGCCTTGATTGATACGCCAGTCACCACTGTGAATGTGCAAGGCGAGGTCAATCTGGGGCAGGAGTTGCTTAACCTCAAATTGCAAGCCAGCCCCAAAAACTTCTCCCCTTTTACCGTGCGTTCCCCCATTCTGGTCACCGGCCCGTTTGTGGATCCCAAGGTATCGTTGAGCCCCGGGCCGATTGCCGCGCGAGTCGCTGGTGGGGTGCTGCTGGCGTTAATTAATCCGTTTGCGGCGATTCTGCCTTTTCTTGACCCTGGTAGTGCGTCAGAGGTGACAGATGAAGGCTGCCAGCAGACGTTGCAACAACTGAAAGCACGCAAGCATTAATGGTTGTGGGTGACGACAAAAAAAGAACCCAACCGAAGTTGGGTTTAGGGAGCGATTTTGGAGATATACGCTTACGGTTACTAATAAGCATAAGCTGTGCCAGCTTTTATAATTACATTTAAATCAATAAGATAGCTTGTTTTATGGATTTGTTGCCTGTTGCTGAGACAGCAACTGTTTGATTGTTTGCACCGATTTGGTGCAAGACGTGCAATGCTGGCGCAGTTATTCTTAGATATCTTCCAGGCATCGTCCTTTGCTGTGTTTTAATCCTCAAAAAACAGGCATCTTGCGCTGACGCATGCTAAAGGTGCATGCCATGGTCGCCTCATGGTAAAATTACGCTTTATTGTTATTGATACGGAAACTTGATCGTCATGTTTAGCTTTTCAAGAAACTTAAGCGTTGCAGACCCAGCTTTGGCCACCATGATTTCTGCCGAAGTCGAACGTCAACATCAGCATATTGAGCTGATTGCCTCAGAAAACTACACCAGCCCAGCGGTGATGGAAGCTCAAGGCTCGCAGCTGACTAACAAGTATGCGGAAGGTTATCCAGGCAAGCGTTTTTACGGCGGCTGTGAGTTTGTTGACCAAGTCGAGCAATTGGCGATTGATCGCCTGAAAGCATTGTATGGCGCTGAGTATGCCAACGTGCAACCGCACTCCGGTTCACAAGCCAACCAGGCGGTGTATTTCTCTATTTTAAAACCAGGCGATACTGTCATGGGCATGAACCTGGGCCACGGCGGTCACTTGACACACGGTTCCCCGGCCAACTTGTCCGGTAAGTTGTTCAACATTGTGCCTTACGGCCTGAACGACAAAGAGGAAATCGACTACGACGAGATGGAGCGTATTGCCATTGAGTGCAAACCAAAGTTGCTGATTGGCGGCGCTTCTGCTTACGCCCTGCGTTTTGACTGGGCACGGATGGCCGAAATCGCTAAAAAAGTCGGTGCTTATTTCATGGTCGACATGGCGCACTACTCAGGCCTGATCGCCGCGGGTGTTTACCCTAACCCGGTGCCACATGCTGACTTCGTGACTTCTACTACGCACAAGACGCTGCGCGGCCCACGTGGCGGTATCATCATGGCTAAAGCCGAGTTTGAAAAATCCATCAACTCCAACGTGTTCCCAAGCTTGCAAGGTGGCCCGTTGATGCATGTCATCGCCGGTAAAGCGACCGCTTTCCTTGAGGCAGCACAACCTGAGTTCAAAGTATATCAAGAGCAAGTGTTGAAAAACGCTAGTGTCATGGCCAAAACCCTGGCGGCACGCGGTTTGCGCATTATCTCTGGCCGTACTGAGTCACACGTGTTTTTGGTAGACCTGCGTCCTAAAGGCTTGACCGGTAAAGCAGCTGACGCTTTCCTCGGCCAGGCGCACATTACCGTGAACAAAAACGCGATTCCTAACGATCCTGAGAGCCCATTCGTGACTTCCGGTATCCGTATCGGTTCACCAGCGATTACCACCCGTGGCTTTAAAGAAGCTGAAGCTGAGCAAGTCGCTAACCTGATTGCCGACGTGCTGGACAACCCGGAAAATGCAGAAGTGATTGCAACGGTGAAAGCCAAAGTACACGCCTTGACTGACAAATTCCCGGTGTACGGCAAGTAATTTCTACGGCCGTTTTTAGCCATGAAATGTCCTTTTTGCGGTGCTGACGATACGCAGGTGGTGGATTCCCGACTCAATGAGGAGGGCAACTCCATCCGCAGGCGTCGTCGTTGCCAGGTTTGCGATAAGCGCTTTACTACCTACGAAACGGCAGAGTTGCATCTGCCGCAGGTGGTCAAGCAAAACGGCAATCGCGAAGAGTTCAAGCGCGAAAAGTTGCGCGTGTCATTTACGCGTGCGCTGCATAAGCGCCCAGTGCCGACCGAGTATGTGGATAAGGCCATGGACAGGATTATTCAAAAAGTGCTCGGTTTGGGTGTGCGCGAAGTGCCTGCGCGATTGCTGGGTGAAACCGTGATGCAAGAGCTCAAACAAATGGATCAGGTGGCGTATATCCGCTTTGCTTCGGTGTATAGAAGCTTTTCGGACGTGGATGATTTCCATAACGCTATCCGTGACCTGGATGTAACCGATAGCGATACATAATCCGAAAGGCGGCGGGGGGCATGAAACTGATCAAGTTGTCTGCAATTGCGTTAGCGGTATTCACTGTCATCCTCACCATTGTGTTTTTTACCTGGTGGGCATTTAAGGACCAGGCGGTGTTTGGCAGTGACAAGTTTGAGCAGACACGCTGGATGGAGCTTGCCAATACGGTGCAAAAAGAATGTCGCCGCGGTGACATGGCCTACGACCTGAAAAATCACATTCTCATCCGTGGCGCTAAAAAAGAAGCGGTGATGGCTTTGCTGGGGCGCCCCAGTTTAGAGGACGCCAACGCACTGGAGTACGACCTTGGTAAGTGCATGCATGTCTATCACGCCCTGCGCATTTATTTTGACCAGGATGGGCGTTTAACCCATAGCCAGATTTCTTCACACTAAACCTTTGGCCGGTTAAGCGTAAGCGGGCGACAACGCTGTGGTTGCGGTTGTTGCTTGATAACGCTGGCGAAATGTTTGCATAAAGTCAGCCAGTTGCTCAGCGGCTGCCAGTTCTAAGCCGTTATAAATCGACGCGCGGATACCGCCTATGCTGCGGTGGCCATTCAAGCCTGAAAAGCCTGCCAGTTGTGCTTGCTGAAAAAACGCTTGCTCAATCTCGGCGGTTGGCAAATTAAATACCACATTCATTTTAGAGCGGTCAGCCACTGCCGCACGGCCACGGTAAAAGTCGGCATGGTCGTCCAGTACCTGATACAAACAGTCCGCCTTGGCCTGGTTACGTTTAGCCATATTGTGCAAGCCGCCCATTTCATCACGCAACCAGCGCGTGACCAGCAACACGCTATAAATCGCAAACACGGGTGGGGTGTTATAAATAGAGTGCGCATCGGCTTGCGCGTGGTAATTGATAAAGCCTGGCAAATCATCGGGCAGGCTGTTCATAAAGTCATCACGCAAGATCACCAGCGTCACCCCGGCTGGGCCGATATTTTTCTGCGCATGGGCGTAGATCATGGCATAGCGGTTAAACTCAGCGGGCGCAGACAATAAGTCTGACGACATATCACAGATGCGTGGCACATCGTCGCGACCAAGTACACGGTGGAACTGCAGGCCTTCAACTGTTTCATTCGAGATATAGTGAAAATAGGCCGCATCTTTAGAAAGCTGTAACTCAGCATCGGTAGGCAAACGGCAAAACTGGTCAGCTTTGCCACTCCATGCCAGGTGCAATTTGCCGGATTTTTCTGCCTCGTGAATCGCCTTGCCGCTCCAGTAGCCACTATGGATGTAGTCTGCTGACTGGCCGTTGCGTAGCAGATTCATCGGCAACATAGAGAACTGCTGCGTGGCGCCGCCTTGCATCATTAGCACGCGCGTGGTTGGTGGCAAGCCCATTAAATGACGGATATTATCTTCCAGCTCATATACCACTTGTGCAAACCACTCAGAGCGATGGCTGATGCCCAGAATCGACAGGCCGACTTCTGGCACACAGAGCATGGCGGTATGCAGTTGTTGCAATACGCTCTCGGGCAATGCACCCGGACCGCCAGAAAAATTCAGTTGATTGGCACTTAGTTTCATCATGCGCTCTCCAATAAAGGTTGCGGCTGTAATGCGTATAAATATTGCTCAAAGGCTTGCTGTAATTTGCCGATTTGGCCAGCTTTAAACGGGAACAGGCTGGCAGAGTCCATGGCATGGACGGCCATGATGTGGTCGATTTCAAACACCAGTAATTGGCCGTCTTTGGTCTCTGCACAATCAATGCATACATAGTCGAGTTGCAAACGCTGGTAAATGGCGGCCAGCGCCGCTTGGTGGCGCGTGGCAAAGCTGGCAAAGTTTTGCATAAACGCGCCTTCTTCGGCCCGTTTGTCGGCAGAGTCATACATGCCGGCATTGACGTAATGCACCATCCAGTCACTCGAAATCGCCATATGGCAAATAAACGGCTGGCCATGCAGCATGGCAATCCGATATTTGCGGAACTGGCCATCCTGGCTGCTGTAATCGACAAAGCGCGAGACAAAAAAAGCGGTGCTTTGGACTTGTTTTAAATAGTCCGCCAGTTCGGTTGGTTGCGTGATTCTGGCCAGGTCGTTACCAGCTTGCGAGCCAACCGGGCGAATTATCAAGGGTAGGGTGGGCAATGCATCTTGATCAATTGTTTCTGCGGGGCGTTGCATGCTTAGGCGCGTGACAACCTGGCTACGGGTGAGTTTGTGCGTGCGCGGCATATCGAGGCCGGGGACGCCTTGCAGCAACTCACTGAGCTGGTCACGGTTGACGTTGGGCAGCAAGTGTGGCGGATTAATCACCGGCCGGGCGTGAGCAAGCAGGCTGGCTTGCACTTCCAGCAGCAAAGCGCGGTTGGCCTGGCTATCTGAAAGGGCGACCATCACCGCGTCATGTTCTGGCATGGGCGATGGCAGCGGCTGTTCGACCGAGGCATAGTAATAAAGGAGTTCTACCGGGCTGTTTTCCAGCAGGCAATCAATCGGCGTGTTTTCAGACAGATCGCCTGGTGTCATGATCATCAGCAAGCGAAAGCGTGGCGGCTGGCAGTTTGCCGGGCGGCGGTAGAGTCGTTGCAAAGATAGCGCCTGTTCTTGAATCGCCAGGCCCATGTCGCGCATTTTCAGGCACAAAAAGCCAATTGCCAGGTTCATCCACAAAATGGCGTTCTCCTGGTCTTGGTTGGCCTGAACCAGTAGCGATTGCGCATGCGCGCGCAAATCTGCGCCGCTGAGGCTCATGCGTAGAAAAGGCGCCAGCCCCTGAAACGTATGGCTGGCATTGTTGTGGGCCAGGGCGTCAAATAAATTGCGCAGATAACGTTTTTTTTCGCTGGCACGCGCCGACGCCCAGAAGTCATCGCTGCGATAGACCGGGCTGCCCGCGATCGTTAATTGCAGGTGATATGGCTGGCCGAGTAATTCTGTATGCACATAGGTCGCAAAGCACTCGGCAAAGTCTTCCTGCACATCCATGCTAGCGTATAAGGTCGGAAACGACGTCCTGGCCAGGTCACGATAGAGGTCCAATGCCTGGCTGGCGTGCAGGGCTGGCTGGCGATAGAAACGAATTTTTTCACGATGCGGGAAATTCTGCTCTGGTCGGATCGCCTTGCTGCCATTGGTTTGCCAGCTAAGTTTGCTAAAGTGGCCGGCCAGCTTGGGTAAAGAGAATGCCCACGCCTGCGGACAAAGGTCGGTCATGGTGGCCACAATATGGCCAAATTCATGCAGTAGCAGAAAACGCAGTGCCTGAATGCGATGGTCATTTTCTGGGGTGGCGATTTCTACGCTGATCTGTACCTGCTCATCGGCCACGAAGGCTGAATTTTCTTTCCAGCTGGCCCAGGCATTTGCCGACGGATGGCGAAACGCCTGGCTGTCGAGCACAATCACAAAGCCGATATTGTTGCTGCCATCGCCCAGAGCGACCATGTCGGTAAAGCCTGAAGCATCAAGGCCGTTGGCAAAGAAAATACCCAATATGGACTTATTCAGTGTATCTAGCAGGCTTTCAGGCAATGGTGCCAGCACCTGCGCCAGGTCCTCTTGCCAGTCAAGGGTTGATTCCAGGCTCACAGACGGTAATCCGTGCGTGCGACCATACTCTGAGAGAAAGTCCTGCAAGTCTGCGGTGGGCGGGGTTAGGCGCGTATGCAGCGGTTGCGCATACAGGGCCAGCCATGGATTTGGGTCAGCAATATAAATCATGCCTCAGTGTAGCGCCATCGCGCGCGAAGGCTAGTGGCAAAAAAACTGGCAAATACCACGGTATTCAACAGTTAAGCGGTGAGGGCAAGACAGGGTTTGTCGGGCATGTTCGTGGGTAATGTCGCGCAAGGCAACGACAAAAAACCGCAGTGCCGTGTTTTTTTGTATCATGGCACTCTATGCAAGTAACCTCACAAGATATTGAATGGATGACGCGCGCGCTGCGAGTGGCCGCGCGCGGACTGTATACTACGACGCCCAACCCGCGTGTGGGGTGCGTGATTGTCAATAATGGCCAGGTGGTCGGCGAGGGCGCACATTTAAAAGCGGGCGAGCCACATGCTGAAGTGCATGCTTTACGTGCGGCGGGCGAGCAGGCGCGTGGCGCCACCGCGTATGTGACACTGGAACCCTGCAGTCATTTTGGCCGGACGCCACCTTGTGCCGACGCGCTGGTGAATGCGGGGGTGAGCCGTGTCGTGGTTGCCATGCAGGACCCGAATCCGCTGGTCGCAGGCAATGGCATTGCGCGTTTGCAGGCACAGGGCATAGCGGTGACGGTGGGCGTATGCGAAGCACAGGCGCGTGCCCTCAACCCTGGTTTTATCCAGCGCATGACCCAGCAGCGGCCTTATGTGCGCCTCAAGGTGGCCGCGAGCCTGGATGGCGGTACAGCGTTGGGCAATGGCCGTAGCCAATGGATTACCTCGGCCGCTGCGCGCAAAGATGTGCATCACTGGCGCGCACAAAGTTGTGCCATTGTTACCGGCATTGCCAGCATCCTGCAAGACGATTCCTCATTGACGGTGCGCGATGTGAATACTCCGAGGCAACCGTTACGGGTGATTGTGGATAGCCAGTTGCGCATACCGATTGATGCCAAGGTGTTGCAGGATGGCAATGCGCTGGTGGCTTATGCACAAGGCGACGCTGCCAAGTTGGAAATACTACAGGTGATGGGGGTGCGCACCTTGCAGGCAGTCAATGCGCAAGGCCAGGTTGACCTCGCTGCGCTGATGCAAGCGTTGACGGCTTTGCCATGCAATGAGGTGCTGATTGAGGCGGGTGCCACGCTCAACGGTGCTTTTATGCAAAGCGGTTTGGTGGACGAATTATTGCTCTATTACGCGCCTAAATTGATGGGCAACACTGCCCGTGGCATGTTTGCCTTGCCTGAGCTTACGCAAATGTCAGCGGTGCGTGATTTGAATATGCTTGATGTGCGCCAGTTTGGCCAGGATCTGCGTATCCAGGCTAAATTGCAACCTTGATTTTCTATGCTGATAGACACGCATTGCCATCTTGATGCCAGCGAGTTCGATGCAGATCGCGACCAAGTGTGGCGAGAGGCACAGGCGCAGGGCATCCGTGCCGTGGTGATTCCAGCCGTGACGCAAACGACTTTTCAACCCATTATGCAGTGGTGCGCACAACACCCGCAGGCAGGCTTTGCGCTAGGCTGGCATCCCATGTATGTCGCGCAAGCGCCAGAGGATGCTTTGCAGGAGTTGCAGGAGACCGTCGCAACGGTACTGGCCGGGCCGCAGGCGCATCAATTACTGGCGATTGGTGAAATCGGCCTCGATTTTTACCTGACGCGTGACAATGAAGCCAAACAAATCGCTTTGTTTGAAGGGCAACTGCAGATTGCCAAACAATTCGAGTTACCTGTGATCCTGCATGTGCGTAGTGCGATAGACAGCATCCTCAAATACCTGCGCAAGCATCGCGTGCGTGGCGG
>CAYPZE010000072.1:0-9547 GCA_964415305.1 uncultured Methylotenera sp.
CGAATCGCTATTTTTTGTCTTGTCACTCGTTTCCTCTTGTGCTAATTTACAACGTGTAACAAATTTGTAACTAAACGTAATTTAGTTGCTACAAGCTAAATTTGGGTTGGCAAACATGTTGTCTATTTGCGAAACACAATGCATTACCAGGCCTAACGCCTCTGCTTCGACAGAAAGCGTATGCAAATTGCTGCTGAGCCTGATGGTGTTTTCTGGGCTGATTGCTGTGGCTTTTTTGCACATGGGTGCCTGGATGGTGTTGCCGTTTGCTGGCCTGGAGTTAGTGTTGGTGGTTCTGGCGTTTGTGGTGGTATTGCGTCACCGTGGTGATTACGAAAAAATTACTTTCGTTCAGGATCAGGTAGAAATCGAGCAAAGTGTGCTGGGAGAAATAAAACACGTTCGTTTTTTATGCTATTGGACCCGGATAACGCTCAGGGAAGGTGAGAACGGTAAAACATCACTGTGGATTGGGTCCCATCATCAAGAAGTTGAGTTTGGTCGAGACACGATGGACAACGCGCAACGCGAAGAATTGGCGTCTCATCTCAAGCGGGTACTTCTAAAAACTAAATAACTGGATTTTGGAGCGATTAGATGCAAGGGATGAAGAAACTTGGGGTTGGTGCGGTTGCATTGTTCTTGTCTTTGAGTGCACGTGCTGACTTCACCTGGAATTTTCCAGAGCCGGTGACGCCGATGGCTTTGGATACCTTACACGTACACAACAAATTTATGCTGATTACTGCCGTGATTTTTGTGGCAGTGCTGGCGATTATGATTTACTCGATTGTGACCCACCGTCACAGCAAGGGCTACAAGCCCGTCGCCGATAAGGCGCCTTCCACTGCGGTTGAAATTTTCTGGACATTGATCCCATTTGCGATTTTGCTATTGATTGACTTTGTCATCATGGGCATTCCGGCTTACCACAGTGTGGTGATGATGGAAGATACACGCGACCAGTCGACCATGGTGATCAAGATCACTGGTTCACAGTGGCGCTGGCAGTATGAGTATCTGGACGGCGATGCCAAAGGCATCAAGTTCGTCAGCAACCTGGCGACCACCAATGACCAAATGCACAATGCGGCCGACAAAGGCGAGCACTACCTGCTGGAGGTGGATAACCCGCTGGTGCTGCCTGTCGGTGAAAAGGTGCGCATTCTGATGACGGCTTCTGACGTGTTACACAACTGGTGGGTGCCGCAGTTTGGCTCCTCACGCGTGGCGGTGCCTGGCTTTATCCGTGAAACCTGGGTGCAGGTGGAAAAAGCAGGCGTTTACCGTGGGCAGTGTAAAGAGCTGTGCGGTAAGGGGCATGGCTACATGCCGGTGGTGGTCAATGCCGTGTCCAAAGAAGAGTTTGCGCAATGGGCGACCAAAAAACAGGGCGAGCAACAAGCAGCAAACGATGTAAAAGAAATGACCAAGGATGACCTGCTGGCGCAGGGTAAAGTGGTTTACGAGAAAAACTGTGCCGTATGCCACCAAGTGACAGGCGCAGGGTTGCCACCCGCTTTCCCCGCACTCACCGGCAGCAAAATTGCCACTGGCGCGATTTTTGGCGCCGATGGTAAATATCAGAAAGACAGTCATCTGGACCGTGTGTTGAATGGTAAAGGCGTGATGCCTGCCTGGAAGGCCACATTAAATGATACGGAAATTGCGGCAGTGATTACCTATGAGCGCAACGCGCTAGGCAATACCGCGGCAGTCGATGCAGTTGTGCAGCCAGCGCAAGTTAAAGCTGCACGCGAATAATATTTGAGCGATTTTAGGAGAGCACTATGAGTACTACAACCGTAGCACATCATGATGAGCATCACGACGACCATCCGACCGGGATTATGCGCTGGTTAACAACCACCAACCATAAAGATATCGGTACGATGTATCTGACATTTTCACTGGTGATGTTCCTGGTCGGTGGGTCTATGATTCTGGGCATTCGCGCCGAGTTGTTCAAGCCTGGCTTGCAACTCATGAATCCGGAATTCTTTAACCAGTTGATTGGTGTGCATGCACTGATCATGATTTTTGCAGCCTTGATGCCTGCTGCGACTGGTTTTGCCAACTGGATGTTGCCATTGCAAATTGGCGCACCAGACATGGCTTTGCCGCGCTTGAATAACTGGGGCTTCTGGATTTTGCCGCCTTCAGCCATTTTGCTAACGTTGCCTTTCACGCTGGCCCTGTTTGGGGTGGGCGATGGTGCGCTAGCGACTGGCTGGACATTCTATCCGCCACTGTCTGTGCAAGGCGGTATTGGTGTCGACTTCGCGATTTTTGCCGTGCACTTGTTGGGTATTTCGTCAGTATTGGGTTCTATCAATATTATCGTGACCATTTACAACATGCGCGCACCAGGCATGACCTTGATGAAAATGCCGATGTTTGCCTGGGGCTGGTTGATCACTGCATTCTTGCTGATCGCAACGATTCCTGTGTTGGCCGGTGCGGTGACCATGCTGCTGACTGACCGTCACTTTGGGACGCACTTTTTTGACGCCGCCGGTGGTGGTGACCCGATTATGTTCCAGCACTTGTTCTGGTTCTTTGGTCACCCTGAGGTCTATATTCTGTTGCTACCAGTGTGGGGTTTCATTCCACAGATTCTGCAAACATTCAGCCGCAAGCCGATGTATGGCTACAAAGCGCAAGTCTATTCACTGTGGGCGATTGGTGCTTTGGCGGTAGTTGTTTGGGCGCACCATTTCTTTACGGCGGGTATGCCGGTGCCTGCGTTGCTGTACTTTATGTATAGCACCATGGCGATTTCGCTGCCATTGGCTGTGCTGTTCTACTGCTGGATTCGCACCATGTGGAAAGGCTCCATGAGCTTTGAAACACCCATGCTGTTTACGGTTGGCTGGATTATTTTGTTCGGTATCGGTGGCCTGACTGGCCTGGTGCTGGCCGACGTGGCGGCGGATGCGCAATACCACAACAGTTACTTTGTGGTGGCGCACTTCCACTACACCCTGTTTGCGGGTGGCATCATGGGCATTATGGCGGGTGTGTATTACTGGCTGCCAAAAATGACTGGCCATATGTATAACGAGAAGTTGGGTAAAACACACTTCTGGCTGACTGCCATCTCATTTAACGTGACCTTTATTCCGCAGTTCTTTGTCGGCCTGGCCGGGATGCCGCGTCGTATTCCAGACTACGCCTTGCAGTTTGCCGAGTTCAACATGATTTCTACGGTTGGTGCGTTTGTGCTGGGTCTGTCACAACTGCTGTTTGTCTACATCATTATCAGCTGTGTCAAAGGCGGTAAAAAAGCCACCGACAAAGTGTGGGAAGGTGCGCAAGGACTGGAGTGGACATTGTCCTCGCCGCCGCCATACCACAGCTTTACTGAGCAGCCTGTAGTTAAGTAATTATTTAGGCTGAATTGATACAGGCTAAGTAAATTTGAAGCAAAAGCCAATCAGTCAGTGATTGATTGGCTGTGTAAAAAGGTTGATGTATTTTGAGTGATCCCAAGCAGTCTAGTAGTAAGAAAATTGCCTGGCTGTTAGCAGCTGTGGCGGTTGTCTGGTACGTGGTTTCGATGTTTACGATTTGGAAGTAAGCGGCGGTTGCAACGGTTATGGCATTAGAACAAACGCAGGCCGCCGCCAATAAAAAATTGGCATTGAAATTAGTCTGGATTATTGCCGGTGCATTATTGTTTGCTTTTGCGCTGGTGCCTTTATATGACGTGATTTGTTCTGTGACTGGCTTGAATGGCAAAACAAAGAGTACGCCAGAGAGTGCAAGTCAAGCCGTTGTGGATTTACAGCGTGAGGTCACAGTGCAGTTTGTGTCTTCAGTCATGCCGGGTTTGGGCTGGAATTTTTATCCCAAGCAAAGCAGTGTGAAGGTGCATCCAGGCCAAGTGACCACGGTGATGTTTGAAGCAAAAAATATCACCAATGTTGAGGTGGCCGGGCAGGCGATTCCAAGCGTCACACCGGGTAAAGCGTCGGCACATTTAAAAAAGATTGAGTGTTTCTGTTTTGTCAGGCAAACACTTAAGCCTGGGGAAGTAAAGGCATTACCACTGCGGTTTTTTGTCAGTGCAGAATTGCCTAAAGATGTACAAGAAATGACCTTGTCGTACTCGTTTTTTCCGGCAAGTCAGTAAATACAATAATGAAGCGTAATACGTTTAAAGGATAGGGAGTTAATGCATGGCTAGTCATTCAGAAAATCACTATTTTGTCCCGCATGGCAGCATCTATCCGGCATTGATTTCTGTCGGATTGCTGTCTATGGCCAGTGGTTTTGTTTTTAATGTGACCGGTTCGGATACGCGACTGGACGGTTCGATCAAGAATCCGGCGCTGTCTTATCTGGCAACTCCAGGCAAATACATGATGTATTTTGGCCTGGCGGTGATTCTGACCATGATGTTTAAATGGCTAAGTGCCGTGGTAACGGAAAGCCTCACCGGGCAATATAAAAAATGGGAAGATAAATCCTTCCGTATCGGCATGATTGTGTTTATCTGTTCAGAGGTCGCATTTTTTGCCGCTTTCTTTGGCGCGCTGTTTTATATGCGTGTGCTGTCGGTGCCTGATTTGGCCTCCTACGCACCTGATATTACGCCGTATAAAGACTTTTTGAGTGCGTGGCCGTCACAGGGCCCTGGTGGCACGGTATTGGGCGAGAGTTATAAGCCTAACCCAGCGTTTCACCCAATGTCATGGAGTGGTTTGCCGCTGATTAACACCCTACTGCTGCTGAGTTCCGGTGCAACCATTACCTGGGCACACTGGGGGCTGATTAAAAATAACCGCAAGCAGTTGATTATTGGCCTGTTTTTAACCATTGCACTTGGCGTGACTTTTCTCTGTTGTCAGGCGGCTGAATACCATCATGCTTACACTGAAATGGGCTTAACGCTCAAATCCGGGGCCTATGGTGCTACTTTCTTTATGCTCACCGGTTTTCACGGTTTTCATGTGACGATTGGTACGCTGATGTTAATTGTCATCTGGTTACGCAGCATTAAAGGCCACTTTACGCCAGAGCATCATTTTGGCTTTGAAGGTGTCGCCTGGTATTGGCACTTTGTGGATGTGGTTTGGTTGGGCCTGTATATCTTCGTCTACATGCTCTGATGAACCAAAAAGGGCGCACTGAGCGCCCTTTTTAGCAGGAATGTCTTTGTTACAGGGTGTGGCCTATATAACCAAAATGGGCGGCAATGACCAAGCCAAGAAACAAGGCAATCGATAAGCCGATGCGCATGGTAAGGGCTTTCACGGTGCGATCGGAACCACTTTTGTCTTTGAGCAGAAAAAGCAGGGCAGAAAACAGGCTGCCAACAATGACGATCAGTATCAAAATGGTGACAATTTTAATGAACATGATGTGATCTCGCGTTAAGTGGATTACATTATGGGCTGTAAGCTGGAAAATGCAAATACCCTTGGGAAATTATGTCGTTCGTGTACGCTGGCTGGTGGTATGTGTCATGGTAGTTGCCATTTGGGGCTGTGTCCGGCTCGGCTTGTGGCAATGGCACAAGGCCGCGCAGAAGCAAGAGATTACGCGAGCCTTGACGCATCACGGCGCGGTGATTCAGCCACCGCCGCCAGCGCTGGATACCCCTGATACCGTGGCAGCGTTACATTTGCAAACAGTAGAGTTCAAGGGACATTACCTGCCGCAATATGCTTTTTTTCTTGATAATCAGGTCGAGCAGGGGCTGGCCGGGTTTCATGTCATCACCCCTTTTTTACTCAGCGATCAGCAGCACGTCATTTGGGTCAACCGCGGTTGGCTAGCAGGCTTTGCCGATCATCAACAAACACCGGAGATTGCAACCTCACAGGCCGAGCAAGTAATTCAGGGTTTGTTTTGGCAGCAAACAAAAGTAGGCTACAGGCTGGATAAACCAGGCCAGACCTGGCAGCCGGTGCAGCCTGTGATTGACTTTGCTTATTTGCGCCAGCATGTGCCGTATGTGTTTCCCGATGTGATTCTCAAGCTAGACCCTGCTGTCGCAGATGGTTACCTGCGGCATTGGGATGTGCCTGCCGGGCAAGTAGAGAAACATCTCAGTTATGCTTACCAGTGGTTTGGCTTTGCCGTGGCAAGTTTAGTGATCGGTTTGACTCAAATGGTGGAGAAACGGGCGTGAATATGACCCATGAAGAAACAAATGCTTTGGCAGTGCTCGACCAGGCGCAGCAGCGTAAAGGCCGCATGATTTTTTTACTGCTGGCAGTTTTTTTTACCGTGCCACTATTGGTGGTGGTGGCCATGATTAAATTTGACTGGCGCCCTACCGGCAAGAGTTATGGTCAGTTAATCCAGCCGCCGGTGTCTATTTCGCATACGACGCATTGGGTCAGCGACCAGCAGCAGTCATTACCGACATTCTGGCAAGATAAATGGAACATCGCCCTCATCGCGCGCGAGTGTGATCCCGCCTGTATGCAGCGTTTGTATGACATGCGGCAGATTTATGTGTCGTTATATAAAGACATGATACGCGTGCAGCGCGTGTTGATTACCCAGCAGGCCGACACGACCGACATTCGTGCCCGCTACCCAGATTTGCTGATTATCAATGGCGAGCCTGAGCAGGTCGCGACATTGGGCAGTATGCTAAGTGGCGGTGGGCAAAACACCTTAGACGCACATCGGGTTTATTTTATTGATCCACTCGGCAATGTGATGATGCAGTATGGCCCCGAGCTAGAAGCAAAGTGGATACGCAAAGACTTGGTTAAATTATTAAAGGCTTCTTGGGCAGGGTAGTACATGTTTAAAGCATTGAGTGTGTTGGCCGCAATCGTGGCTTTTTGTGTGGTGGTGCTGGGCTCGTATGTACGACTGTCCGATGCCGGTTTGGGCTGCCCGGATTGGCCAGGCTGTTATGGGGCATTGACCGTGCCACAGAGTGAGTCGGCGATCCAGTCTGCGCAGCAGGCCTATCCTGACAAGCCGGTGGAACATGCCAAAGCCTGGAAAGAAATGGCGCATCGCTATCTGGCAGGGAGCTTGGGGTTGCTAGTATTGGCATTGGCCGTGCTGGCGTATCGTCAACGGCAGACAATTAAAACGCCCTGGCAATTATCGGCGGGCTTGGTGATATTGATTGTGATGCAGGCGTTGCTCGGTATGTGGACGGTGACTTTATTGCTCAAACCGGTGGTGGTGACCTTGCATCTGCTGGGCGGCATGACCACGCTGGCATTGTTGAGCTGGATAGCGTTTCGCCATGGTAGCCAGCAGCAGATTACCTTGCCAGCCGGTCAGAAGCGCTGGTTGCAGCTGGCGCTCGTGGTGTGGTTGGCGCAGGTGTTGCTGGGTGGCTGGACCAGTAGCAATTATGCCGCTTTGGCGTGTACTGATTTTCCAACTTGCCATGGCTTGTGGTGGCCGGACATGGATATCGGCGAGGCATTTCATTTGACGCGCGCCTTGGGCGAGAGCCGCGATGGCGGGCAGTTGCACCTTAATGCACTGACGGCCATTCAGTGGGTGCATCGTCTCGGTGCCCTGGTGGTGCTGGGCTGGATGTTGGTGAGCGTGAGGTTGTTGCTGCAACGACCGCTTGCGCGCGGCTTGGCATGGGGGCTGCTGGCAATTGTGTTATGCCAGGTGGCGATTGGGGTTGGTAACCTGCTGTTGCAACTGCCGTTGGTGTTGGCGGTGTTGCATAACGCCGGGGCCGCATTATTGGGCGTGTGGCTGGTCGCCATTCACGCCAGAGTATCGAAAGCATCGTATTAAAACGTCATATTAAAATGTAGGGGGAGTATCGTATGCAAGCAACCTGGATGACACAATTGGCGACAGCCAGCATGAGCGCGCGAAGTTTTTATGCGCTATGTAAACCGCGAGTGACAGGCTTGATCGTTTTTACTGCGATTATCGGCATGTTCATGGCGACACCGGGCATGGTGCCACTGTCGGTGCTGTTGGCCGCGACGGTGGGCATTGCTTTTGCCTCAGGCGCAGCCGCGGCGTTTAACTGCCTCATCGAGCATAAGATTGACGCCATGATGGCGCGCACCCGTGCGCGTCCATTGCCGACTGGCCAGTTATCACAGATGGAAACATTACTGTTTGCCAGTGTACTCGGCGGTATCGGCCTCAGTATTTTGTATTACTGGGTCAACCCGCTGACTATGTGGCTCACACTGGGCACCTTTGTCGGCTATGCGGTGATCTATACTGTGTTTCTAAAACCTGCCACCCCAATGAATATTGTGATTGGCGGCGCATCTGGTGCTATGCCACCCATTTTGGGCTGGGCAGCCGTGAACAATACCGTGTCGCCAGAGGCACTGGTCATGTTCCTGATTATCTTCGCCTGGACGCCGCCGCATTTCTGGGCGCTGGCCTTATATCGCCGTGAAGAATATGCCAAAGTCGGCATGCCAATGTTGCCGGTGACGCATGGTGAGCAATTCACTTTGCTGCACATCGTGTTGTACACCATTATCCTGGTGGTTGTGTCTATGATGCCGTATGGCCTGGGCATGAGTGGCTGGCTGTACCTGGCATCGGCTGCAGTATTGAATAGTATTTTTATGTACTATGTGGTCAGCCTCTATCGCCACTACTCAGACGCGCTGGCTAAAACTACCTTTAAGTATTCCATTCTTTATCTGAGCCTGATTTTTGCCTTTTTGTTGCTGGATCATTACTTGATCTAAGTGCGGTTGGAGCCGTCAGGGTGCGCTAAGGCGCGCCCTTTTTCGTCTGAATGGCTGGTTAGTTAGTGTCAATGTTTGGTTTCGCTGGGCATCAGGCGATGCACCCGTTGATGGGCTGACTGTTGATAGATCTGCTCCAGCAAGACGCTGAACATCGCGGGTTTGCCGTGTAAAAAGCCCTGAATAAAATCACAATTAATCACCTTGAGGATGTTCTCCTGGCGGGCATTTTCCACGCCTTCGGCAATCAGCTTGATATTGAGCTCATGCGCCATCTGAATGATGGACCGACACAGAATAAAGTCATAATTATCGACCTCCAGGTTTTTTATAAACGACTTGTCTATTTTGACGTAGTCGATTTGATATTTTTTGAGGTAGCCGAGCGCCGAGTAGCCGGTGCCAAAATCATCTATCGACAGCTTGATGCCTGCTTGCCTCACGCTTTTTAACGTGTCTTGGGTGACTCTGGAGGGTTCCAGCAACAGGCCTTCAGTAATCTCAAAACAAAAGCGTTCGCAGGGGATGTTGGAATGTTGCAAGCGTTTGATAAAGGCCATCAGGTGTTGCGGATGCGCAAATTGCACCGGCGAAATATTGAGGCTGATTTGTGTGCCCTGCAAGCGCAGCAGGTCAATCGCCGACAAATCGTGTAATACCTCATCAAAAATCCATTTGCCTATGTCGATAATGACGCCAGACTCTTCTGCCAGCGGAATAAACACATCGGGTGGAATCGCGCCGCGTATCGGATGTTGCCAGCGGATTAACGCTTCAGCTTTAATCAGGCACAGGTCTTGCAACCGATAAATGGGTTGGTAGACCAGGTGCAGCTCGCCATTGGCGACTGCCGAGCGCAAGTCATGCGTGAGTGAAAT
>CAYPZE010000073.1:0-9140 GCA_964415305.1 uncultured Methylotenera sp.
GGTCTGGTGCAATTGTCTGGCGTGGTGAAATCCAAAGCCGAGGCCGACAAAGCGGTATTGTTAGCTAAAAATGTCAAAGGTGTGACCGCAGTGAAAGACGACATTGTCGTGGCTCAATAAGCGTTTACCCGCATGCGCCCCATAGGAATCAGCGCGATTCCTATGGGGCGTTTTAACGTTTACGCGCGCTAATCCAAACCCTCACCACGCTTTGCCTAACCGCCTATAATGGGGAGCATGGATGCAGCCTCTGGCTGCTGCAATGTATCACTCGATTGGGAGGAGGCAACACATGGCGACCTTCAACACGCCTGGCGTTTATATAGAAGAAGTAACGAGGTTGCCGCCCAATGTGCCGGCATTAGACACGGCGATCCCCGCTTTTATCGGCTATACCGAACAGGCCACGCAACAAGGCGCATCATTATTGCGGGTGGCAACCACCGTGCACTCGTTGCTCGAATACGAAGCATTGTTTGGTGGGCCGCCCGTGCAAAAAATTACGCTGTGGCTGGCAGCACAAGCACAGGACGCCCCCGCGCAAGTTGTCGATGCCACACTAGAGCAGCCGTTTTACCTCTATGACAGCGTACGGCTATTTTTTGCCAATGGCGGCAGCCAGTGCGTGATTATGTCGGTGGGCGACTACAGCGGTGAGGTGGACGCCAGCCAACTGGCCGACGGGTTGGATGCGCTGGAAGCAGTGCCTTTGCCGACCCTGATCGTGATGCCGGAGGCGGCCTGTTGTGAGGAAGCGCATACGCTCGAGGCAGCGGCTTTAGCGCAATGCGCCCGGGTGCAAAACCGCTTTGTATTGTTTGACCTGCGGTTTAAAAACACGCTAATAGACTTTGCGGCAGAAGCCAGCCGTTTTAAACAGCAAGTGGGTAATGAGCACTTGAAATATGGTGCGGCTTACGGCCCGTGGTTGCTGGCTAGCCTAACCAGAAATACCGACTTTAACCAGTTGGTGTTTAAACGCAAAAGTGATGGCCGCATCGTCGATGTTGCGCAACTGACGCAGGATGCGGGCATGCTGGCGCTGATTGCAGACATCCGCGCTGCCGGACTGGCCCCAGTCACCCCCGAGTCTCAGGCACAGTTACAACGGCTTAACCAACAGCTCTACCAGCAGTATGTGCAGGCAAAACAATGGATAGAGACGGCCAATATCGCCTTGAACACCTTGCCGACGACCGGGGCGGTGGCCGGTGCCTATGCCGCCATTGACCAGAACCGTGGCGTGTGGAAAGCGCCAGCCAATGTCTCGCTCAACCAAGTGGTTGCGCCCGTGTTTAACCTCAACAACACTCAACAGGAATCGTACAATGTGGATGCGGACACCGGTAAATCGATCAACATCCTGCGCAAATTCAGCGGTAAAGGCACGCTGATTTGGGGCGCCAGAACCCTGGCGGGCAACGACAATGAATGGCGTTATGTCAATGTGCGGCGCTTGTTTAGCTGGGTAGAGGCCTCGGTAAGCCGGGGCTTGCACGCACAGATATTTGAACCTAACGATGCCAACACCTGGCTACGCACGCAAGCCATGATCGAAAATTTTTTAACCATGCTATGGCGACAAGGCGCATTGCAAGGCAGCAAGCCTGAGCATGCTTTTTTCGTCAATATCGGGCTAGGCAAGACCATGACGGCAGCCGATATTGCGCAAGGTCTGATGCGGATTGAGATTGGCATGGCAGTGGTCAGGCCTGCTGAGTTCATCATCTTAAAACTCGAGCAACGGCAAGCGGTTTAAAGCATGCAGGGCGCCTCAGGATTGCCCAAGACGCCCTGCCTGCGCATCATGCGCGCCGATAATCGGCACGCGGCGTATTATGAGCCGACGGCCTCATTACCGGTCAAGCTGCCATGACTGCGTATCCAGGCAATCACTTTCAGCAACTCATCCGGGGTAATGCCATTGTTTGGATCTGACGGATCCATCAGGCCTTTACCCTTCGCCCCCATGCCGCCATTGGTGCCGTTCCAGACAGTTTCAAACATGCCTTTATTCGTCGCGTCTTTGGCATAGTTGTAATTAGGTCCGGTCAATGCAGGGCCAACCTGGCCGCCAGCCTCAGGGCCATGGCACTGGGTGCAGGAATATAACTGAAAGGTTTTTTTACCTTGGGCAATCGCATCTTCTTTACCCACATAAGGGTTTTTACCGGTGGCTAAAAATTCTTTGGCCGCAGGCGTATCAAACAATTCAGCCTTGATTTCCAGCGGCGAGCCGTCCTGTGTTTTGACGAATTTAATGGTTTCGCCGCTGGCAGCAGCGCCCGCAGCGCCAGTCGTTGAGGCCTGTTTGTCACAGGCGGTGAGTCCAGCAACTAATACCAGCAGGCCGAAGCCAAGGGTGCGATTCATGTCGTTCTCCTAATGGTTAAGTGTGTTCTTGATTGACGAATTGTCGGCACTTATTATGTATAAAACACATCCCTGCGCCCATGTCACAACGGCGTAATTTGCTGTAGGAAGATTCGGACAACGCAGCTGCTCACCTCAAACAGCCTGGCAATCGCAGCGCCATCGTCGGCAAAAATCGATGTGCTGGATAGCGTGACTATGATGACTCACTCACGGACGACTCACTCACGGTGTCAGACACCTCTGACAAGACAATCAGCCACTGCCCGATACTTGGCTGCAGGCTTCATTTCTACACTGCTCGCAGATGAGAATCATTCGCCTTCGTCACACATGGGCATTAATCAACCGCACAGGCTGATCACCATTGGGTCGCGGGCATCAATTAACAATCTTTTTTGAAAAACAACGTTTTGACAGCTTGAGTCTTTAAGTAGGAGTACGACATGAGTTCTTATCCCGTGCAGGCTTTAGCCATGTCATCACCACTGCAGCCTGACACTAACAGTGATGATGACATGGCCCAGGCCCGTTATATTCTTAACCGCTTATTTCAGGGCTTTGCGGATCCGTTTGCCGTGCGTTTGTGGAATGGCCGCGTACTCACGATAGGTGACGGCGCGCCCGTGTTTACCTTTTGTCTGGAACAAGCTTCGGTGTTGCGTGACATGGTTTGGTTTAGCGACCCGCAGCGTCTGGTAGAAGCCTACTGTGCTGGCGAGCTACAGATTCATGGCGACTTTCATGCTGCCATGCAGTTGCGCGAGCATTTTGAATCTTTGTCTTTACCGCTACATGAAAAACTCGGCCTGGTGTTTCGGGCACTGATGCTGGCAGATCATCCGCATGCACAAGACACACATGACATTGCGACGACGGACGCGTCTGCTACTACGCAAACGTCCAGGCCTGTGGTGCTGAATTACGATGTCGCGGATGACTTTTACCACTACTGGCTTGATGAGCAGATGATGTACTCATGTGCGTATTTCACCGGCATCAGCACTACCTTGTCGCAAGCCCAGCAAACGCAACTCACGCTGATCTGCCAGAAATTGCGTTTGCAGCATGGGGAGACGTTACTGGATATGGCCTGCGGCTGGGGCGGTCTGGCCTGCTGGGCCGCCAAACACTATGGAGTGTTTGTGCATGGCATCACAACGAACCCGGCACAATATGCCTACGCAACCAGGCAAGTACTGCAACAAGGCCTAGCGCACCTGGTCAAGATAGAACTGGCCGAGGAAGACCGCCTGTCTACCCTGGCCAGCTACGACAAAGCCGTTTGTATCGGTATTGCCGAGCATATTGGGGCCGCGCAATACCCGGCGTTTTTGGCCAGGGTATATGCCGCGCTTAAACCTGGCGGATTATTTTTGAGCCACGTCATCACCACTGAAAATGCAACAGGTCAGCAAGATGCCTCAACCGCACTCATCAACCGTCAGCTTTACCCCGCTGGCGATTTAACGTCGTTTGCCCAGGTATTAGCGCACATAGACAACGCCAGGTTTGACGTTTTTCATGTAGAAGGTTTACGCAGGCACTATGTCATGACATTGCGCCATTGGCTGGCAAATTTGGAGGCACAGCACGCCTCGATTACTACCAACCTTGGAGAACACACTTACCGAATCTGGCGCCTGGCCTTGACTGCCAGCGTGATCCAGTTTGAACAGGGCGTGACCGGCATGCACCAGCTGCTTGCCACACGTCGATGTGATTAACCAAGCAGGAGGCGGCCTTATGCAACACACACGGATGTCCCCCACTCAACCACACCAGCGGCTGCTTGCCTGGCTATGTATGCTGGCCTTAAGCAGTTGCTCACAATCGCCAGCAAGTTCTGCATCGGGCGCAGTGCATACCGATGTTCCCAATCAGCCCAGCTGGTTTTCAACCACACAAGCGGCAGAAACGATGCGTTGGCCAGCAGGCAAAGCACCCATTGCAATGACCAGCACCAACGTAGTTGCATTTGCCAATGACCTGCATCACCCACGCTGGCTATATGCCTTGCCTAATGGCGATATTCTGGTGGCAGAAAGCAACCCACAACCGGCAAATGCCACCTTTAGCCTGAAACAGTGGATTAGCAGCAAGCTCATGCATGAGGCAGATGAACAGGCCGCGAGCCTGCACCAGATTACCCTGCTGCGGGACAACAATGGTGATGGCATTGCTGACGAACGGTATGTGTTTGTCAAGGAGACGGCATTGCCTGTCGGTGTGGCGCTGGTCGGCGATACTTTTTATATTGCCAACACCGAAACACTGCTGCAGTTTGCTTACCAAGCAGGGCAAACACAAGCAACGCCAACCGTAGTGGCACCACCACCTGAGCCTGACGATAACACGCAATCCCTCGTGCCGGTTAAACGCGCCAAGCAGCCCATAGACATGCTGGCCGAGAGGCTGCAGCAAGATGGCACAACGCCACAACGGCCAGCCAATGTGCTGCACGACAAAAGAGGTTACTTGCTGGTGGCAGATGACGTCGGCAATGTGATCTGGCACGTGAAAGGCAACCGCAAAGTAGCACAACAATAGCCACCATGGATGGCCATAGACTACTAGCCATGAAAAATATACTGTTAATTTACGGCCATGCGCTTAGCCGTTGCGCATTAAAAACGCTGCTGCGCAATGATCTTGGGCTGCATTTAGCCGCAGAGGTCGCCAGTGTGCGCGCCGCGAAATTAAGTATGCGCCAGCATGCTTACGATGCGGTCATCCTGGATGTGTCTGCCGCCGAAACAAACGGTCTCGAACTGTTTTGCGATCTCAAGCAGGCGTGTGCTGAGCTGCCGATTCTCATCGTCAATGGCAGTGAACACACAGACCGCATGCTGCATTTTATGCGTTTGGGTTGTGCGGGCTATTTGCCCTATAGCGCAGACAGCGCACAACTGATGCCGGCGATTCACACTATCACGCGCGGGCGACGCTACGTACTGCCGCAGCATCAGGCATTGCTTGAGTCATCGCCTAAGCCCTTACTTAGCGACAGCCGCCGCCTGCCACACGACCACTTGTCGCTTCGCGAGCTACAGGTATTTTTCAAATTGATTAAAGGCCAGCCGATCAGTGCTATTGCCGCAGAATTGGCCATTACACCAGGTTCGGTCAGTGTGTTCAGGTCTAAAATTCTCAAAAAAATGGGACTAGCGAACAACACCGCGCTGATTCATTATGCGCTGCAATCGAAGCTGGTGCTGGTCACTGCAGTGACTCACCACTTAAGCACGGCCACTGATGCCGCACCTCCATAAACAGGGCACCTCGGCTACAGGCACAGCTTAGTCATGATTGCCATGCAGGGATCGCTATACAGGCGCAAAAACAACAAACCCGGCCTAGTGCCGGGTTTGTTGTTTTGCAAGTTAACGCTTGAATTATTTGTTCATCACGTACATGGTTACTTCAAAGCCAAAACGCATTTCTGTAGCAGCTGGTTTAGTCCACATGGTGTTTCTCCTTGATGATGTGTTTGTTGATTAAGTTGTTTGCATTTCGTTAAGTATCACTATACGCAGACAACCCGCACAATGCTTGCGCAGCATCCTTAAAAGCGGCTCATGATTTTACTGAGCCGCAGGGAATACCGAACACACTACTCGCCCACCGCAAAGCCGATGCCAAACATGGTTTGCGCCTGATTATAATCAAGCAGCGACACGCCGTAACCACTGGCCAGCATGGCGTAAAAACGCACGCTTTCGGTTTTAAGCGGTTTATATTGCACGTCAAACTTCACATAGCCTTTGTTATCGCTGCGCATATTGTTACGCAAGGTCACGCTGGCCGCCGTGGTATTCGCTTCGTTGTCCCAGCGTAGTATCGCATCGCCATAGCCCATGTATTTACTGATATCCGGGTTATCGTCATCCGACTTGTTTTCTGGGATGCGCCACCACGGCCGCACCAGCAGGCTATAGCGATCATTCAGCTGCCAGCCGCCTTGCACATACAGACGGTTCCAGCTGCGTGACAGCGGCTGCGAGCGGCCATTGGACTCATGCACCAGGCCCACATTGAGCATATCCGGCATGGCGTTAAGCCAACTGTTTTCTTCTGCGGGCTTGTTCAAGCCCAACGATAAAATCAGCTCGGGCGAGTAATTGTGATCACGCATCGGACGCGACTGCGCTTCGTTATAGACTTGCCAGAACGACTGTTGGGTATACGCCCCCCACAAACGTGCACTTTGTACCCACTGGTTTTTGGGCAGCCAGTCCGACAGATTCATCAATTGCGTTTTCAGGCTGATTTGAAAATGCAGATCATTGTGGCCGAGATCGCGGTCTTGGGTATTCGGGCGCGATGGTGAGGTCGGCACATCATTTGGGTTATTTGAATAGGTGGTGATCAGGTAATTCAGTTGATGCGTTTCGAGGTCGGTAAAATGCAGCTCATCCTGGCTGTTTAGATGCCATTTGCGCGAGAGATAGCCCGTCTCGGCACCCACGCTTTTCACCAGCTCCTGCTGACTGGGGGCTAATATCGGCGGCACCAGGTGGGTAGGCGTATATTGCTCGGCCACTTTATCAAAACAAACCAGACGCCGACTGGCATCGGTCGCGAATTCTGATTGGCAGGTGCGCAAGGCATTTTGCATCTCTTGCATGCCTGCGGCCTGTGCCTGACCGGCAAACATGCCCACAAACAGAGATGTGCCCACAAACACAGTAAAACTGCGTCGCAATAAGCTGCGCAGATCGTTAAACACAAACATAAGGATTCCCTTCTGCGAAACGCCCGATCAAGGCGCCGGATTCATCATCATCAGATGTTGCTGCTCGATGGCGCTCAACACCTCATCACTCAAAGGCGTTTGATAAGCGGCAATATTTTCCTGCAACTGCGTCATGCTGGTGGCGCCGATAATGGTGGTGCCGACAAACCAGCGGTGATAGACAAAACTGAGCGCCAACTGCGTCGGCGTGAGCCCGTGCGCACGCGCCAGCTCGGCATAGGCTTTGGCCGCAGCGGGCACCCCCGGTTTTTTGTAGCGCTGGGCATAGCCCAAAAACAGCGTCACACGACCTGGCGTGGCCGGGTCATCTACATATTTGCCAGTTAAATGCCCAAACGCCAACGGCGAATAGGCGGCCAAACTGATGCGCTCACGATACAGCACCTCGGTCATGCCAAACTCCATGCCGCGATTCATCAGGTTATAGCAGTTTTGCAACACGGCAATGCGCGGCAAGCCTTGCTCGCGGGCGATGCGCAAAAACTCCATCACGCCCCACGGTTGCTCATTGCTCAAGCCGATGGCGCGCACTTTACCTTCCTGTATCAACTCTGCCAGCACCTCCAGCTGGGTTTGAATCGGCACCCAGTCTAGCGGCTGGCCGTTGGCATCGCGCTCGGCGCGCGGGTCAAACTGATATTGGCCAAACATCGGCACATTACGCTCTGGCCAGTGTAAATACAGCACATCCAGATAGTCAGTTTGCAAACGCGTCAGGCTGTCGTGTACCGCCTGGCGGATATTGGCCCTATCCATGCCCGTCGGGCCGCCACGTATCCATTGCATGCCGCGTCTGGGGCCCGCGACTTTACTCGCCAGCACAAAGCGGTCACGCACTTGTGTTTTCATCCAGTGGCCGAGCATGGTCTCGGTCCGTGTCACCGTCTCGGCGCGTGGCGGCACCGGATACATCTCGGCGGTATCAATCAAATTAATGCCTTGCGATAAGGCAAAATCTAGTTGGTTGTTAGCATCCTGCTGGGTGTTCTGGTCACCAAACGTCATGGTGCCCAGCGTGATTTTGGAGACGCGAATGCCGCTGTCCCCGAGCGTGGTGTAATCCATTAATGTAATACCTGTTTTTCTGTGGGTACCTGCATTACGATACTCGAAACGGCTTCTGGTTCCTTATGCTTGAGCACAGATAACGCCCAGCCTGCCTCCTGGCTGGCGACCATTAACATGCGGCTAATCGCCAGTACCAGTGGGTGATTTAAACTCATGTTCACATTCATGCCATTGGCGCACACCAATTGCATATGATTCAACTGGTCGTTAATCGACACAAACCGCGTATCCACCACCAATAAGGCCTGTTCACTCACCACCGACGGCCGCTGCTGGTAAGCCGTGGCAAAGTCCAGGTCATCCAGCTGATGCACTGCCTCGGCCTCGGCTTCAAACTGGCGGGTCGCCTCTGTGGGTGACTGGGCCGCAGGCAACGGCACCGCCTCGCCCAGTGCCAACACCGAGACCGGCAAATGCGCCTCACGGTTTAACACATTAAACATCTGCCGCGCGACGCGATAAGTCAGCCACACCTGGATTTCCTGCGTCTCACTCACAGCCGCCTTCATCAGCAAACGGTCTTGTTGCTGGTCGTAAGAAAGATTGATCTGCTGGATAGATTGTTGTTGCATAAGATAAATCGCTTTGCAAAAGGGTCTTGACTAGCATACCGCAGTTGCAGCCAGGCTGCCTAACACTATCAGGCGCAGGCCATGCAAATGGCGGGTGCCCGATACACTCCGATACAAACTGGTCACGCTTCATGCGGATACATTGATCTATATTTTGGTCTGAGAAATTAAGCATGCGTGCAATGGAGGCAATATGAAAAACGTAAAAATAATGTGGTTAACTGGCTTGTTTGCGGCACTGGCGCTCACCAGCACAATGGCCCAGGCACACCCGCCAGGCCGCGGTGGCTGGCATGGCGGCGGTTGGCATGGAGGTGTCGGCGTTTATTTTGGCGCGCCCTACCCCTATTTTCCTTATGCGTATTCGCCTT
>CAYPZE010000074.1:0-9110 GCA_964415305.1 uncultured Methylotenera sp.
TTTTTGGTTACTTTTTTGGGGCAAGCAAAAAAAGTAACTCGCCAACAAGGCGAAATAAAAAAGCCACCCAAACGAGATTAGGCGTCAAGGTGGCTTTTCAGTGATTCAAGGTAGTCTGGTTACTTGCGCATTACGATCTGTAATCCGCATTAATCTTCACATAATCATAAGAAAAATCGCAGGTCCATACCGTGGCATCCGCATTGCCGCGATTCAGCACCACGCGTACTAAAATATCACTTTCTTTCATCACCGCTGCGCCTTGTTCTTCAACATAGCTCGCTGCACGACCACCTTTTTCAGCCACCAACACATCGCCTAGGTATAACTGCATGGTTGTCACGTCTAAGTCGTCAATCCCAGCATACCCAATCGCGGCCAGAATGCGACCCAGGTTAGGGTCTGAGGCGAAGAAGGCGGTTTTGATCAGCGGGGAGTGGGCGATGGCATAGGCCACTTTGCGGCATTCTTCTGCATCTTTGCCGGCTTCGACCTGAATGGTCATGAACTTGGTGGCGCCTTCACCGTCGCGCACGATGGCTTGTGCCAGTTCGGTGGCGACATCGGTTAAGGCGTCGCGCAAGGTGGCAAAGTCTGCACTTTGTTCGTCAATCGGCGAATTGCCTGCCTGGCCGGTGGCCATCAGGATCAGGCTGTCGTTGGTGCTGGTGTCACCGTCGACTGTAATACAGTTAAATGATTTATTCACGGCATGCTGGATGATGCTGTCTAACGCGGCCTGGCTGATGGCGGCGTCGGTGGCGATATAACCTAGCATGGTGGCCATGTTCGGGTGAATCATGCCGGAGCCTTTGCTGATGCCCGTGATGGTGACTTGTTTGCCATCAATCGTCAGCGTGCGCGACGTGCCTTTGGCCACAATGTCGGTGGTCATAATCGCTTCAGCGGCATTTAACCAGTTGTTTTCCTGCAGGTTTGCCACTGCCGGGGCGATGCCTGCCAGCAGTCTTTCCATCGGTAAGGTTTCCAGAATCACGCCGGTAGAAAACGGCAAAACTTGCTCAGGGCTAATATTCAATGCCTGTGCGACGCCGATACAGCTGGCATGCGCGTCATCCAGGCCTTGCTGACCGGTGCCTGCGTTGGCACAGCCAGTGTTTACCAGCAGTGCGCGGATGCCTTTGTTCAGTTGCAAATGCTCTTTACAGACGGTGACGGGGGCTGCGCAAAAACGGTTGAGTGTAAACACCCCAGACACGCTACTGCCCTCAGGCACGGTGATCACCAGTACGTCTTTGCGGTTGGGTTTGCGGATATGTGCCTGGGCAAAACCTAGTTGTACCCCTTTGACAGGCAGCAGTGCTTCGGCGGTGGGAGCAGACAGTTTAACGGGCATCCGTTTTCCTTCAGTTTTTCAAAAGAATAGTGTTTTAATAAATCAGGCGCGGCGCCAGGTGGTGCCTTGCGCAGTATCCTCTAATACGATGCCTGCATCGGCCAGTGCTTTGCGGATGCGGTCAGCTTCGGCATAGTTTTTGGCGGTTTTGGCGGCAATCCGTGCTGCGATCAGGCCTTCAATATCCAGCTCACTATTGGTTGCTTCGCCTTGCATAAAGCTTTCCGGGTCGCGTTGTAGCAAGCCGATAATGGCAGCCAATTGTTTCAATAGTGCGGCAGTAGCGGCAGATTTATCTTTGTTTAAATCGTTGGCGAGTTCAAATAGGACGGCAATCGCTTCTGGGGTATTGAAGTCATCGTCCATGGCGGCTTTGAATTTGGCAGCTTGTGGTTGTGCCCAGTCGATGGTGCTATCGGCGATTTCAATGCCACGCAATGCGGTATACAGGCGTGTTAGAGAGGCTTTGGCATCGTCCAGATGTTTGTCTGAGTAGTTGAGCGGACTGCGGTAATGTGCACGCAGAATAAAGAAGCGCACCACTTCTGGGTCGTATTGCTCCAGTACCTCGCGAATGGTGAAAAAATTGCCCAGTGATTTGGACATTTTTTCGTCATCCACACGGATAAAGCCGTTGTGCATCCAGTAGTTAGCCATGGTGCAGCCATGGGTGGCTTCGGATTGGGCGATTTCGTTTTCGTGGTGTGGGAACTGCAAGTCCTGTCCACCGCCGTGGATATCAAAGTGCTGCCCTAAATGCGCAGCGCTCATGACTGAGCATTCAATATGCCAGCCTGGGCGGCCATTGCCCCAGGGGGATTCCCAATAGGGTTCGCCAGGCTTGACCGATTTCCATAACACAAAGTCGAGCGGGTCTTGTTTGTGGTTGTCGACATCGACGCGCTCGCCGGCACGCAGGTCTTCAAGAGATTTGCCCGACAGCTTGCCGTAGTCGTTAAAGCTGCGCACTTTGTAAAAGACGTCGCCGTTGCTGGCCTGGTAGGCAAAGCCTTTGTCTATGAGCTGGCTGATCATGTCCAGCATGCCTTGTACGTGCTCGGTCGCGCGCGGCTCAATGTCCGGCCGGATGATGCCGATTTTTGCCGAATCTTCATCCATCGCGGTAATAAAGCGCTGGGTCAGGCTTTGGATGCTTTCGTTGTTTTCGTTGGCACGTTTGATGATTTTGTCATCGATATCGGTGATGTTGCGTACATAAGTCACTTCGTAACCGCTGGTACGGAACCAGCGCGCCACCATGTCAAACACCACCATCACGCGTGCATGCCCAAGATGGCAGAAGTCATAAACGGTCATGCCACAGACGTACATGCTGACTTTTTTTGCTGTGATGGGCTCGAAAACCTGTTTGCTGCGGGATAGGGTGTTGTGTAGTTTTAACATGCTAACGAAATGTAAAAAGGATGAAGGCGTGATAAAATTAGCAGAAATATTGTAGTGTTTAATTTTTGTTAAGCAGGCGATGCATGTTTTTTGTGTCGGCGAGGGCGATTATGATTTGATCTCATGGTTTGCTCTTTTGTCGTCTGGTAAACCACGCAGGACACATATGGTCACTTAATTGGTGCCTATACTGCTTGTAATAATCACCTAAAAGCGCACTGTCTCTTGTACAATTCAAGTATAACATACTGCTAAAAATCAACGATTGCTCAGGTAATAAACTCATGAACGCAACATTAAAAAAATCTTTGCTGGTGTTGGGTGTCCTGTTAAGCCAGGTCGCCTTATCTCACTCTGCTTTAGCAGGTCAAACCAATGTCGAGCTGCGTGAAATCAATCAGCTGTCGGAGCAGGGCAATCAGGCTGCCGCGCTGGAGCGTGTGAACAGCTATTTGTCGGCTAACCCTAAAAACGCCGAGGCCATGTTTATGCGCGGCGTGATTCTGGTGGAATTAGGCAAGCGCGATGAAGCAATCAAGTCATTTACCGAGTTGACAGAAAAGTATCCTAACTTGCCTGAGCCTTATAATAATCTAGCGGTGCTCTACGCTGACCAAGGCCAGTATGACAAGGCGAGAAAAGCATTGGAATCTGCCATCAAAACACACCCAAGCTATGCGACTGCGCATGAAAACCTGGGCGATATTTATGCGCGTTTGGCGTCTGAGGCCTATGACAAAGCACTTAAATTAGACACGTCTAATAGCCGTGCGCAAAGCAAGCTGGCCATGATTACCGATTTGTTTGGCGGTAAGCGCACTGTGGCGCGCACGACAACGACGGTGCCGCCTGCGCCAGCAGTCACGACGCCAGCGGTGACTCCACCAGCCAATCCTGCACCAGTGAATCCGCCAGCGACACAAGCTGCCGTGACACCAACGCCGTCTGCTGCTGTTGCGCCGCCGGTAGTAGAGAATAAAAAGCCTGCGGTGGTTGAGTCTAAGCCAGTGGAAGAGAAGTCGGCTGCTAACCATCAGGAGCGCGCCGTGCTGGATGCGGTCAATGCATGGGCGGATGCTTGGGCTGCGCAAAATGTAGACAAGTATCTGGATAGCTACGCCAAAGAGTTTAAAACGCCTGGTGGCGAATCGCGCAAACAGTGGGAGTCTACCCGCCGTGACCGCGTGAGCCGCCCAAGCAAGATTTCGGTCAAGCTGAGCAATCTGTCAGTCAAGATGGAGAGTGATACCGCAGCCAAAGTGACATTCCGCCAGATGTATAAAGCAACAGGTCTGGATGCAAACTCGAACAAAACGCTGAATCTGGTCAAAGAAGGCGGTCGCTGGTTGATTCAGCAAGAGCGCGTTGGTAAGTTCTAAGTTAAATGCTAAGCGCGTCGTGTCGGCGCGCGCCTGTAAAAACGCTAAATACGGGGCGAATTTGGCTGGTTAAGCGCACAAGAATTTAATTAAACAAATGTATAATATCGGTATGAGGAGTTTAAGAAAGTACTGCTATATTGCGTTTGTCAGTGCTGCGCTATTGCCTTGGAATGCAACCGCGGTTAACCATGAAGCGTTGACCGCGCGTTTGTTCGTCCAAAACAAAAACACCAATGCGGTTGAACGCATGCTGGTGCAAACTCTGCAATCGATTAAAGAAGGCCGTTTGCAACAGGCACTGGATTATGTGGACCAGTTGCTGACGATCTCTCCCAACTTTGCCCTCGCGCACCTGATTCATGGCGATTTACTCTCTGCCAAAGCCCGCATATTGAACAACTTTGGTGATGCCAATACGGCCGATGTGACCCGTATACAGGATTTCAAAGAAGAAGCTGAAATCCGTATCCGCAATTATTTTGACCGTAACCGTGGCTTGACCCAGCCGAATATGCTGGTCGAGCTGTCAGAAAAACAAAGCCACGTCTTGTTTGTCGATACCGCGCGTTCCCGCCTGTATGTGTATGAAAAAGGCGAGGGCAATGTATTGCGTTATATCGCCGACTACTATGTCACCATTGGTAAAAACGGTATTGGCAAAAAAGACCAGGGCGACAAACGCACGCCTATCGGCGTCTATTTTGCTTCGCGCAAGCTCAATCGCCCGTTGCCAGACTTGTATGGCGATGCCGCCTATCCACTGAATTACCCTAATGAGATTGATAGCTACGAGCGTAAAACCGGCTCTGGCATCTGGATTCATGGCACGCCTCGCGATACCTACAGCCGCCCACCACGTGCCAGTGATGGTTGTGTGGTGCTGTCTAATCCGGACATGAAAGCCTTGCAGGAAGTGTTGCAAGCGGGCAATACACCCGTGGTGATTGGCGTTAACTTTCAGTGGGTGAATCCAGATTCTGTGCGCAATCAAGACCGTGACAAAGCAGCGCTGAAATCGGCGATTGAGCAATGGCGTAAAGACTGGGCCGCGCAAAAGACCGATGCTTACCTGTCGCATTACACCAGCGATTTCTTCTATTCCGAAGGTGATTTATCAAGATGGTCTAGTTACAAACGGCAGATTCAGGCGGCCAAGCCTAAGGTGAGTGTTAACTTGTCTGAAGTGAGTATGTTCACTTATCCGAACTCCAAGCGAAATATGGTGGTCGTAGATTTTGAGCAGGAATATGTGAGTGCTGCCTTACGTAATGTCATGAAAAAACGACAGTACTGGGTGCAGGAAAACGGTCAATGGAAAATTTTGTACGAAGGATCAGCTTGATGCGAATGTTGTCTTGGATGTTAGGGTGTTGCCTGTTGGCCGCTGTTGGCGTAGCCAATGCGGCAACGCAAGTGCTGTTTGAAACCAATCAGGGTAATTTTGCGGTTGAAGTTTACGCTGATAAAGCGCCTAAAACGGTTGAAAACTTTTTGCAGTATGTGAAAGATGGTTTTTATACCAACACTATTTTTCATCGCGTAATTGGCCGTTTCATGATTCAGGGCGGTGGCTTTGATCGCGAGCTGACAGAAAAGCCAACGCGTGCACCAGTGGTGAACGAGGCCGGTAACGGTTTAGTTAACCAGACCGGCACCATTGCCATGGCGCGTACACCTGACCCTAACTCTGCCACAGCACAGTTTTTTGTTAACGTGGCGGACAATCAATTTCTGGATTACAGAAGTCCGGAACCGGACCAAATTGGTTACTGTGTCTTTGGTAAAGTGGTGTCTGGCATGGACGTCGTGTTTAAAATCAGCAATTTGCCAACAGGCAACCAACGCGGCTTTTCAGATGTGCCGATTCGGACGGTCATCATTAAACGTGCAACGATAGTGACTAGCAAGTAACTCTTAGCAAATCACTATCATCATCCTCAATAAACGGAGAATATTTTGGTCAAACTGACTACCAATTTTGGCGATATTACAATCGAACTCAACGCAGAAAAAGCCCCGATTACCGTGGCAAACTTTTTGAGCTATGTTGAAAAAGGCTTTTATGATGGCGTGATTTTTCATCGCGTGATCAATGACTTTATGATTCAAGGTGGCGGTTTTGACACCAACATGAAGCAAAAAGCAACGGATGCCACCATCAAAAACGAAGCGGATAACGGCTTGTCTAACGACAAATACACCTTGGCCATGGCCCGTACCATGGTGCCAGATTCAGCTTCTGCACAATTTTTTATTAACGTGAAAGATAACGACTTTTTGAATTTCACGGCACCTACCAGCCAAGGCTGGGGTTACTGTGTGTTTGGTAAAGTGGTTGAGGGCATGGACATCGTTGATAAAATCAAGGCAGTGCCAACGACTAATCGCGCTGGTCACCAGGACGTGCCAGTAGAACCTGTGATCATCGAAAAAGCCGTCGTGGTTGCCTAAGGCATGACCATCTGGATCGTTTCTGATCTGCACTTATGTGCGCAAAGGCCTGCGGTAACGCAGGCTTTTTTGCATTGGCTGCATACTGAAGTCGCGACCGCTGAAGCGCTCTATATCTTGGGCGATTTTGTTGAGGTGTGGGTGGGGGATGATATTCTCGCTGATCCGCAGCATGGCGCCGAATTTGTGCCTATTGTGCAAGCCTTGCGTGCGCTCTCCGAGCGTGGCGTTAAGCTGTACTTGATGCACGGCAATCGTGACTTTTTAATTGGCGAGCACTTTGCTAATGCTTGTGGCTTGCAATTGCTGCCTGATCCCACATTGCTGACATTCGGCAGCACACACGTGTTGTTAAGCCATGGTGATGCGCTTTGTACCGATGATATGGCTTATCAGCAGTTTCGTGCACAAGTGCGCAGCCCGCAATGGCAGCAAGCTTTTTTGGCGCAGCCACTCACCGCGCGGTTGGCTTTTGCCGAGCAGGCGCGCAGCCAGAGTGCACAAAATAAAAGTAAATATGGCATGGAGATCATGGATGTAAATCCCGCAGCCGTGAATGCCTTGCTACGCGAGTACGATTACCCGAAGGTGCTGTTGCATGGTCATACGCATCGGCCAGATCAGCATCGCTTGGCTGTAGATGGCCATGACTGTGAGCGTTGGGTGCTTGGTGATTGGCATGACACGGCGCAGGTCGTGCGGATTGAGGGTGATAAGCTACAAATGTCGTCTTTGCAGCTGCTTTAAAAAAAGCATGGTTACTGGGCAACTAGCTGGTCAATCAGAGATGGAGATCAAATAAAACAGCATCCAGGCAATGCTCTATCGGGACACTGCTTTATTTGATGGGGTAAAACATTATTTTTTAAACGACTGTCCAAACTCGTGCGGTCTGACCTGGGCAGCAATTTTATCCAGCACGCCATTAATGTATTTATGTCCATCAATGCCGCCATAGGCTTTGGCCAGTTCCACACCTTCGTTAATGGCCACACGGTAAGGAATGCTGACATCAAACATCAACTCATAGCCAGAGATACGTAAGATGGCATGTTCGATCGGGCTCAGTTCTTCCAACTGGCGATCAATAAACTGGCTGATCATGGCATCAATATCGGCTGTATGATCTAGCACGCCGGTCAGCAATTGTTTAAAGTAGGTTTCGTCAGCCTTGAAGTAATCAGGGTCGTCCAGGCTATCGAGGCGCAACTGCTTAACGTCACCGGCATTCATGCGGTTGCGGTACAGTGCTTTGAGTGCCAGTTCGCGTGATTTGCGGCGGTTCTTGCTGCCTTTGCTTTTGGCGGGTGCAGCCTGGTCCTGATTTACCGCTGCTTTATCGTCACTCATAGTGCGCTCACTAAATTCGCCATTTCAATGGCGGCTTGTGCGGCTTCGGCGCCTTTTACCGCGACGCGTACTTCTGCCTGTTCATCGTTTTCGGTGGTGAGGATCGCGTTGGCAACTGGCACGCCGGTATCACGTTGTACTTCTGAAATACCACGGGCAGACTCATTGGAAACCACTTCAAAATGATAGGTCTCGCCGCGGATAATGGCACCCAGTGCAATCAGGGCATCATACTTTTCAGTCATGGCCATGTGCAACAGAATCAACGGTGTTTCGAGCGCACCAGGCACGGTGGCGAGGGTGATGTCCTCAGCAGCGACGCCGAGCTTGAGCAGCTCTTGTTCGCAGGCTTGTAACAAGCCCGCGCCAATATTTTCATTAAAACGGGAGAGGACGATACCGATTTTTTTACCGTTACCGTCCAGGTTTTTAGCAATTTTGTTCACTTGTGCGTCCGTGGGTTAAAACATAAACCGCTATTTTAACCCAAACGGCAAGGTTACGGATTATGCGAATAGTGACCAGGCTTTTTGTATCGTCATCCAGATACCATAACTGATAGGAATCAGCACTGCCAGCCACGCCAGTTTGACCAGAATGTCAGGCGTTTTCTGGTTGTTTTGTTTAATGCTCACGACCTGTTGGCTGGAGGTTTTGCCGCCACTTTGCTCTGCCGCCAATTCGCTATCTGACATAAAGTATTTGTCTGCGACTGGCCGCACTAGCAGGTTGGCGACAAAACCCACACCTAGCAAGGCCGCCAGCGTCATGAAGATAGGCGCATAAATATCAGCATAGGGAACATTGGCTTCTAGCCGCACGTCGTGCAGATAGTTGACGATGACAGGCCCCAAAATACCCGCGGTTGACCAGGCTGTCAGTAGGCGGCCATGAATGGCGCCGACAAACTGCGTACCAAACAAGTCAGCCAAATAAGCTGGGATGGTCGCAAAGCCGCCGCCGTACATGGAGGCGATGATGCAAAATACCAGCAGGAACAAAGCGAGTTGATGATGGTTTGCTGCGTACGTGCCACAGACATACATCATGATACCGAGTACAAAAAAGATGAAATAGGTTGTTTTGCGGCCCAGTTTGTCTGATGAAGTGGCCCAGCCGATGCGGCCAAAAATATTAAACAATGAGATGAGTCCGACAAAACCGGC
>CAYPZE010000075.1:0-9067 GCA_964415305.1 uncultured Methylotenera sp.
TTCTCGTTTACAACAATTCGATCAAAGATTTTCACAGAGAGAGGACTCATAAATGCGTCAATCTATTTTGCTCACAGCAGTTTTGGGTGCATTATCTTTTGCACAAGTTTCATACGCAGCAGAAGAAGCGAAAGAAGAAGCTTCTGACTGGACAGCAACTGGTAACATTGGTGTAGTTTCAGACTACTACTTCCGTGGTATTTCACAGTCATGGCACAAGCCAACTGTACAAGGTGGTATGGATATTACTCATTCTAGCGGTTTCTACGCTGGCATCTGGGGTTCTGGCGTTACGCCAAATACCTATCCTGATGCTAATACTGAAATCGATGTATACGCTGGTTTCAACGGTACTATCCCTACTATTGAAAAATTAGGCTACACCGTCGGTTTGTATGGTTACATGTATCCAGGTGGTTCTTGGAAAAAATACAGATTTACGGGTGCTAACACTGGTAGCGGTGCGCAAGCACAACAAACTCCACAAGGTGGTCGTTGGGACACTGTTGAAGCTAACGTAGGTATCTCTTATGACTGGATTAGTGCCAAGCTTTCTTACTCACTGACCGATTGGTTTGGTGCCGACACCAAAACTGGTTGGAACGGTAGTACTAAAGGTTCGACCTATATCGAAATTAACGCGGCATACCCTTTGCCATGGTGGGATTTAACACTGATTGCTCACGTGGGTGCTCTGGATGTTGCTGGTAGATTAAATACCGCTTACGTATCAAGCTCTGGACAATTGCCTTCAGCAACCACTGAAAAAACCAGCCCAGACTATACTGACTGGAAAATTGGTTTGAGCAAAGCCTTTAAGATTGGCAAAACTGAGGGTTGGAACGCTGGTGTTTACTGGGTTGATTCAAGCAACGACAGTTATTGGAGTGACAAAGGCTATGGTGGCTCAAGCTTTAATGGTAGTACATCAACTAAAAACTTGAGTGATGGTCGTTTTGTAATGACTGTTGGCCGCACATTCTAAGTTAGTAAAAAGTAAGCAAGTTTAGATCTGGCAGGCATCGTGCCTGCCAGAGTTAACAACGGGAGAAGCAAATGAAATTTGTATCCGCAATAATCAAGCCATTTAAGCTTGATGAAGTGCGTGAGGCTTTGTCCAACATTGGCGTACAAGGCATCACAGTCACTGAGGTCAAAGGGTTTGGCCGTCAAAAGGGGCATACCGAGTTATATCGTGGGGCAGAATATGTTGTGGATTTTTTGCCTAAAGTGAAGCTTGAAGTCGCCATTAAGGACGACATGCTGGATCAGGTCGTGGATGCGATTGAGAAAGCAGCTGCAACGGGCAAAATCGGTGATGGCAAAGTATTTGTCTTCGATCTGGAACAAGTTTACCGTATACGTACCGGCGAAACCGGTCCGGATGCGCTATAAGAAAGGGCTTCAGCTATGAAGAAAATTCTTTCCATGTTATCGCTGGTTGCCTTGATTGGCCTGGCGGCAACCCCAGTCAGCTATGCTGAAGAGACTGTGACAGAAACCATCACAGTAGAAGAAACTGTGACTCCTGATGCAGCGCCGGCAGCTGAAGCGCCTGCGGCAGAAGCTGCACCCGCTGCTGCTGAAGCAGCCCCAGCGCCAACCTTGGATGTAGGGAATACCGCATTCATGATTATTGCAACTGTGCTGGTGATTTTAATGACTATCCCGGGCCTGGCTTTGTTCTACGGCGGTTTGGTGCGTCAGAAAAACATGCTTTCGGTCTTGATGCAAGTGTTCGTCGTGTTTTCACTGATTTCTGTATTGTGGGCTGCTTACGGCTACAGTATGGCATTTAGTGAAGGTAACGCGATTGTAGGTGGCTTGAGCAAGGCGTTCCTGTCTGGCATTACAACCGATAGCTTGTCTGGCACGATCCCTGAGTATGTGTTCCTGACTTTCCAGATGATTTTTGCTGCATTGACACCGGGCCTGATTGTCGGTGGTTTTGCTGAGCGTATGAAATTCTCTGCCGTCTTGTTGTTCACTGCATTGTGGGTGACGTTTGCTTACATCCCAATCGCGCACATGGTGTGGGGTGGTGGTTACCTGGCTGAGCTGGGTGCTAAAGACTTTGCCGGTGGTACAGTGGTACATATCAACGCTGGTGTGGCTGCCCTGATTGGTGCTTTGATGTTGGGCAAACGCATTGGCTACGGTAAAGAAGCGATGCCTCCGCATAGCTTGGTCATGACCATGATTGGTGCTTCATTACTGTGGGTGGGTTGGTTCGGCTTTAACGTAGGTAGCGAATTGGCCGCAGATGCAGTCGCTGGTATGGTTCTGGTGAATACACAATTGGCAACAGCGGCGGCAGTAATCGGCTGGATTCTGGCTGAGTGGTTGTTCAGAGGCAAGCCAAGCATGTTGGGCGCTGCTTCTGGCGCGGTTGCTGGTCTGGTTGCGATTACGCCTGCCTGCGGTTTCGTTGGCCCGATGGGCTCTATCATTCTGGGATTCACCGCCAGCTTTGTCAGCCTGTGGGGCGTGACCAAGTTGAAAGGTGCGCTGGGTTATGATGACTCGCTGGACGTATTTGGTGTACACGGCCTAGCAGGTATCTGGGGTGCAGTGGGTACTGGTGTACTGATGGCGCCTGGCCTGGGCGGTGTAGGTTATGCCGAAGGCGTGACTATGGGTGGTCAGGTGACAACACAGATTATTGCTGTGGTAGTGACCTTAATCTGGACGGGTATTGTGAGTGTGATTCTTTACAAAGTAGTGGATGCTGTAGTTGGTTTGCGCGTCAGTGAAGAATACGAACGCGAAGGCCTGGACACCACAGAACATGGTGAGCGTGCTTATAGCCTCTAATCCATGGATTTTGATTGGATGTTTGGAAAAACGGCTCTTGATGAGCCGTTTTTTTTTGGAACTTAATATAATGCATTAATATCCATGTAATGGGCCTAAACTAAAATAACTCTTACGATGGCAAATCTTACCCCCTCCCTTTTGAGCCCCGTGCAACGGGTATTAAAACTCGCCGCCTTTGAAAAGCAGGATATCCTGCTGCTTTTTTATCTGACGCTGGTTTATGGTGTGCTGGGCATCGCTACGCCTGTTGCAGTGCAAACCATGGTCAATATAGTTACCATGGGTGGCGTATTGCAGCCTTTATATGTGGTGGGCTTTATCCTGTTTTGCCTGCTGGCCCTATCTGGGGGGATTTATGCAATTGAGAGTTTTCTGGTCGAGTTGATACAGCGCCGCGTTTTTGTGCGGCATAGTTTACTGATTGCGCAGAATACGCAGCAGATTCATATCTCCGTCTACGACCAGCATAATCCGGTCGAGCTGGTGAACCGCTATTTTGATATCCAGACCGTGCAAAAATCTGTGGCCACCTTGCTTACAGTGGGCCTCACCGCTTTACTGCAAGGTTTGATCGGTAGCCTGGTACTGCTGTTTTATAGTTTGTATTTTGGCATTCTGGTGATCCTGATGCTGATCGTGTTGTGGGCGATCGTGTTTTTGTTGGGCAAACAGGCAGAAACCACAGCACTGAAAGAATCCAAAGCCAAGTACGACATGGCTGCCTGGTTAGAGAATATTGCGCGCAATAGATGGTTATCCAAGTTTTATGGTGCAAAGCAGCGCACGACAGAAAATACCGAAGTGTTGGCACAAGATTATCTAGGGGCCAGAGTGCAGCATTTTCGCGTGTTGATGATGCAGTTAATCGGTGCCGTCGGCATGTATGCCGTGGTTGGCACCGGCATGCTGATTTTGGGTGGCACGCTAGTGATCAAAGGCCAGATTAACCTTGGGCAGTTTGTGGCTGCAGAATTAATTATTTTTGGTGTTTTATCGGCTTTTGTGCGTTTTGTGACCAAGCTGGAGTATTTTTACGATCTGTTGGCGGCGGTCGATAAGCTGGGTGTGCTGGAAACCTTGCCCGTGGAGAAGGTTGGCGAACATCCCGCCAGTCTCGACGGCTACCATTCACTGAAGGTGGTTGGCTTGGGCTTTAGTCACCATGGCCAGGCTACGCTGGTGAAAGCGGTCAGTTTTGAATTACAACAGGGTCAGAGTCTGGCGGTATTGGGCACTTTGGGTAGCGGTAAAAGTACGCTTCTGGAGCTCATCACGGGTCTCAGGCAGCCTGCGCAGGGCTATGTCAGCTACAGCGGCATTGATTTGCGCCAACTGAATCTGAATCATTTGCGCGACCATATCGGCATTGCCAACAAGGTGGAGTGGCAGCATGGTTCAATTTTGGAGAATCTGCGTCTGGCGCGCAAGGATATTCCGTTGGAGGCCATGGTTGACATGCTGAGTATGCTGGGCCTGTGGGAAGACATCAGCCAGCTGCCCAAAGGCATGGATACCATATTAACCGATTATGGCGCGCCACTGACCTATACCCAGTTACAGCGTTTAATGTTGGTGCGAGCGATGCTGGGACAACCAGATGTATTGATCATTGATGGTTTGCTGGATGGACTCGGTCAGCAGGAGCTCGATCAGGTGCTGACCTTGCTCAAACGTCATCAGTCACAATGGATGCTGATAGTCACCACGCGCTTTGCGCATATTGCCCAGCAATTCCATCAGGTGATTACGCTAGATAGCCAGCGCACAGATAACCAGCGTGGGCAGGGAGGTCAGCATGCATGATCATTTGCAAATGACGCTGATGCGCACAGTGCAAACGCCGCAGCGTTTACGCGTCTGGATTAAACGCCTAGCCTGGATATTGGTTGGTCTGCCGACGGTATTTTTGTTTTTACCCTGGCAGCAGAATGTCACTGCGTTGGGAAAGGTGACCGCTTACTCGCCCTCTGAGCGCGTGCAGACCATCGATGCGCCGGTGAATGGATTGATTAATCGCTGGCATGTGCAAGAAGGGTCGCAGGTAAAAGAAGGCGATTTATTGCTGGAGATTGCCGACACAGACCCCAACTTTAAACAGCGTCTGGAAGCGCAGCGTGATAATTTGCAAAGCAAGCTGGGCGCCAAGCAGGATGAATTGCGTGCCTATGAGTTGCAGAAGCAGAACCTGACCGCCGCGCGCGATGCCAAGATTTCAGCCGCGCAATACAAACTCGATGTAGCTAACCAGAAAATCCGCAGTAGCCAGGAAGCGGTAAATTCTGCGCAGGCGACGCTAGACACCGCCAGCCAGCAGGTGCAGCGGCTGCAACGCCTGTTTGGCGATGGCCTGGTGTCCAAGCGTGATCTTGAAGTCGCCGAGCGTGACCATATTATTGCCAGCCGTAACCTCAATAGTGCGCAGGCACAATGGCAGTCGGCCAAAGCCGAGGCCAGCTCTGCCGCGGCGGATATTCAGCAAACGCGTTCTGACACCCAGGCCTATTTGGACTCGACTTCTGCCGTCATCAACAAGATACGCGGCGAAGCCGCAGACAGCGAAAACAGTCTGCATAACTCCGAAATTTCCTTGGCGCGGCAAAATATGCAGCGCATCGTAGCGCCCAGGGATGGCACGATTTTCAGGTTGCCGGTTAACTCGCAGTCGCAGATCATCAAGCAGGGCGACCCCTTGCTGGTGATTGTGCCACACACCTCGCAGCGCGCGGTTGAGCTGTGGGTTGATGGCCGCGATGCGCCATTAATCACTTCACGCAGTACTGTTCGGCTCGAGTTTGAGGGCTGGCCGGCGATACAAGTGCCGGGCTGGGCGCAGGTCGGTGTAGGCACCTTTGAAGGCGAGATTTCATTTGTTGATCCGACCGATAACGGCACTGGTCACTTTCGTATCATGGTCGTACACAAGGCCGGTACGCCAGCGTGGCCGTCTGCCAGGTTTTTGCGCCAGGGCATCAGCGCCAAAGGCTGGGTCTTGCTTGAGCGCGTGACCATCGGTTATGAGTTGTGGCGCTTGCTCAATGGCTTCCCACCGCGCATTCCACATGAACCTGTGCCCTTGCAGCAGGCCGGAGGCAAAGCAGCATGATGCGATGGCTGGTAGCCCTGTTTGCGCTTGCCTCACCCTGGGCCGCTTTGTTGGCCGATGAGGTGGCGGATACACGTGCCCGGCAACGCCTGGAAAAACCAGAAGGGCGTGCGCTGGAAATCTATAGCCCGCAACCAGGCATACCGCTGCATGATGCGGTCAAGCAAGAGCAGCAACGCAAGTCATCCGTGACTGTGGATTTGAAAAAAGCATTAAAGCCGTTTGAGAGCCCGGAAAGTGACAGCATTGTGCCGCTGGCTCAAGGTGCGCAGGTCACGATTGCCGATATGCGTCAGCGGGCGCTGCAAAACAACTTGCAGATCAAAGTCGCCAAAATGGACCCTGAATTGGCGAAGCAATCATTGCGCGAAGAGCAGGCCAAGTTTGACCAGGTGATTTTTGCCTATGCCAAATATGCCGAAAAAGACACACCGGCCATGGCAGGCGATAAGGTGATTCTCAAGTCGGATAATGCTTTGTTGAATGGTGAGTTAGCCAAGCTCAACCTGGATGCGCAAAAAAAAGAATACTGGGATGTTGAGGCTGGTGTCAAAGTGCCCTTGCGCACGGGAGGCACGGTGACCTTGAGTGCACCGCTGGAAAACCGGCAGAGCTTGGGTAAGTTTGCCAGCGATCAGTATCGTAGTGCTTTGCGTTTCTCGTTTAGCCAGCCATTGCTGCGCAACGCCGGGCAGCAGGCGAACGAGGCCAGTATCCGCGTCGCTGAGCTAGATCGTGACAGCGTACAACTCAAAACTCGCCTGCAGACCATCCGCATTGTAGCGACGGTAGACAAGGCCTACTGGGAGCTGTATGAAGCCTGGGCAGCGCTGGACGTGCGCAAAAACCAGTTTGAATATGCCAGCCAGAATCTGGCGATGGTCAAACGTCGGGTGCAGGAAGGGTTGACCGCGGCAGTCGAAGTGAACCGCGCGCAGATTGGCGTCGCAGATCGCATGGAGGCGCTGATTGTCGCAGAAACCAACCTCAAGCTGGCACAACGTCAATTGCAGTTTTTGCTCAATGATTTGCCTGACGACCAGGCTACCCAGTCGCCGTGGGTGCCGATGACCGCACCTAATCTGGTCAAGTTTGAGTTTGACCGCGCGCACCTGATTCGTGATGCATTGGATAGCCGCATTGAATTGCTGGACCAAGAGTTGAAGTTAAGTGCCGACCTGATTCAGATCGATTACCTGCAAAACCAGACCTTGCCATTGTTTACGCTCGATTATCAGTATGGGGCTTTATCCGGCTCTGGCGAACGGTTTGGCGATATTGGCCAGGATTTATTTGGTGGCCGTTACCGTGACTGGTCTGTGGGCCTGAAGTTTGAGATGCCGGTGAGTAACGAGGCACGTAAAGCCAAGCTGGACCGGGCTGTGGCGCAACGCATGCAGCGCCTGACCACCAAAACCCTGCAAACCTTGACGGTCAAACGCGAGATTCATGACACGCTGGATAAAGTCGAACAAAACTGGCAACGCATTATTGCGGCACGCCAGCAGGTGCTGGTCGCCGGGATTAATTACGAGGCGGAGCTCAAGCAGTTTAATGAGGGCTTGCGCACCATGACCGAGGTGCTGGAGACGTTGACGCGTTTAGGCGAGGCACAACTGAAAGAAATCCGCGCGATTAGTGACTATCAAGTCTCTTTGGTCGATATGGCTTATGCGACCGGCACCGTGCTTGGGCACGGCCAGATCAGCTTGCAGTAAATCAAGTTAATCAGTCGTGGAATAGTTGTTTGTTGATGTATAGCAACTTTTTGATTTCATTTGTTTTTATTGACTTTTCCGTTTTCAAGTGTGATAGAGGGAGCTTTGGTTATGCCCAATACGGTAGATACTCAGCAAATTTATTTCCTGCTCCAATATCCTTACGCTTTATTCGTCCAGCTGACATTGCCTCCCCAATTAGATTGGTGACTTGGTTACGCTGTTTTTCATTTAATTTAAGACGTTCTCTTAGCGTTGAGTTTGTCATTGGTTGACTAGACAAAAACATAAGCACGGCATGTTGGTAACAAGCTTCAATACGTTCTTGCTGAGACATTTCCGCGAAACGTCTAGGGGCATATAAAGTTACCCTGAAAGCATTATCTAAACTAGTAAAAAGAATCGGTGGTAGACCAAATAACTCAACAGCTTCAACTACTTTTTGGAAACCTGTTCCACGTTCTTCACAGATTCTGTAACGTCTAAAATTAGACGCAAGCTTTTCATTCCTAGAAACTGGCGTTGTACCAATGAGTCTGTCCAAACGCTTTCCTGGCAAAAGAGTACCAGGATTAGTAAACTCGATTCTATCCTCAAAAATTTCAATCATTGGGCCAGCACCTGTCACCGTGAAGTCCTGGTGGATCAATGCGTTTGCGATTAATTCACGCAAAGCTATTTCTGGATAGACGCTAACTGTTTGGCGAAGCGATTGTTGAATGACCTCAGAATGCGGCAAAATTCGCTTCAAATGATTGATTAGCCCTTCAAAACCAGATGCATACCCTTTATTCCCAACTAATTCGTCAATTGTATGCACCTTGTTTGTGCCATTGTATCTAATGACTCTAATGCGCTTTCGCTCTAGGCTAGGAAACTGCTCTAACTTTTTAGCAGCCGCTATCGCCCCAAAGTTCGTTACATAAAATCCACGCCCATCTGGTTGTAGTACGCCTTCATCAACTAGCCACTGAGCGAGGTCTATGTTGCTGTTAGGCAGCGGTTTTTCCAGAAGTGCGGCGATGGTGTCTATATCGAGCATTACCTTAATATCATCAATAGAAATTAAAGATGATGCACGCAGCTCTTCCCAGGTTGGAGCACTACTATTCAACATTAGGCTGCCTACATCATGCCGGGAAGCTTTGCGAGTAGTTCCTCCTGAACGTATCCAGCTTTCTTCAATAGATTTTCCCCTGCGATGAACGGGTTTATTTTTCTGCTCAGTAATATATACAAACAAAATTGGAGTATTTTTGAACTCAACAATCGCATGATCTAGAATCAATGGCGGCTCTATAGCATCTCTGCCAATATTTGCCAGTGTGTTGATGATTTTCCCAGCTTCATCTTGAGTGATGGCGGATAAGTTACCGTTTGAATCAGAGACGCCAAAGACCATAAAGCCACCATTTGCATGATTCGCAAA
>CAYPZE010000076.1:0-8924 GCA_964415305.1 uncultured Methylotenera sp.
CCGGCTTGGGGCGCGCGGGCGGGGCGTGGCCGGGCGCCTTGGGCGCCGCTTTTTTTTCTTTTTATTCGATTTCATGGCCATTTTCTCTAAAATGCGGCTACGGTAAGTGCTCACCGTTTTAATACTGATAAACAATTCATCTGCAATGGCGGTCGGCGTTTGGCCCGTTGCTAATTTGACGAATACCTGAAACTCGCGGTCAGACAGCGTCTCGTGCAATTGCTTTTCAGACGGGTGGCTGAGTTCATTGGTCATCAATTCGGCCAGTTCTGCGGATATATAGCGCTTGCCAGCGGATATCGTGCGAATCGCCAGGATAATTTCATCTGAATCTGCATTCTTGGATAAATAGCCCTTACAACCGTTACGCATTAAATTGAGCGCATATTGATCCTCAGCGTAACCACTCAATACCAGCACGGGCAAGTCTGGCGAGACATGCTTTAATTCATGCAAGGTATCTACACCGTTTTTGTCCGGCATGGAAATATCCAGCACCATGGCATCATATTCATTTTTGCGCACCAGCTGAATCGCTTCAGCCCCTGACGAAGCTTCCCCGGTCACTTGCAGATCAGTTTCCAGTTCAATCAGGTTTCGTAAACCATCACGCACAATGCTGTGATCATCTACCAATAGAATTCTTTTCATGCGGCTCTCTTCAACTCGTTAATCAGGTTTTTATCAGCTTGCAGCTTTGGTAGCTTCCGCTTGAGGCGCGGCTACCGGCTCAGTGGGTTCGGCAGGGCTCATTTCTTTTCTAAACAGTTGCCAGTCATGGCTAATCATGGTCAAAGAATCAGCAAATAACGGTTTTTTGTGCCAGATGCCACGTACGGCGAAAAAGGCGATCACGCCGATGATCGTCGGCACCAGCATCACCAGGCCAAGAATCAGGGAGCGATGCGGATGTTCCCACAACAGCGAAAATAGCCACATCAACCCTAATAAACCAGTGAAAATGAACATGCTGAACACCACTAGCATGCCTACCATGCTAGTGGCTAGGCGTTCAGTTTCCTCCAGAAAATCCTGTTTTAGTTGTTGCGCACGGTCTTCTGTGTAATCGGCAAGATGATGGCGCAAGTTAAAAAAACTTCCTTTGAGCGCGTTCACTTTGCGATTTAAAAACAAAACAGCGACAAATTTCAAGAGGTTTACCCACATAGCTTTCCTTGCTTATTCACGACGTTTGGTGCCCAGCAGGTATCCTATCAGCAAACCGACACCAGCGGCTACCAGCACAGTGCCCAGCGGATGCTCCTGCACGGTATCGGCTGTTTTGTCTTTGATCGTATGATAGGTGTCGCTGACTTCACGTTGCACCTGCTCTTTGACACGACCTGCTTTTGAACTCAGATCAGCAGCAATCGATGCAGCATTTTCTTCGCTGGTCAACCGATCCAGGTTGCTTTTCAGGGTGTGGATCAGTTCTTTCGCCTTATCCTGAGTCGTGTCTGCGGTGTCATTCACGGCATCCAGCAATTCATTGGCGGTTGATTTTACCTGTGCAGCAATTTGTTCAATGGCCTGATCAGATTTTTTTGCCAAACGATCAGTCGTGTTCTCAACATTGTCTTTTGAAAAATTAAACATTTTGAAACTCCTTTTTAAATCGTAATTACATACAAATGAAAACAGTTGGTTTCTGTTGGACAGCTGACACAACTAAAAGTGTTTTCAACATGGGTACATCATATCCAATAGGCCTGCGGTTTCCCTATCAGCTAGCCACCGATATCATGGTCAGAATTCTCTGACAGCTTGTTCATTCGGGCGTCAACACATCTTTACGTTGCTGTTCACCGGTAACCCCGCTATGATGCGATTGATATATTGTGAACAATAGATGCTAAAAACGTTACGCCGGATTGCCTGATTTTTCAATCTTTTCATTCGATCGCCATGCAAAAAGTTAGAACCACCCTTATCGCCCTGCTAGACCGGCTGGAAAAAATCAGTGATACCTTTGGTGGCAACACCGTCGCATTGCTCACAGTCAGCCTGATGCTGGCGGCGGCCATGCTGGTGGTCAACGATCGTTTTATTGTTACCACACGTGAAAAAACCGATGTGTTGACCCTGCTTGATCAACTGCTGCTCGAAACCTGGAAAACACAATCTAACCTAGCGATTGCCGAAAGTGCGCAGCGCGGATATCTGCTGACACGCTCTGAAAGCTACTTTGAACCCTATGACGAGGCCACCAAGCAAATGGGTCAGCAGCTGCAAAACATCAATCAATTGCTTAATCATACCAATCTGGTCAGGCATCCAGTGATACAAACCACGATGAACGAGCTGGTGAACAGTATCGTTAAAAAATCGGCTGAAATGAGTGTAACCATTGATTTCGCCAAAAAGCGACAGTTTGATAAAGCCTTGGCGGTGGTCAAGCTGGATTCCGGGATCAAGGAAAGCCGCAATATTGAAGTGTTGTCGCGCCAGTTTGAGCAACTGGTACTCGATTACCGCGATGAAGTGGCGAATGCACGTGACACCACCCGCAAATTCATGCGCTGGTTTGTCATGGCTTGCCCACTCATTTTTGTGTCATTGGTGGTGCTGGTGATTCGCCGTTTGTTGCGTGAATTGGCGGAGAAGGCGAATTTATATGTCAGGCTGACAGATGAGAATGCCGAATATGAGCGCAATATTCAACGGCTGACTACCACCGTGCAAGGCCAGGCCTTGCTGGCACAAACTAATATCGAGCATGAACGTTATCAGCTCTCCAGAGAGTTGCATGATGAGCTGGGCTCTTTGCTGACGGCGATTAAAATGGATATTTCGTGGGCGATCAAGCATTTGAAAGACCAATTGCCGCAGGTGACCGAAAAGCTTAAAAAGACCAATCAATATCTGGATCGCAGTATTAATTTTAAACGTGAAATCGTGCAAAATCTGCATCCGGCCATGATCAAGAGTTTTGGCCTGATTGCATCGCTGCAAAATCTGATCGATGAAGCCAAAGTCCGTAATCAGTGGCAGATGGATATTATTATGCCTGAGCAGGAAATGGCGATTAATGAGACGGTGAGCCTGATTGTGTATCGCTTGGTGCAAGAGAGTTTGAATAACTGCAGCAAGTATGCCAAGGCAACCGAGGTATCTGTGCACCTGATGCATGACGAACAGCATATCAAGCTGGAAATCGCTGATAACGGTATTGGTTTTGACCCGGACAAACTGACTAATAGCACCCATGGTATTAGCGGCATGTCTAACCGTGTCGAGTCCATAGGCGGGCATTATGAAATCTCCAGCGCGCCACAACAGGGCACCAGCACGCGTGTGCTGTTACCTTATCTCAAGAGTGAACCTTCTACTGCCTGAGGGTAGCCCTGGCCTGAATGTAGGCCTTTTCTGACATGACATTCAGTCGATGGACGACTGACCTGACACGTTCGCCTGATTAATATGGCAACACAAGACAGCAGAACTGTTTTGTGTAACGCGTGAATAAGGAGACGCTCATGTTAATGTCAAAATACACACAAGCAACAATCTTTGGCGGCCTGTTGGCGACAACCATCACCTTAAATGCTTTTGCATTCGATTTGCAGGAAGTCCAGAACGGTGAGAAACCTTATCTGGAAGAATTCAATACGCTGGATAAAAATGCCAACAACACATTGACCTGGTCCGAGTTGCAGCAGGACAAAGCGGTCAAGCAGCAAGACTTTAAAGCCTATGACCATGACAAGGATGGTAGTTTGAGTTACGAAGAATATGCAGAGCTCAAAACACAGACTAGTCAAAAAGCCATCAAAGGCGCGATGTCAGACAGTTGGATCACCACCAAAGTGAAAGCCCGCTTGTTGGAAGAAGAATCATTGAAATCACTCAAAATCAGTGTCGAAACACATCAAGGTGAAGTGCTGATCAGTGGTTTCGTCAGTGAAGCTGCGCTTAAATCTAAAGCCGAGCAATTGGTGGCCGCGGTGGAAGGCGTGAAATCTGTGAAAAACGCCATTGTAGTGAAAGGTTAACAAACACCCCCTCGCAAGCTACAAATTCTCTCCCAAGTGCGTAGCTTGCTTTTTTCTTGCGGCGGGTTGTTCTTCATGTGTTGACTGATTCATCCTCTGTACAACTTGAACAACTCGCCACCTTATACAACAGAAAGGAAACATCATGATTAAGATGAATCGTTATCTGGTAATGAGTAGTATGGTCGCAGTATTGATTGGTGGCAGTGCCGCCGTATCGGCCGCTGAGTTGGTTGCAAAAAATGATGCCATGTATCACTTTTTACCTAGCGACACCGTGGTTGATAATGTAAAAAATATCCTGCAAACGCATGGAGTCGATGCCGCCAGTATCCAGGTGGACGCTGATGCCCAGGGCGTGGTGCAATTGAGTGGTGAGGTCGGCTCTAAGCAAGACGTAGAGACCGTGACCCAGTTAGCCAAGCAAGCAGATGGTGTGTATGCCGTGTTAGGCGCATTGCGCTACAGTACCGGTGAAGTGGTGCCGGCGCCAGCACCTGCAGGGTTGGATCCGGTGATGGATGCCCCGGCAGCCGGTGCTGAAAGTGAACAACTAGACGCACAATGAACAGCGCGGGCGGCTCAGCCCTCCCGCGTGCTGATGCTCAGCGGTTTAACCAGGCAAGAGTTAGTGATGCTGAGGCACCACATGTCGACCGGATTCGTACTCAACCTGGTTGGACTGGCGGATGAATAACAATTGGTCGGTTGCAAAGCCTAAGGCCTTTGCTTTAGACATCAGATGTTGTTTGATCGGGTAAGTGAGTTGTGGCGTGCGTGACAATATCCATAAATAGTCGCGACCGCTGCTGACCAGTACATAGTTGTAATAAGGCTGGTCAAGTTCTAGGATGTTGTAGTCGCCGTAAAACGGGCCAAAAAACGACACTTTGAGGCGACCAGTACGGCTACCATCTGCGTTCGCTGGGTCCGCAAATTTAGCTTTGCCGATGGCTTCGCTCCAGTCGTTTTTATCGGGATTAAATCCACGGTTAACGACTTTAAGTGTGCCATCTGCTTGCAAGCTGTAGGTGGCGGTGACTTGTTCCAGCCCTTTTTCAAACCGGTTGTCCAGTCTGGCAATTTCATACCAGGTGCCGACATACTGGTTAGGATCAAAACTCTGCACAATGGCCTGGTCGGCTTGTGGCGGTAAGGGCGCCGAGCAGCTTGCCAAGACCAGTGCAAATAGGAAGGGGAGCAAGGCTGATAAACGGACTACTGGCATAATGACGATCATAAAGAATTCGTGAAAAGTTAAGAGATTCATACTCAGAATGTCTGACAAGACAGTTTAAAATAATATAGATTCAATCAAGGTAACATTCAAGCTGACCGTTTATCCTCATAAGCGGTTGATTAATAATAAGGGAAGATGATGAAGTTTTTAACACTATGCAAGGTATGGGGCGTGTTGGCATTGCTATCAACGCAAGTGATGGCAGATAACCTGGAAACTGGCCTGGGGGGTGGCGTGGGTGCAGCCGCGGGTACCGCAGTGGGTAGCGTGCTCGGTGGCAGCACGGGTGAAGTCATTGGTGGTGCGGTTGGTGGTGGCTTGGGGGGCGCAGCGACCACGGGTCGCGCTGGGCGCACCGGGGCTATTCTTGGCGGTGCAGCGGGTGGCGCCACGGGTGCCATGGTTGGCCGTAAGGTCAGTGGCACGACAACTGGCGCGGTAGTGGGTGCAGGCGTTGGCGGTGCAGGTGGTGCGGTGGTGGGTAAGGTGATTGATGAGCCTGATCCATACCAGAGAAGTTACCGTGGTAAAAAAGGCAAAAGACATGGCCATCATCATGGCCGTGGTCACCATGGTCATGATTAACACAGCATCATTGCATATTGATGCAGGAGTCTATGCATGAAAGTCTGGATATTAGCGATCAGCATGCTCAGTATGACGCATGGCGTGCTGGCACAAACTTGCAATAACCAGGACGTCGCCGCTAGTGGCGTCGGTGGCCTGGCGGGTTCTGCGATTGGTGCAGTCATGCTAGGCCCTGCCGGAGAAGTCTTAGGTGGCGCGGTGGGCGGTGCCGTCGGTAGCGTGGTTGCCAATGGCGGCAAGACGCAACCGGCGACCATGCTGGGTGGTGCGGTTGGCGGTGCTGGTGGTGCGATTCTAGGGCGTGGTTTAGGCGGCGGCCGTTTATTAGCCTTGATTGGTGCCGGGCTCGGTGGCGCCGGTGGTGCTTGTGTGGCGCAGCAATCCGGTAAAATACATAGTGCTAAAAAACATCCCGCTAATCATGCCACGGCCAAAGCTCAAAAACTGTTGGGTGGTTAGGCCGACTTAGGTGCGCCTGTGTCAGAAATTTTGTGCTACAAGCTATTTGTTGATGAGTACTGCAGTGGATTTTTTTAGTTGATACATCAGCGCATCTCCCTCAATCAGCAGCTGCTCGACTGATTTTGGCGTCTCTGGGTCAAATTCGACAATGCCTTGGGCAAACAATATTTGATAAGGCTGGCGCTGTTGCTGTCTGATCATATCCAAATGGTTGCGTAGTCGCTCTGTGAAAATATGGCCTTCTTGCTGGCGAGTAGACGCCAGCAAAATAACAAACTCATCACCGCCCAGTCGGGCAAAAATATCAGAGCTACGCCCCATTTGTTTCAGTGCCTTGCCAAAGGCCTGCAAACTACGGTCGCCTTCGTCGTGACCATAGGTATCGTTAATCATCTTAAAGTCATTCAGGTCTAAAAATACCAGTGAGGCATAGATCTTGTGGCGGCCAAAATAACTGAGATATTTTTCTGCAAGCATAATAAAACCGCGCCGGTTGCTCAGGTCGGTAAGTTCATCCATGGTCGCCAACTCAATGGCCGCCAGCTCACTTTCAACCATGGTCGCCAGGTCATCCAGATCTTTTATGTCTTTGGCGGTGAATTCGCGAGGTTGTGAGTCAATCAGGCATAGTGTGCCAATCTTAAAACCATGTGTGGTGCGTATGGGCCTGCCAGCGTAAAAGCGAATATGTGGGGCCGCGGTGACGAGCGGGTTATCGCAAAATCTGGGGTCTTTGGAGGCATCATTAATCACGAACGTATCATTGCCTAAAATGGCATGTCCGCAAAAAGAAATATCTCTAGAGGTTTCTAGCATGGGCAAGCCTATGCAGGACTTGAACCACTGGCGATTGATATCCACCAGACTGACCAGCGCAACAGGCACGTTAAACATGCGCGTCGCAATTCTGGTTAAACGGTCAAAGCGCTCTTCTGCTTTGGTATCCAAAATGGCTAGCGCACGCAGTACGTGCAAGCGCTCGACTTCATTTGCAGGGGTTGCCGGTATTTGCAAAACACTCAATCCTGTGTGATGGGATGTCGATGATCATACCGCTTTTTTTAGGCCAGATACAAAACAATACACTTGTATTGTTTGCTTAGTTTTCGCGATCCCCCAGTTTTGCTTAGGTGTGCGTCGTCGCCAGCTTTAGCCCAATAATGCCTGCCATAATCAAGCCCAGACTGACAATACGCAGCATCGATACCGGCTCGTTAAACAGCCAAATGCCGCCAATCACCGTGCCAACGGCGCCTATGCCTACCCATACTGCATACGCCGTGCCTACCGGCAGCGACTTGACGCACAGGCCCAATAGCCAGACGCTAATCACCATCGCCAGAATAGTCCAGAATGACGGCCAAAAGCGCGTAAATCCTTCAGTATATTTCAGGCCAATCGCCCAGGCTGTTTCAAACAAGCCTGCAATGACCAATATCAGCCAAGTCATGGTGTTTCCTTTTTATGTGATGTTGTCGATGCTAAACTAGCCTGCCCTATGATTGGACAGCGATTAAATCCTCGGCAGACAGCCAGCGCCACTCGCCCGCAGCCATGGTGTCCGGCAATGTCAGCTGGCCAATTTTGATGCGCTTGAGCGCCTCTACACGGTTGCCAATCGCAGCAATCATGCGTTTGACCTGGTGATATTTGCCTTCCGCCAGCGTCATATGAATCATCGTGGCCGATACGCTGGTGACCGCCAGCGCGGCGATGGTTTCTTCCTCATCAAGCAGTTTAACGCCCGACAACAAATGCGCAAGATCGGCCTCGCTCAGGGCATGTTTGCATGTCACTTCATACACTTTAGGGACATGGTGCTTGGGTGAGCTGACTTTATGGATAAATTGCCCATCATCCGATAGTAAAATCAAACCAGTCGTATCTTCATCTAGGCGGCCTATACATTGAATGCCGCGCTCAACCAGTGGCTCAGGCAACAGGGTATAAATGGTCGGGTGAAACTGGGTTTTATGTGTACATTCATAATGCGCAGGCTTGTGCATCAGCAGATAGCTGTGCTCGCGGTATTGCCAGGCTTCACCGTTCACGGTGAAATGTAGCGTGTCATCCAGTGCGAACTTGGCGTCCGGGTCATCGCAGATTTCACCGTTGACGGTGACCTCTTCGTTGATGATTAAAATACGGCACATCTTGCGTGTGCCAAAGCCCTGACGATGCAGGATACGTTCCAAATCTAATGTTTTTGCCATGATGAGATTATACGTGAATTGGATCGGCGCTTTAGCGTCACAAGTTTGGTGAGGGGCGAGAAAGTCATTCTTTCATTTATCTTTATAAGCTGTTTTCGTCATTCCGGCATTGGCCAGAGTCCCGGCGTGGAGAGATTGCGATAAAAGGTTATTCTTTGATTGGTTGTTGTAGGGTGGGCATGGATGCTCACGCGGATTTTGTGGTTGGTTGGGCGGTTTCTTTTCGCCTTTTCGGCGAGTTACTTTTCTTTGCTTGCCCAAAGAACAAGTAACCAAAAGAAATGCACCCCAGCTTCCGCTTTTATCCTGCGTTGCTCGTCAAAATAAGCGGTCACGAAACTCAACCTAGCGGCCTGCACAAAACGCAGGCCACCGCGGGATTCGAACAGTCGCTCCCTTTCTCCTTATTTTGCCTGCGCTACTCGGCGC
>CAYPZE010000077.1:0-8876 GCA_964415305.1 uncultured Methylotenera sp.
CGGTTTAAATTCTTCCACCTTGATTTTATCAATCTGCTTGGCACGGCTGGTTGCTTGTTTAGCTTTGGACGCGTTGGCAGAGAAGCGGCGCACAAAGTCTTGCAAGTCAGCAATTTGTTGCTTAGCCTTGGCGTTATCTTTGGCTTGCTGGTTGCGCGCTGCAATGCTGGCTTCCATGTAATCATCGTAGTTGCCTGGATAAGAGGTGATCTTGCCGTAGTCCATATCGCAAGTATGCGTACATACCTGGTTCAAAAAGTGACGGTCATGCGAAATGATGACCATGGTGCAATCACGATTGTTCACCACATCTTCCAGCCAGCGAATGGTGTTGATGTCCAGGTTGTTGGTTGGTTCATCGAGCAGTAAGACGTCAGGATTCGCAAACAGGGCTTGTACCAGCAATACGCGCAGTTTCCAGCCAGGCGCCACGGCACTCATCGGGCCGGTATGTTGCTCCAGCGGAATGCCTACACCTAGCAACAATTCACCGGCGCGTGCCTCAGCGGTATAACCATCATATTCGGCAAACACGCCTTCCAGCTCAGCCGCACGCATATAGTCGTCTTCGGTGGCTTCGAGGTTAGCGTAAATGGCATCACGCTCTTGCATGGCTTTCCACATTTGCTCGTGGCCCATCATGACCACGTCCAGCACACGCTGGTCTTCGTAAGCAAACTGGTCCTGTTTCAAAAACGCCATGCGTTCGTTCGGGTCCAGGCTGACGTTGCCGCTGGTAGGTTCCAACACGCCGGCCAGAATTTTCATAAAGGTGGATTTACCACACCCATTGGCGCCAATCAGGCCATAACGGTTACCGTCGCCAAATTTGACGGAGACATTTTCAAACAGCGGCTTGGAGCCAAACTGCATGGTGATATTGTTTGCAATTAACATGAAAAACCTTCAAAAGTTTAGCCGCGGATAAACGCGGATGCACGCAGATAGAATTATTTTTGCAGGCAACTGGCCTGCATTTTTTAAAAAGTGTTGTAGATGACGACTTCATCCATAGTCAACTGGCCGCCACGTGGTTTGGCTTCTTCCAGTGCTTTACCTACCACCACAAACATCACCGGCACATGATCGGCAGGCAGGTTGATTAACTTGGCCACGGCGTCAAAATCGAAACCGTCCATTGGGCAGGTGTCGTAGCCCATTTCTTTGGCCGCCAGCATCAGCGTCATCGCTGCCATACCGCCTGAGCGCATGCCTTCATCGCGCTGCGCTTGTGCGTGGTCGGTGTAGTAGTCGTGAATCGCCTTTACCAGGTAGTCGCTGACTGGCTGTGGTGCATTGACCCAGTAGCGCGAAGGGTCTTTTTCCCAGGCCTTGAGGTCTGCCGTCAATATAATCAGCAATGAGGCATCAGTCACTTGTGCCTGGTTCCAGCTCACCGCGCGGATTTGATGGCGTAACACTGGATCTGTCACCGCCACAAAGCGCCAGTGCTGAATATTGAAAGCCGTCGGCGACAGCATTGCCAGCGAAAACAGTTGCTGGATTTCAGCCTCTGTCATGCGATGGGTGGGATCATAGGCTTTGATCGAGCGGCGTTCCTGTATGGCTTGTGATACGTTCATGATGGGTTGATTAATACTCAATAGTTAAAATGTCCAGCTGCAAAGGGCCAGCCGGGCGCTGCCAGACAGTACTATCACCAGCCTTGCGGCCGAGCAGGGCTTTCGCCACAGGTGATACATAACTGACTTTTTGTTGCGCAATATCTGCTTCATCTTCGCCGACAATCTGGAACACGAATTGTTGGCCGGTTTCGTCCTCTACCTGCACTTTGGCGCCAAACAGCACAGTGTGTCGCGGTTGCTGCGCCGGGTCTACCAATTGCGCAGATTCTAGCCTGGCGACAAAATAGCGCAGGTCGCGGTCAATTTCGGCCAGTTTTTGCTGCGCACTCGGGTCTTCTTTGCGCACAACGTATTGGCTGCGTGCGCTTTCGAGTGTTTTGACGGTTTGCTGTAACTGTTGCAAGCCGTCTGGAGTCACATAATTCGTGTGTGGGCTCAGCGGGCGTTCCGGTAAGTCGGTCCCGGCCAGCTCCAGATCATCTTCTTTAACAAAACCACGACTCATGCTCAGTATTTAAACGCTTAAAAGTAGGTCAGGCCTAACGCCGCGCGCACTTCGCTCATGGTGTTGGCAGCGACTTCACGCGCTTGTTCTGTGCCTTCACGTAGCAATTGCAAAATGTAGCCTTTGTCATTAGCCAACTCAGCACGACGCGTACGAATTGGCTCCAGCATTTCTTGCAATACGGCTTCCAGGCGTTTCTTAACAATGCTGTCCGCTAGGCCGCCGCGCATGTAATGCGCTTTCAGTTCGGCCACTGCGGCTTTGTCGGTGTCAAACGCATCCAGGTAGGTAAAGGCAATATTGCCTTCCACGTGGCCTGGGTCTTCAATTTTTAAATGTAGCGGGTCGGTATACACGCGTTTCACTGCCTTGGTCACTTCGTCAGCGGTTGCGCCGAGGTTGATCACGTTGCCTAATGATTTACTCATTTTGGCTTTACCATCAATGCCGGGCAAACGGCCAAGTTCTGGCACCAATGCTTTGGTTTCGACCAGGATTTCCTCTTTGGTGCTGGCATTTTTATAGGTGCGGTTAAAGCGGCGCACGATCTCGTTGGTTTGCTCAATCATCGGGATCTGGTCTTCGCCCACGGGCACCAGCGTGGCTTTAAACGCGGTAATGTCCGCCGCCTGGCTGACAGGGTAGGTGAGAAAGCCAGCCGGAATATCACGCTCAAAATCACGCAGGCGAATCTCTTCTTTCACTGTCGGGTTACGCTCCAGGCGCGCCACGGTCACCAGGTTCAGGTAATAAAACGCCAGCTCGGTCAACTCAGGCACTTGTGACTGGATAAAAATGGTCGACAGTTTAGGGTCGATGCCCACGGCCAGGTAATCCAGAGCGACCTCCACCACATTGCGATGTACTTTATCAATGTCATCCATGTTGTCGGTCAGCGCTTGTGCGTCGGCCAGCATCACGTATTGCTTGTATTCATGCTGATATTTGACACGGTTACGCAAACTGCCGACAAAATGCCCCAGGTGCAACGGGCCGGTTGGGCGATCGCCAGTGAGGATAATGGATTGAGTACTCATCGTTTTTCTCTAATTAGGGTGAGGTCAGGGCTAAAAATGAAAGTTATTCCCACTCGATAGTGGCAGGCGGTTTGCCGGAAATGTCATACACCACGCGGTTGATGCCGCGCACTTCGTTAATAATCCGATTGGACACTTTGCCAAGCAGGCTGTAGGGCAATTCTGCCCAATGTGCAGTCATAAAGTCGCTGGTGACCACGGCACGCAAGGCGACCACGTAGTCATAAGTACGGCCATCGCCCATCACGCCGACGGATTTCACCGGTAAGAACACGGTAAACGCCTGGCTGGTGAGGTCGTACCAGGTTTTACCCGTGGCAGCGTCTACCGTATTGCGCAGTTCTTCAATAAAAATAGCATCGGCACGTTGCAACAATAAGGCATAGTCACGTTTGACTTCACCCAAAATGCGCACGCCCAGACCAGGGCCCGGGAACGGGTGACGATAGACCATGTCACGTGGCAGGCCGAGGGCGACGCCGAGTTCGCGCACTTCGTCTTTAAACAGGTCGCGCAATGGCTCCAGCAGCTTGAGGCCCAGTTGCTCAGGCAAGCCGCCGACGTTATGGTGGCTCTTGATGGTCACGGCTTTTTTAGACTTGGCGCCACCGGATTCAATCACATCCGGGTAGATGGTACCTTGTGCCAAAAAGGTTGCGCCCTTATGGCCAGCCCCGCTGGCTTTGAGTTTGGCAGCTTCGGCTTTAAACACTTCAACAAATTCGGCACCAATGATTTTACGTTTGGCTTCCGGGTCGCTGACGCCAGCCAGTTTGCCCATGAATTGTTCTGTCGCATCGACGCGGATGACCTTGGCATGCAAACGGCCTGCGAACATCTCCATTACTATGTCGCCTTCATTGAGGCGTAACAGGCCATGGTCTACAAATACACAGGTCAGTTGGTCGCCAATGGCGCGGTGAATCAATGCCGCGGCGACGGAGGAGTCAACGCCACCAGATAAGCCTAAAATGACTTCTTCATCGCCGACCTGGGCTTTGATCTTGGCCACGGCCTCAGTAATATAGTCGCCCATGATCCAGTCTGGTTTTGCGGCACAGATATCCAGTACAAAGCGCTCCAGCATGGCTTGGCCTTGTTTGGTGTGTGTGACTTCCGGGTGGAACTGTACGGCGTAGAAACGGCGGTCTTCATCGGCCATGGCGGCAATCGGTGTGGTGTCGTTGCTGGCAATGACTTTAAAGCCTGCTGGCAGCTCGGTCACTTTGTCGCCGTGGCTCATCCAGACGTCAATCAGGCCATGCCCTTGGTCATTGGTAGCATCTTGAATGTCGCGGAACAACGCAGAGTGGCCGCGTGCGCGCACTTGCGCATAGCCAAACTCACGCTTGCTGCCTGCCTCAACCTTGCCGCCTAGTTGTTGCGCCATGGTTTGCATGCCGTAGCAAATGCCCATGACCGGGACGCCCAGTTCAAACACAGCTTGCGGCGCCTTGTCGGTTTCTTCTTCATACACGCTGGCATGGCTACCGCTGAGGATAATGCCGTCGGCGCCAAAGTTTTTGACGAAGTCGTCAGACACGTCGCAAGGGTGAATTTCACAGTAAACATGCGCCTCGCGTACGCGACGGGCGATGAGTTGGGTCACTTGTGAACCGAAGTCTAGAATGAGGATTTTTGAGTGAGACATTTTTTTAGCCACAGAGTGCACAGAGGACACAGAGGGTTCAGAGAAGAATCTCTGTGACCTCTGTGTCCTCTATGGCTTGGTTTAATAATAGTCAGTGAGACTTAATCTACGCGATAGTTAGGCGCTTCTTTCGTGATCTGTACATCATGCACGTGCGATTCACGCATACCGGCACTGGTGATTTGTACAAACTCGGCTTTGTTGCGCATGTCTTCAACCGTTGCACAACCGACATAGCCCATGGAGGCACGCAAGCCGCCCATTAACTGATGTACCACTGCAAACACGCTGCCCTTATAAGGTACGCGGCCTTCAATGCCTTCTGGCACCAGTTTGTCAGCGTTAGCGGTGTTATCCTGGAAATAACGGTCAGAAGAGCCTTTTTGCATGGCGCCGATAGAGCCCATGCCTCGATAGGATTTGTACGAACGGCCTTGGAACAGCTCGACTTCACCTGGGGCTTCTTCAGTACCGGCAAACATGCCGCCCAGCATCACGCTGTAGGCGCCAGCTGCAATCGCTTTAGAAATATCACCAGAGAAGCGGATACCACCGTCTGCAATAAACGGCACACCGGATTTTTCCAGCGCTTTGGCCACATTGCTGATCGCTGTAATTTGCGGCACACCCACGCCAGCGACGATGCGGGTGGTACAGATAGAGCCAGGGCCAATACCCACTTTCACGCAGTCAGCGCCGTGGTCTACCAAGGCCAGCGCAGCTTCAGCGGTGGCAATGTTGCCGCCAATCACCTGCAGCTTTGGATATTTGGTTTTAGCCCATTGCACGCGATCCAGCACGCCTTGCGAGTGACCATGGGCGGTGTCGACCACGATAGCGTCCACGCCAGCTTCAACCAATGCATCGATACGCTCATCAGTGCCTTCGCCCACGCCCACCGCTGCAGCCACGCGTAAACGGCCTTTTTCATCTTTACAGGCTAAGGGGTGATCGTGCGATTTTTGGATGTCTTTAACGGTGATCAGGCCTTTAAGCTCATAGTTTTGGCCAACTACCAGCAGACGTTCCAGGCGGTGCTTGTGCAGCAGACCCATGATTTCTTCACGGCTGGCGCCTTCTGGTACCGTCACTAAACGGTCTTGCGGTGTCATGACATTGCTAACAGCCTGATCAAGATTGGTTTCAAAGCGCAGATCACGATTGGTGACAATGCCAACCACTTTGCCATCTTGCAACACGGGCAGGCCGGAGATTTTTTGTTGTTTGGTGATGTCCATCACTTCGCGCACGCTCATGGCGGGGTGGATGGTGACCGGGTCAATGACGACGCCTGATTCAAAACGTTTTACGCGGGAGACGCGGGAAGCCTGCATCTCAACCGTCATGTTCTTATGAATGATGCCCATGCCGCCCAATTGCGCCAGTGCAATCGCCATGCGCGCTTCAGTGACGGTATCCATCGCGGCAGATAACAGGGGGATATTTAAAGTGATGCTTTTGGTCAGCTTGGTACTGAGGTTGACCTCGCGAGGCATGACATTCGAATGGGCTGGAACGAGTAAAACGTCATCAAAGGTCAGGGCTTGTTGCAACAAACGCATGTGAATTCCTTATCTCCAAAATATAATTATACCGATTTCGTTTTGCCTTGACAAAGCGTTTTGCATTTTTTACTAGGATGGCGGCAGTGTTTGGCATGGTTTGTGCATGGATGTTTTTGAATTAACAGCAGGGCGTGAGTGATGAAGATGATGTGGAAACTGATTTTGGCGGGATGCTTGCTGTGCAGCTTGCAAGCAGAGGCTGAAATCTATAAATGGCGCGATGAAAAAGGCGTGATGAATTATTCTGATGTGCCGCCACAATCAGGGCCTGCTGGCACGCAAAAAATCAAGGCAGCCACCGTGCCAAATGATGTCCCGCTTACGCGCTCAGACGCCTACCAGTATGAGGAGTCAGCGTCGGCGAATAAAAAATCGCCAGAAAATCGTGAGTCTGCGCCGTCGGCAGAGGCCGAAGCTTTAAAGGCGATGCAAGAGCGATTAAAAGGGCAAAACTGCGCAGCCGCGCGATCTAATTATCGCAACTATGCTGTTGGCGGACGCATGCAGAATGTCAATGAAAACGGACAGAAAGAGTATTTGAGCGACGATCAAATTAAAGAAGGTTTGGCCAGGGCGCAGCAAGAGATTGACGAAAATTGTCCAGTTGAGTAAGCAAAATCGTTTGCTGCTCCCTAAAGTTGGCTTTTTTACTTCCCATTTTTGGCAGCTGCGCGCTGTCTGCGCGCTTCTTTAGGATTGGCGAGCAGTGGCCGGTAAATTTCTACGCGGTCCATGGCTTTTAATATGGTTGTGGGATCTATTTTCTTGCCAAAAATGCCCAGTACCAATGGCCTTTGCAAAATGTCAGGGTATTGTTGGGTAATGCCAGATTGCCTGACAGCCTCCATCGCAGTGGTGCCGGCCCTGACTTTGAGTGCAATGATGCTTTGCTTCTGCGGCAGGGCGTAGGCAACTTCTACCGTCATCATCTCGGCTGGCGTATTCGGCATCCGTGCTATTTCAGCAGCAGCTTGTCTGCCTGTTTGACAAAGCTATCCACAAACGTATTGGCAATATGGCTAAACACCGGCGATATCATGCGCTCGACCAAGCTGTTGGCAAACACATACTCCAGTTTAAATTCGATTTTGCAGGCGTCTTCGCGCAGGGCGATAAAATGCCAGTGGCCGCTAAGCTGCTTAAACGGCCCATCAATCAGCGTGATATCCATGCGGTTGGGCGCTTGTTTGTGATTGCGCGTGGTGAAATGCTGCTGGATGCCATGATAGCGAATATGAATGGTCGCCTGCGTGACGTCTGGCGTGCGCTCAATCAGCTCGCTGCCACCACACCAGGGCAGAAAGTGAGGATAGTCTTCCACGCGATCTACCAGATCAAACATGGCCGCACAGGAGTGCATGACTAAAACGGTTTTTTCTACTTGTGCCATCGGGTTAAACCATCATGCCAGAACAGAATTGGGTTTTGAGTTAAAATGCTATTTTAAGTGATTTAAGTCTGCACACCAGTGTTATGAGCATCGCGCAAAACAAAAAAGCGTTTTTTGACTACTTTATTGAAGAAAAATATGAAGCCGGCCTGGTGCTAGAGGGCTGGGAAGTCAAAGCTATTCGCGATAATCGCACCAACCTTAAAGAGGCTTATGTAGTGGTGATGCGTGGCGAGCTGTATTTGATCGGTTGTCATATCACCCCGCTGGGCGCTGCTTCTACCCATATTCGTCCGGATGCCATCCGTACGCGCAAATTGCTGTTGCATCGTGAAGAAATTGATAAGCTCATCGGCAAAGTCGAGCGCGCGGGCTACACCATCGTGCCGCTGGATATGCACTTTACACGTGGCCGCATCAAAATTCAGATAGGCCTTGCCAAGGGAAAAAAACAACACGATAAGCGAGACACCGAGAAAGAGCGCGACTGGAAACGTGAGCAAAATCAATTGCTCAAAAACAAGCAACGCAGTCGCTAAATGCCAGCGCCTAGTCAAGCGCAGACCTTTTTTTATGCACCATGATGATGGTGCATGAGTGTATTGATTACATTCCCTCTTAGCTTTATTGATTTTGACTGCAGCTGATTACATTCATCGGTATAGCCGGACCTTAATGAGGTCTATTTTTTTAACTTTAATGTTAAATTTTATTAACATAAGTTGCTTTAATGTAATTAAATTGTGTTAATCTAAACTTGCTTGGTGCTATTTTGAGTGGAGGAGATTCACTTGTTTAAAGCCCGGCTATTTTGATTAACAATTTAAATAAGGAAGAAGTTATGCGTGAATTAACAATGACTGAAGTAGAAGCGGTTTCTGGTGGTTTCTCCATTATCCCTGAATTCCCAACATCACTGGGCCTGGTTGGTGGCGTAGCCACAATCCTGACCGGCGCTGGCTATATCATTGCGGTTGCCGGTACTAACCTGGCACTGGGCTTGAACGAAGCATTGGGCATTGCTACACCACGTCCATTCTAAGAAAAAACAAAAGCGGAGGAGAAAAGAAAAGAAAAAGGTAGGAAAATGTAAGGTGGAATGGGGGGAGAGTAAATGAAGAATGAGACAAATGATGGAGAGG
>CAYPZE010000078.1:0-8836 GCA_964415305.1 uncultured Methylotenera sp.
ATCTACCAGCGTGATACCTGCATGTGTGAAAAAGACAGGGGAAAGCGCTGGTTTAGCATTTTTTAGCGTCTGTGCCGTGCACCACCAGCGAATGGATAAACAATCATGTTGAAATGGAAAGATATTCTCAAACTCGCCAGAGAAGGCAACCTGGCACCCGATCACAAATTACAGAAATCCATCCGCGCCTGGCGCGAGATACTGGACGATGAAGTGTTTGCCATTACGCGCCTGAGTGCGACCGAGCGGCCGTTTTCTTCTGAAATGTGTGTCGCTTTTACCCCAGGTCGCTACGCCTGTACCTGTTGCGAACAAGTACTGTTTGATTCCGGGCAAAAATTTGAATCGGCCTCAGGCTGGCCCTCCTTTGACCAACCGCTGGCCAGTAATGCCATTGCCTACTTTGCTGACGAAAGCCATGGCATGCAGCGCATAGAAGTGAAATGCAATGTCTGCGATGCGCATCTGGGGCATGTATTCCCTGATGGCAAAACCGAGAGTGGCTTGCGCTATTGCATCAATGGCAAAGCCATTAATTTCGTCGCTAACTAAAAAAAAGCGCTGACCATGGTCAGCGCTGCGACTTTTCAAATATCCAATAAGGCTAGTGCGCCAATCTTCTACCGTAACTGACTGCATAAGCGGCTGGACGCGCCAGCAAGATAGGATCCTGGCTAGGTGCAATGCCATCGGTCAATTGCAGCGGGTTAAACATAATCGGTTTTTCTGCTGCTTGGCTATCTGCCACTGCTTTATTTAAAGTCACTGTTCCCAGCTCCACTGTTTTACGGCTATCCGGCCATACCACGGTCGCATTGTTCACTTCATCCCCTGGCTCCGCCAATTGCAGCAACAGTTTATATTGCACGCCTTTGGCTTGCACACGCGCGACAATATCCGTCATCAGGTAATCTGGCGCTGCTTTGTCAGCTGCGGCTTGGTTTAAATATTGCGCCCCAGCCACCGGCACAATCTGATAACGGCCATAGAGTGCCTTACCTGCCGCATTGGTAAACTGAAATGCATTCACGCCAAAAAATGGCTGCGTGGCAAAACTCACAGGCGCTGGCTTAGGCGTGGTGACAAATTTAAGGGCTGCCGGATGTGCGCCTAAAAATTGTTCTACCGGGCTAGGTTTAGCCGTGCTGCCTTGTGAATCACGCACCGCGTTGAGCAAGCCTAAAAAATCTTCAGGCGTGGCTGCCGGAAACCCATTCACCGAAATACTCACGATGTCAGTCGCCGTGCCATCTGGTAATTGAAAGCGAATCGCAATCCCTTTAGGGAAAGCATTGCCATTGGCGTCGGGGATATTGGGCACGCCAGTAGCATCAGAAAACCGCACCAGCACCGGCGTGGCTTTCTGAAAATGTGCCGCCTGGCTAATGCCTGCCGCCTGCGCCGTCGGCGTAAACGTCCCCTCCACCATCACGCCCTTGGCGTGGTTGGCACGATAGCCTGCATGCGGGCCGCCGGAGAGTGTCGTCAAGGTATCGACTAATTGCTCAGTCACCGGTTTATCATCGGCCCATGCTGAATTTGCGGTGGCAAAAGCGGCTGCAAACAACATGCTTAGGATTGCGCTTGTTTTCATCTTTATTCCCTTTCACTAAAATTCAAAAAAACGATCATACAAAATTTAATCGCGCACTACTTAAATATCAAAAAAAACGAATACCCGCTTTTTTTAAGTTTCCCGGTGCTCAGGCAACATGCTGTATCAAATGATTACGCAAGCTATTCAAGCGCTCACGCAAAGCACCGAGCTCTTCCAGCGAACAACCCATGGCACACAGCATGTCGTCCATAATACCTGCCGCATGCTGACGCAATTGCCGCCCTTGTGCGGTGAGGCCAACAATCACCTGACGCTCATCCTGGCTAGAGCGCACGCGCTGCACCAGTGCGGCTGATTCGAGCCGTTTTAACAATGGCGTCAACGTCGCAGAGTCTAAAAACAGTTGTTCGCCAATATCGCTTACCGTGCGCTGATCACTCTCCCACAATACTAGCATGACTAAATACTGTGAATAGGTAAGATCGAGCTTTTTTAACAATGGCCGATACACCTTGTTAATGGCGAGCGACAGCGAATAGACCGAAAAGCATAACTGCTCTTGTAACACGGGTGTTTTAGTTTTTGCGTCTTCACTCATAAGCTTCGATTATAAATAGCGCACTATTTAATAGCAATAGAGTTAATGCTTATCTGTGAAAATAATTAATCACATAATGAACAATAAAATTGGCTTTTTTGTGCATTCTGATCTGGCTCATGACGGTCTCCTGTAGGGTTAGGTGACCATCATATGCGGGTTGGTTTGTGAAATAAAGTTGAATGTTTTAATGGCATCCATTAATAAAACTAATCAACAAATAAAAAAGCCTCACCAAAAGGTAAGGCTTGTGTATCACTCAACGACTTAGCTGAGATGATCCAGTTTGAAAGGGTCTTGCCCCTGCGGCTCAATATCCTGTGGGTTCAGGTCATAGGACAGATCATCACCGATATCAATATCGATCTCATTTTGACCTTCCCAGCGCTCCAGCCACACCGAAAAATCTTTTTCTGGCATCGGCTTGCCAATAAAGTAACCCTGGCCTTCGTTACAGCCTAATCTGGCCAGTTGATTGAGGACATACTCGTTTTCTATGCCCTCTGCCACCACAATCAGGCCCATATTATGCGCCAAGTCTATGGTTGATTTCACAATACTGGCATCGCTGCTGTTTTTGTCCATAAACATGACAAATGAGCGGTCAATTTTAAGCTCTTGTACGGGCAATTGCCGCAAGTAGGCCAGCGATGAATAGCCAGTGCCAAAATCATCAATCGCCAGATGCAAGCCCATCGCCGCCAGCTTTTTCACCACCACTTCGGCGCGTTCTGGGTCTTGCATCAAACTACCTTCAGTGATTTCCAGCTTCAGCGATTTGGCATCGAGTCCGTGTGAGGACAATAAATGGCCTATCTGCTCTGGCAACTCCATATTATTTAGGTCGCGCGTGGACAAATTGACTGCCAGCGTGATGTGCAAGCCTTGCTGTTTAAACCCGGCCAGCACCTGACAGGCGCGGCGCAGCATCCAGTTGGTGATGTCGCTGATGATGCCGGTTTGCTCGGCAAATGGAATAAACTGGTCAGGGAAAATCATGCCTTTTTCTGGATGCACCCAGCGGATCAGCGCCTCGCCGCCCAAAGCACGGCGGGTCGTGACGTCAATCTTGGGCTGGATATACAGCAGCAACTGGTCGTGCTGAATGGCTTCTTTCAAGTCAGAAATCAGGGTCAGGGTTTCTGACTGGTCGATTTCCAGCGCCGTGTTATAGACAATCCAGGGCGATTTTTTGGCCCGTGATTCCTGCAAAGCGGTCTCAGCATGATTGAGCAAAGACTCTTCATCAAGCCCGTGATCCGGGTACAACGCAATACCGATGCCGGTGCGCACGTCAATCGCCTGTCCTTGCACACTCACCGGCTGCTCAAACAGCTGCTGAATCTTGTCTGCATAACGCGTAGCTTGGGCTTGATCGGTGTGCTGCAATAACACGGCAAATTCATCCGCATCCAGCCGCGCCACCATATCCTGCTCGCCCAGCACATTTTGCTTGAGCACCTGGCCCACATGGCGCAACAAATCATCGCCAAAATCGCGCCCCAACGTTTGATTGATTGGTTTGAAGCGATGAATATTGATGACGATCACACTCAGTTTTTGCTGGCTTTGCGCATGGGTGGTGATGGCCTGATGCACGCCCTGGTTGAAGGCGAGACGGTTAGAAAGCCCGGTCAGTTCGTCATTAAACGCCAGCCGCTGGATGCGCAAGGAGCGCTGTAACACGGCCTCACGCATACTGTTAAGCGCTTTAGCCAAATGACCGACTTCATCGGTGCTATTGACGTGGATTTCTTTTTCGTAGTCACCAAGAGCAATGTTATCGGCATCTTTCACCAGCGCCGCGATCGGCTCTGTCGTTTTACGCGAAACATACCAAATCAGGGCGGCAAAAATCAACACGCCGATGAATGTCAATAACAGCATGACTTTGAACAGCGTGTTCAAATCTTGTGTGAAAGGCTCTACCGAGCCTTGTAACACCACCAAAAACGCCTCGTCTTTGGTTTCATGCAAGGAGCGGATTTTTAGGTGATAGGCCTGGTCATTGAGGTTGACGCGATGCAGTGACAGTTTTTGCCGATAAATATCGGCCACCGTTTTCACCAGCAAGTTAGACAGCTCTGGGGTTGTCGTGCTGCTGACTAGTTGCCAGGCCCGTTGCTGTGTTTTTTGTACAAAGGTGACGTCGAGGTGCGTTAACTGCTTGATTTGACTAGCCAGCCGACCATCCACGGCAAAGCCCATCACAATCCAGCCGATGGTTTCCGGGGCTTTTACCGGCACCGTGATCAGCTGGTAAGGCTTACCTTCCACAATATCAAACTTCAGGGTACCACTTTGATTTTCAATAATCGCATGCATGGCATCTTCTTTGGCATTTTCGCCAAACAAGGTTTGCTCATTGTCGGCAGTGCCAATCACCAGGTCGTCATGGCTGCTGATGTAGTAGGCAATTTGGGCATGAATGCGCCCCTGATAACTTTCCAGTGCGGACTCTATGGTCCCTGCGTCATTGGTGGCAACCGCCTCTCTGAAAGCAAAGTCAGCAGCCAGTACCTGCGTCGCCTGCTTGAGGCTTTGTGTGTTGTGTTGCAGCAAGCTGACGAAAACGCGCTCACCGACATTTATTTGCTCTTCAGCCAGTTGATTCGCGTGTTTATCGAGGGCGTATTTAAGCGGAATCAGCCCGGCCAATTGAATCAACACCACCACCGTTAAAAAGGTAAAGGCAATGCGCGAATGTATATGTTTGAACTTAATCATGCAGTGTGATTCTAGGGGAGAGTGATCTTGACCTCGGTCGCACCCTCTATGGTTATCTTTTGTTCTACAACAGGCTTAGTTTGTCCTGGCAACCAAGCCTGATAATTATAGTGCCCTTCATTTAACTTAAGGACGGCTTTGCCTTTGTCGTCGGTTTTGGCAAAAAACGGCGTATCTACAATATAAATGTACCCTACCATAGAATCATGAATGTTGCATCCCAGCGTCACCACGCCCGCTTGGTCAAACAGCACCGGATCAGTCGGGATTCCCGCATACAGTTTTAACTCAAACTTTTTGGCTGGCGAAAACGAATACACATGGTGCCTGACCGTGTCCTCGTTCGGAAAGTTGATTTTGGTTCCGGTTTGGACGATGGTCACCTTGGGATTGAACATCTTGTTTTTTTGCACAATTTTGCCGCCTGCACCCGCAGGCAGCGCGGTTGTCTTGCCATCATAAAAAGCCACCACAGCGTCAGCCACTGGCTTGCCTGCTGCATCGGTGACAACCGCTGTGACTTCAGCCGCCGCGCAGACGCTGGCAACACACAGCCCTGTCAAAATCATGAACCATCGCATCATTGCCACCCCTAATCAGTCACCACGTCCCGTTTCATTGGCGCCAAAATACGCAGCAACTCATTTTTTTCTTTAGTGCCCACGCCGTTCACATCCATGCGCTCTCGCATCACATCGACCATGCGCTCAAATTCTGCGGTGGTGATCTTTGCATCCGCGTGAGACTTTTTCATGGTTTCACCCTCATACACGCAATCGCCGCCAGTCTTCACGCACAAAAAATTTGTCAGGCTTTCTTTCAGCGTTTTCATTTTCACCCCCTCAAACGAACGGCTGGTTTGTGGATCCTTGCTGACAATATCCAGGGTTTGATTAGAAATTCTGCTAAGCATGGGCAGACCACCAATCCGCTGGTACAACGTCGCCTCAGGCTTGGGTTGCGCCATACATCCGGCAATCACAATCGCAATGATCATCATTATGAACACATGCATTTTATTTCTCGACATCTAGCTCTCCACACTTTGGACCAATGCTCTCATATTACTGAATGCATGCTTACCACAAAGCCACAATAAAGATGCGCTTCCTGATGCTTTTCTCGCAATGATATTTATCGCGTTAACGACATAATACGGTTATCAACATACAGGAAACAGACTTCATGTTCTACGCTCATCGATTTTTTGTGTCCCTGGCGCATGCCACTTTTTTCATCGCTGCCAGCTCAGTCAGCGCGTATGCGGGCGATCGCCTCTTAGCCACCGGTGGCGTCACGCAAATTGAAGGCGCTGCAGGCGGCGGCCTGATGCCATGGGCAGTGATTAGTGGCTATGGCACTGACAAACAGATTGGTGGCTCATTGTTTTACACCCATGCCGAAACGCGCGGTGACTTCAAACTCAACACCACAGGCGTTGCACTGGGTTTTTATAATCGCGTCGAAGTCAGTGCCAGCCAGGCCAAGTTTGGCTTAGGTGATACCGTGCCGGGTGAGCAGATTCGCCTGAATACGTTAGGCGTTAAAGTGCGCGTACTGGGCGATGCTGTTTACGAGCAAGACAGCTGGTTGCCGCAAATATCAGTCGGCGCCCAGTATAAATATAACGAAGACTTTAATTTTGTGCCCAAGTTGCTGGGGGCAAAAGACCGCAGCGGTGTCGATTATTATGTCGCGGCCAGCAAGCTGTTTCTAGGTGCCATCAACGGTTATAACCTGTTAGTCAATGCCAACCTGCACGCCACCAAGGCCAACCAGTTTGGCCTGCTCGGTTTTGGCGGCGACAAGCACGACAATTACCGCGTCTATCCGGCGGTGTCTGCCGCCGTCATGCTCTCGGACAACTGGCTGATTGGTAGCGAGGTACGCTATAAGCCGGATAATTTATCTGTTTATCAGGAAAACAGCGCGCAGGATATTTTTATGACCTGGTTCCCACACCGCAATGTGTCAATCACCGGGGCGTATATTGATTTGGGCAGAATTGCCAACAAAGACAACCAGACAGGCTGGTATGTGTCTGGCCAGATCAATTACTAAGCTGAATGACTAAGTGTGGTTAGGTTAGCGTGATGCCGCCAGGCCACAGTCCGCTTGCAGCTTTTTATCCAGTTGCTTGAAGTCTGCGCCGTTGCCCGTCGCAAACGCGTAAGGGTTGGTTGACAGATAACGGTTGTATCTCACTTGGCGAGCGCTATACTTTTCTGCCAAACCAGCAACATAACAGTCACAAGCCGCAGGCTGTTTTACGCTTGGTGACTGCTGACAATCGGCAGCTAGCGCTTGCTTGTCAGCACCGGTCCAAGGTTCGGCATGGCTTTGACCATTGGCGCGGGCTTGCGTCAGCATGGCGTACATCAACTCCACACTGGCGCGCAGTTTGCCCAATGCTGACGTTTGTAAGGTGTCCTGATGCTTTACTTGCAAACTACCAGCATCGACCGCAAAGTCGGCTTCTAACACCGCTTGCTCAGGAATCTGGTAGCCCTGCGCGGCCAGCATGATTTGCTTGGCAGGGTCAGCCTGCAACAGCGCTTGCGCTTCGGCAATATCGGCTGCAGGTAAACGCAATTGCCAATGTGCTTCGCAGGCATCTGCTGAGAGTGCCGTCATTTGACCATGAATCAGCTGGTCACTCACGGCATCAGCAAACGCTGGCGGAATCCGTTGCAGCATGTACTGCATTTCTTTGTCGGCCAAGCCATTCAGCGCCAGCGCATCCAGACAAGCCAGCACCGACTGGCTACAAAACAGTAATCCTAATGTGGTCACGCAGTGCGCGATGTTTGGCATGGTTTGAAGCCTTATAAACAATGTGTGCGTTGGAGACGACGTGACCATAAAAAGTTTTGCAATGCATGCGTTAAATGAAAACGGGCGCCTGAGCGCCCGTTCATGTCATTAAGAACAAATTATTTGTTCATAACGTACATAGTTACTTCGAAGCCGAAACGCATTTCGGTAGCAGCTGGTTTAGTCCACATAGTCATTCTCCTTGATCTTAAAATTCGTGTTAGCGATTGCTATCAACGTGTGACCATATTAAAACTGCCCGTCACAATTGTCGTGATTAAACTGCGCAACATGCATTCATGATTTTCATGAGTCTGGCCTGATGCCTGCTTTAAGCAAAGCGGGACTTGATATAGCGCAACAGCTTGCGCATGCCTTTACGGCCGATTGTTTTCTTGAGTGTCACCTTAAAGTCATAGACATAAAACGGCCATAAAAACTTCCACTGCAGGCGGCGGCCGGTCATGCCTAAATACATCTGCAGAAACTGCTTGCGGCCATCCCAATGCAATTTATGCAGCGCCCGTGTTAAATCAGACAGGCGTTGCTTGATCATGGTCGCGGTGGGCGTTGCGTGCAGGCGCGCGGTGTCTATCAACACAAAATGTAATTGTTCGCCCTGACGCTGGACCAAGATATTACCGCCCGAAAAGTCACGGAAATAAATGCCTGAGTTGTGCATATGCAAACAAAAGCGGGCGAAGGCGTGATACAAAGTGTCGGCTGCAATGCCCTCAAACTGGGTTTCACCATGTCTAAACGCCAAAAAGGCTTTTGAAATGGCAAAATCATGCGGCACAAACGCCGAAATATAAAAATTACGGCGCAAGGTGGTGTCATTGGCATGCTCGATGTAGGCCAACGGCATGGCTGTGCCTACCCCGCGACGCAGCAATTCCATGGCGCCATTCCAGCTACGTTTGGCCTTGCTTGGCTTATGTTTGTCAAGCCAGGTTTTATGCCAGTACATGCGTACCGGTTTTTTCACAGTGACCAGTTGCGTGGCATCGCGCGGATCCGGCAGTGACCAGATGGCGTTTCTGGCATGGCGCAAAGCGTCCGCCTTGGCTGGCGGTAGCAAGGTTCCGGATGTCGATCATTGGCTCCGCCGTATGCTCCGTTCAAGAAGAAGGAGTTGC
>CAYPZE010000079.1:0-8793 GCA_964415305.1 uncultured Methylotenera sp.
GCTTGTCAGGGCGAGTTTCGATGGACGCCCACTTTGTTGAGCAACGCAAGGGAGCCGTCAGGCCGTGATGGCTGGGTGCCCTCTTCTTTGGTTACTTTCTGAGGGGCAAGCATCAGAAAGTGACTCGCCTAAAGGCGAAACAAACCGTTACATAAAAAACTAATCACTAAACTCTTTTACTTAGGCGCAAACGTAAACGCATCGCTATAAAACTCTTCTTCTGGTAAGCCTTGCGCCACAAATGTCTGTTTAGCAATGTCCACCATCCCTGGTGCACCACATACATACACTTCAAACCCGCTCAAATCGGCATGGTCTTCCAACACGGCCTGATGCACCAATCCGCGACGTCCATCCCAGTTGTCGCCATTATTGCCGTCTGAAATCACCGGGATATACTGAATATTCGGCATAAACTGCGCCCAGCGCTGGCAGAGGTCGTCCATATATAAATCAGCTGCCTGGCGCGCGCCACGGTAGAGGTACACTGGCCGGGTAATTTGATTGAAAATCATATGCTCTATCATGCCTTTCACCGGCGCAAAACCCGTGCCACCGGCGACCATGATGATCGGTTTGTCATTTTGCTCACGCAGGAAAAAACTGCCTAGCGGTGCTTCGATACGCAAAATCGTTTTGACCGGCATCTCGTTAAACACTTGCTCGGTGAAGTGCCCACCGGCAATTTTACGGATATGCAGCTCGATAAAGCCTTTTTCGTGTGGGGCATTGGCAATGGAGAAGGCGCGGCGGCGACCGTCTTTGAGCAGAAATTCGATATATTGCCCAGCCATAAAGGTCAGTTGCTCGGTGCCTGGTAATTGCAAATGCAGCACCATGACGTCATCGCCCAGTTGCTCTTTGTTTTGTACGCGTACAGGCAAAATACGCGGCTTGATGCCTTGCACCATGTCGATCTGGCGGCATTCGATGACGAGGTCTTCGAGTGGTCTGGCACAGCAAAACAGCGCCATTCCGGCAGACAGTTCGGCATCGGTGAGTGCGCTGCCCTGATAGTCGTCATGCATGACTTTGCCAGTGAGTATTTTGCCCTTGCAGGCGCCACAGGCGCCGTTGCGGCAGCCATAAGGCAGGTTGATACCGGCTTCGATGGCGGCTTCCAGCACGGTTTGGCTAGGGCGCACGTCAAAAGTGTGGCCGCTGTTTTCAATCAAGACATGGTTCATGATGTACGGTTTTCTATCGCTTAGTCTTTGCGTGGCAAATGCACCACATTGTCTGCCGACCTGGGGTCTTTAACTTCGGTAAACTCGCCTTCAATGACCTCGTCGTTGGCGCTGGCATGGTAATGCGCCTGCGTATGGCCAGCTTGACCCTGGCCAGTCTTGCCAGTGGGGATCAGCAGTAATATTACAGCCAGCACATCGCTGATCACGCCAGGGATCAATAAGAGGACGCCGGCAAACATATTCCTGGCCGTTGAGAACATGGCGGCGACCGGATTGCTGCCCGCCCCCATTTGCTGGAACATGCGTGCGGCCATCAGGTCTTTTTCACTGCGTATCAACTTCAGGCCCAGGTAGCCAATCGTGACCAGATAGACCAGTACCCACCAGCCATAGCGCTGGCTCAGTTCAATCAGTACGGCTATCTCCAGGAACGGAAAAGCCAGTAGAATAGCAAAGATGATAAAACGCATGTTGGATCCTGTCTGTGAGTCAGCGCCCGTGACGCCAAAAGAGGAAATTATAATCGTGTTTACGCATGTGCCGAACAGGGCATGTGCCGAGCATATCGCGCAGACGCTGGTTACAGAGAAGTTGGCGGCATGTGTCAATATTTCAAGCCCTGTCACGTCTATCTACCAGTGGCAGGGGCAAGTGGAGCGGGCAGAAGAGATAGGCTTGATCATCAAAACCAGTCGTAAGGGATACGCTGCTTGCGAGACTAAGTTACGGATGCTGCATCCTTATGAACTTCCGGAGATTGTAGGCATCCATGTGAACGAGGGTTTACCGGAATATTTGGCGTGGGTGGCAACAGAAACAATGGGGCGGGAGTGAGTCGTTGATCAATATTTGGTTAAGAAGCTGGGTGAGGCTGCTGGTGGTGTTACTGCTGGCTGCGTCGCCGGTGCATGCGGCGTCGCAATTTTCAAAACTGTTTACAGAGGATAGCAGCGACGACTTTTTGCCTGTGGATCAGGCGTTTAAGGTCGAAGCCGGGCTGGTGGACGCCAGTCATGCGCAGCTCAAGTTTGTGGTGGCACCCGGGCATTATTTGTATCGTGAGCGCATACAACTGGTATTGCCTGCAGGCGACACTGCAACCATTGCGCTGCCGGCTGGCGAAACCAAAAATGATCCTAATTTTGGTGAGCAACAGGTGTTTCACCATGACACGCTGGCTGAGGTCACGTTTGCTGGCGCGGCGCCTGCTACCTTGCAGGTGCGCTATCAGGGCTGTAGTGAAAAAGGCTTGTGTTATCCGCCGCAAACCAAATCGCTGCTATTGGGAAATGTCGCTGCGCCTATGGCTAATCAGCCGCTAGCAGCGCAGGCAACGACTGATCCCGGCGATGAGTTCTCTGGCAAATTATTGTCCTCTGGCCGTTGGTGGCAGATTGTGGCTGGCTTTTTTGGCGCAGGATTGTTGCTGGCATTCACCCCTTGCGTGTTCCCGATGATCCCTATTTTGTCCGGCATTATTGTCGGTAGAAATGCGCATGTGTCGCGTGGCAAGGCCTTTACCTTGTCGCTGGCTTATACATTGGGCATGTGCCTGACCTATACGCTGGCTGGGGTGGCGGCTGGATTATCCGGGCAGTTATTGAGTAGCGCCTTGCAAACGCCTGCGGCCCTCATTAGCGGAGCGCTGATTTTTGTGGTGCTATCTTTGTCGATGTTTGGGTTTTATGAGTTGAAATTGCCAAGCGCGCTAGAAAACTACTTTTTTAATTGGAGTAACCGCTTTAAAGGCGGCCACTTATTGAGTGATTTTCTGATGGGCGCCATGTCGGCGCTCATTATCAGCCCCTGTGTGGCGGCGCCTCTAGCAGGTGCTCTGCTCTATATCAGCCAAACCCATGACGTGACGCTGGGTGCCGTGGCCTTGTTTTCATTGTCTTTGGGCATGGGCGTGCCCTTGCTGTTAATTGGCGCATCCGCCGGGACGCTGCTCCCCAAAGCTGGCGAGTGGATGAATACGGTACGTCGCTTGTTTGGCGTGTTAATGCTGGGCGTGGCAATCTGGATTATCAGTCCGATATTGCCAGTGGCGGCGCAGTTGCTGTTATGGGCGACACTCTGTATTGTACCTGCGATTTATTTACGGGCCATTGATCCCTTGCCCGAGAGTGCAGGGACTTTGGAGCGCTTATTCAAAGGCTTTGCCATTATGTTGCTGCTGTATGGCGCGGCTTTGCTGGTAGGTGCCTGGTCGGGTGCGCGCTCGCCTTTGCAGCCGTTGCAAGCCCTGGCCGCTGGTGAATCCGCCCGTGTGCAGCCATTGGCTTTTCAGCGCGTGCAAAGCGTGCAGGCCCTTGAGCAGCAGCTGCAAGCGGCGCATGGCCAGCCAGTCATGTTAGATTTTTATGCCGACTGGTGTGTTTCCTGCAAAGAATATGAGCAATTTGTATTTAGTGACCCTGCGGTACGGGCTGAATTGCAAGGCGTCTTGTTATTGCAAGCCGACGTTACGGATAACCGCGCGGAGGATGCTGCGCTGTTAACGCAGTTTGGCTTGTTTGGCCCGCCTGGTATCGTTTTTTTCAATGCACAAGGCCAGGTGCAGCCCGTGATCAAAGGCTACCAGGACACAGAGCAGTTCTTGCGCAGTGTGCGGACGCTCAAACTCAGGCAAGCCGCGGCAGCATTAAAGCAAGCAGAGGTACCGCCGCATGCGTAGCGTTGCCCGCCTAGTGATGACTGTTTTATTGATGGTGGTACTGGGCAGTGGCTTTCGCTGGCTGTATCTCAACCGCGATCAATTAATGGCAAACGAATCGGCCTTGCCCAGTGAGGCGGAGATTGCATCCTTATGGACCACCACACTGTTTGATCACAGTGGTAAAGCCTACCCTTTGGCGCAATATCGGGGCAAGCCAGTGATTTTGAATTTTTGGGCCACCTGGTGTGAGCCTTGCCGCGAAGAAATGCCGGAAATCTCTGCACTGGCCAGTGCGCATCCTGAGATTGCGGTCCTAGGATTGGCAATTGACGAAGCAGCGGCCGTGCACGAGTTTACTGAAAGCACCCCGGTCAGTTATCCGCTACTGATAGCCGAGAATGAAGGCATGCCGTTGGCAGAAGCATTAGGTAATCATAAGGGGGTATTACCTTATACGGTTGTCATCTCCGCGCAAGGCGAGGTGACGCATATTTTCTTTGGTCGCGTCAATCGTGAGATGCTGCAAAAAGCGCTCAATTTATAGTGTACCAGTGGCTTTTTTCTGGCGTACACAATCTGTCAATGTCCGCTTGTTCGCTACATAAATACTTCAATTGTCTACTCAATTAGCGACTTTCAATTTTCTTTAAACTGCGAATTCCGCTGGACAAAATGCAATAACTTCGGCAAACTTCGACGCCATGAAGGTTGTACTTTTCTCCATAAGAGGCATGTGAAATGGGCACCAAATCTATCCTGGTGATTCACGGACCCAATTTAAATATGCTGGGCACCCGTGAGCCACAGCATTATGGCAGTCAAACACTCGCAGATATTAATCAGTGTTTGCAGGACTTGGCGCGCGCTGATCAAGTGCGTCTGGATACTTTTCAAAGTAATTCAGAGGCTGAAATTATTGAGAAAATACACGCACTTTCCGTGAACCGCGCCGATTATGTCATTATCAATCCGGCGGCATTCACACATACCTCCGTTGCCATACGAGATGCCCTTTCTGCGGTCAAAGTACCGTTTATTGAAGTGCATTTGTCGAATGTGCATGCGCGCGAGTCATTCCGTCATCATTCTTATTTCAGCGATATTGCAACCGCAGTGATTTGCGGTTTGGGCGCAGAGGGATACTTCGCCGCATATCGTTACATCCAACAACTCTAATAACATTAAAACATTTACATTCGAGGCTTTTATGGATTTACGCAAACTCAAAAAACTGATTGATCTGGTCGAGGAATCGGGGATTTCCGAACTGGAACTGACCGAGGGTGAGGAAAAAGTACGTATTAGTCGCGCCATGGCGCCCGGGGTTGCACCTGTCACACAATATGTGGCGGCCCCCGTGCCTGCTGCTGCCTCTGTTACGGCTGCCCCGGCGGCACCTGCTGCTGCCCCTGTTGAGGTACAAGATGGCAAAGTCATCAAATCGCCGATGGTAGGTACTTTTTACCGTGCTTCCTCGCCTGATGCCAAAGCCTTTGTGGATGTAGGCAGCATCGTGAACACGGGCGAGACTTTGTGCATTATCGAGGCGATGAAGTTGCTCAATGAAATTGAGAGCGAATTTTCCGGTACGATTAAGAAGATTTTTGTTGAAAACGGCCAGCCTGTCGAATACGGCGAACCTTTGTTCCTGATTGGTTAATCGCTATGTTTGAGAAGATTCTGATTGCCAACCGCGGCGACCAGCTGCCGGTGGGCAGCGCAGCAACGAAGTTAAATTGCGTCGTGGCTATCAGCCACGCGGCTATTGAGACGCGGAGTTAATAATGTTTGAGAAGATTCTGATTGCCAACCGCGGCGAAATAGCCTTGCGTGTGCAGCGCGCTTGTCGTGAGTTGGGGATTAAAACCGTTGCCGTTCACTCTGAAGCTGACCGTGACGCCAAATACGTCAAACTGGCGGATGAGTCAGTATGTATTGGCCCAGCGCCGTCAGCCAAAAGTTATCTGAATATTCCGGCGGTAATCAGTGCTGCCGAAGTGACTGATGCCCAGGCGATACATCCGGGTTATGGCTTTTTGTCTGAAAATGCTGATTTTGCCGAGCGTGTTGAACAAAGCGGCTTTGTATTTATCGGGCCACGTGCGGAAACCATCCGTTTAATGGGGGATAAGGTTTCAGCCAAAGACGCGATGAAAAAAGCTGGCGTGCCTTGCGTACCTGGTTCTGACGGTGCCCTCAATGACGATCCAGCCGAGATTATGAAAACGGCCAAACGCATTGGCTACCCGGTCATTATTAAAGCTGCAGGTGGCGGTGGCGGTCGCGGTATGCGTGTGGTGCATACTGAAGCGGCACTGTTGAATGCGGTCAATATGACCAAAGCTGAAGCACAAAGTGCTTTTGGTAATCCCATGGTCTACATGGAGAAATTCCTCGAAAATCCGCGCCATATCGAGATTCAGATTCTGGCTGACCAGCATGGTAATGCGGTTTACCTCGGTGATCGTGATTGCTCCATGCAGCGCCGTCATCAAAAAATCATTGAAGAAGCACCTTCTCCATTGCTGCCGGACCGCGTGCGTGACAAGATTGGTGAACGCTGTGCCGAGGCTTGCCGCAAAATTAAATACCGCGGTGCGGGCACCTTTGAGTTCCTGTACGAAAACGGCGAGTTCTATTTCATTGAAATGAATACACGTTTGCAGGTAGAGCATACCGTGACCGAAATGATCACCGGTATTGATTTGGTGCAGCAGCAGATCTTTATTGCTGCGGGCGAAAAATTGCCGTTCCGTCAACGTGATATCGTCTTGAATGGTCACGCCATTGAGTGCCGGATTAACGCCGAAGATCCTTACACTTTTGTGCCGTCGCCTGGATTTATCAATCGTTTTCATATGCCTGGCGGCCCTGGCGTGCGCATGGATACTCATGTGTATGGCGGCTACACTGTGCCACCACACTATGACTCTATGATTGGCAAGCTGATCACGCATGGTGCGACCCGTGAGCAAGCGATTGCCAGAATGCGTGTTGCGTTGTCCGAGATGTATGTCGAAGGCATTAAAACCAACACGGCGCTGCATGTTGATCTGATGGCTGATTTGGCCTTTCAGCAAGGCGGGACCAGCATTCACTATCTGGAGCAAAAGCTGGGTATCAGCTCGAAATAATGTTGCATTGGCTGTTACTTAAAATTCAATCAACCGAACCGCAGGCTGAGGCGCTCAGCGACGTGCTCATGGAACATGGCGCATTGTCTGTGAGCATCGAAGACGCGCACGCAGACACCTTGGCCGAACAGGCGATTTTTGGCGAGCCTGGTGATCCGCCACCAGGCATCTGGCAGCAAAATATTGTCACGGCCATGCTGGATGCTGACGCGGATGTGCAGGCCTTGCTGGCAAATGTGCAGGCAGAGCTAGCGCTGGATGGCTTGAAATACCAACTGGAGCAGATTGAGGAGCAAGACTGGGTACGTGCGACACAAGCCCAGTTTGACCCGATACGCGTGACCGATCTGTTATGGATTGTGCCTTCATGGCATCAGGCACCGAATGCCGAGGCGATTAATATCGTGTTGGACCCGGGTCTGGCTTTTGGTACCGGTAGTCATCCAACCACGCATCTGTGCCTGAGTTGGCTGGCGCAATTGCCCAAGCCTTTATTGGATAAGGCCAATGTGCTGGATTATGGGTGTGGCTCGGGGATTTTGGCGATTGCTGCTAAAAAGCTGGGCGCGCAGAGCGCGATTGGTGTCGATATTGACACACAAGCCGTGATTGCCAGCCGTGATAATGCAGCCAATAATCAGGTAGAGGCCATCTTTTATGATTCTGCAGATTATCTGCATGAGCCATTTGATATTGTGGTCGCCAATATTCTTTCCAGCGCGCTGATGGTGCTGGCGCCCGTGATTGCCACCTCTTGTAAAAGTGGCGGCAAAGTTGCATTATCGGGCATATTAGATAGCCAGCAGGAGATCTTGCTGGCTCATTACGCAGAGTGGTTTGAAATGGATGCCCCCATCCAGCAAGATGGATGGGTCTTGCTGACGGGAACCAGAAAATGTCTTTAATTACGGCCTGCCCGGCCTGCCAAACACAATTTGAAGTCACTGACGAACAGTTGCAGGCCTATGCAGGCAAGGTGCGCTGTGGCGAATGTGACCATGTGTTTGACGCGCGCTCACACCTCGTTGAATCAACCGCCGCCCCGATAGCCGTGGCAGATACAAGTGATGTGGCCAGCGATGCTGCTGTCTATTTCAAAGTCAGTGCCGAAGTCGCACATGCGGATCATACCGCCGCCGTGCCGGACTTTTCGGTGCGCCCTGACCTGCCTTTAGACGATGATTTTTCGCCGACGCTAGGTACAGAAGCAAATGATGCATCGCCTGCAATCCCTGCATTTTTACGCGATATTGCGCTTGCTGACGAGCGGCCTGCACTCCCACCAAGCCCGGCCAGCCAGCGCGTCTTTATCACTTTGTCGGTTGCCTTGTTGCTATTGCTTATCTTGCAATCAACTTATTTCATGCGCATCAGCCTGGCCGCCACCTACCCGCAAACCAAACCGTTATTGCAGGCATTGTGCAAACCATTGCAATGTGAGGTCAGCGTGCCGCGCGATATCGCCCAGTTAACCATCGACGATGCTGATATTCAGGAACACAAAGAGCGACAGGGTGTGCTGATATTCTCCAGTGTGCTGATGAATCATGGCAACGTTGCCCAGGCCTACCCACAAGTAGAGTTGACCCTGACAAACACCGCAGACGAACCCGTGCTGCGTAAAACCCTGCATCCTGCTGAATATTTGCCTGCTTCGGTCAATGTGGCTGCAGGCCTTGCCCCACAACAAGAGCAAGCAGTAAAAGCCTTGTTGGGCGTAGATGAAAAACTGGTCACTGGCTTTCGTGTCGGGATTGCCTACTAGCGCTTTATTCTTTAGCGTTGCGCCTGCGCGGCCCCTACTTCAATC
>CAYPZE010000080.1:0-8557 GCA_964415305.1 uncultured Methylotenera sp.
CAAGCGTCTGCAATTCAAGTGATTGCTTAAGCACATGTGTTTGGGTGATGTTCGCCCCTGAGAAAGCCCGTTTGTACGGGCTTTTTTATTTTTAATTTAAGGAGACACAATGGCTAAAGAAGAATTAATTGAAATGCAGGGCGCAGTGACTGAAATCTTGCCAGATGCGCGTTACCGCGTGACACTGGAAAACGGTCATAAGTTGATTGCTTACACCGGCGGCAAAATGCGCAAACATAAAATACGTATTTTGGCAGGGGATAAAATCACCATTGAAATGTCACCGTATGACATGGGTAAAGGTCGAATTACGTTCCGTCATCTGCCCCCGCGCAGACCGTCTTAAAAATGCACTTTAGCCTGTCTCTGCATTTAAATAGGCTAATTCAATTGCACTAAACCCTGCTTGCTTGCGTGCCTCCATATTAAATGGCGGGCGCAATTTGGGTGCCTGGTATTGCTGGCGCAAGGTTTCAAACGTCTCGACGATATCGAGGCCGCGTTGGTCACACAAATACTGAAACCAGCGGTTACCTATGGCGACATGGCCGATTTCGTCACGCAGAATAATGTCCAGAATCGCGGCGGCAGCATGGTCACCCGCTTGCGACAGTTTTTGCTTGAGCGGTGGTGTGGCATCTAGCCCGCGTGCCTCCATGGTGCGTGGCACCAGTGCCATGCGTGCCAGTACATCGGATTGGGTTTTTTCGACCATTTCCCACAGGCTGTTATGGCCGTCAAAATCGCCGTAATCAAAGCCCAGGGTTTGCAAGTGCGCACGCAGTAGCGAAAAATGGTAAGCCTCTTCTTTTGCCACTTGCAGCCAGTCCAGGTAATAGTCTGCAGGCATGTCGGCAAAACGCCACACGGCATCCAGCGCCAGATTGATGGCATTAAACTCAATATGCGCCAAGGCGTGAATCAGCGCTGCGCGGCCTTCGGCGGTGTTCATGGCGCGACGCTGCACTTGTTTGGGTGGCACGAGTGTAGGTTTGTCTGGACGGCCAGGAATGGATTGCGCAGGCGCGCTTAGCCTGATCGATGGGTCAGCTTGATGTTTGGCCTGCCAAAGCAGGGCGACCTGCTGACATTTTTGTTGTGGATCACTAAGCGTCAGTGCTTGCAGGGCGAGGGTTCTCAGGCAGGATGTCATAGCGCTCGAATTTTACCGTGAATTGGCTGCCAATGTGGTGCGTAATTGGATGTGGCAAGCCTGGGGTGACAGTGATTGTGGCGTTATGGTGTTCTGCAATCTCGGCGACAATGGCCAGCCCCAGACCGCAACCATTACCCTGGTTGGGATCGAGCCGATGAAAACGCTCAAAAATCAATGCCGTCTGGTCGGGAGGAATGCCCAGGCCACTATCGGACACTTGTAATATCAGCTGCTGGTCACTTTGCCATAAACGAATTTCAAGCAGGCCTTGTTCTGGTGTGTACTGGATCGCATTTTCAAGCAGATTATTCAGCATTTCCGATAGCATTAACGCATCACCCAGCACGGTGTCTTGCCGGGTTTCTATCTGTACTTCGAGCTCCAGTTGCTTGTCAGCGGCGGGGCCTACCCAGCGCGCGCACTCTTCATAAATAATATCGGTCAGTGACACCGGTTGAAACTGGCTGCTGGCCGCATCGGTTCTGGCCATACTCAGCAGACGTTGAATCAGGTGCGATAAGCGCGTTGTACTGCGCAGCATATAATTGAGCGGCTCTTGCAAAGCGGCAGGTGGCTGGCTACGCAAGGCCAGCTCTGCTTGCGTTTGCAGCCCGGCAATTGGCGTGCGCAATTGATGTGAGGCATCGGCAATAAATTGCTGCTGCTGCTGCAACCCAGCTTTAACGCGGGACAGCAGCGCATTCATGGCCTGCACCAGTGGTTGCAACTCTAGCGGCGAGGAGTCGGTGTTGAGCGGGCTCAAGTCACGGTGAGAGCGCTGGTGCAACGACTCCCTGAGGTCTTGCATGGGCTTTAGCGCAAAGTGGATACCCAATTCGATCACAATTGCTGCCAGGATCATCATCAACACTTGCGGCAGCAGCATTTCTTCGACCATTTCTGCCACCATGGCATCACGTTTGCCGGTGGTTTCTGCCATGGTGATCAGGATATTACGCGCATCGACAGCCTTGCTTTCAGGTAGGCCGAAGGTCACCGCCCGAATCGCTTCGCCTTGATAAACGCTGTTGTAGTAGGTTTGCTGGTTGCCCGCCGGTGGTTTGGGCGGTAAGGGTAAATGTGCCTCGCCAAACACCAGTTTGCCTTGTGGCCCGCTGATGCGGATGTAAATGCGATCCCCTTCGTTGTAACTCAGTAAATGGCTGGCGACTTCCGGGATCTCGATTTTGACTTCGTTGTTGGCATCTATAATCACCTCATCCGCCAGCGCAAGCACAGTGCGTAATAAAGACTGGTCATAAGCCTGGGTGGCATAGAGCAAGGCGCGTGAGTAAGAGAGGGCGGCAGACACACCAAGCACCAGCAACATGGGCAGTAACAGCCACAAGCGCAGCTGGTTTTTGAGTGAGCGTGGTCCTATCCTATTGCGCATGTCATGAGAGGTTCATGTGCTCGGCTTCGAGCATATAACCCAAGCCGCGGACGGTACGAATATGCGCGCCGCTGGGTTCGATTTTTTTGCGCAGGCGGTGGATATACACTTCAATGGCGTTGTCGCCCAAGGTTTCGTCCCAGTTGCACAACGACTCCATGATTTGCTCTTTGGCAATGATTTTACCCATGCGCATCATCAGCGTTTCCAGCAGATTAAGTTCACGCGCGGACAGGGTAATGAGCTGATCATCAATACTGGCCAGCTTGTTGGCGACATCGAGTTTTAAATTGCCGCATTGCAAGGGTAGGTTATTGCCCAGCTTGCTGCGCCGGATCAGTGCCCGCACACGGGCTTCGAGTTCTTCGAGGTGAAACGGCTTGGTCAGAAAGTCGTCTGCGCCCAGGTCTAGCGCTTGCACACGCGTGGCAACATCTTCGCGCGCGGTTAAAATCAACACCGCAATCGCATTTGCCTGCTGGCGCAAGTGCGACAGCAGCTGCATGCCATCCATGGTTGGTAGGCCCAAGTCCAGAATCACCATGTCATACACGTCATCCTGAATAGCGCGTAAGGCTTGTTTGCCATCTGTCACGTGATCGACCGCATATTGTGACTGGGAGAGTGCACGCACCAGTCCATTCGCAATCACTAAGTCATCTTCCACGATTAATAAACGCATTGTTGATATCCGCTTGCTTCAATATGACCAGTGTAACTCAATGCTGTCGGGTTTTTCGTTTGTAAGTTTTCTGCAAGCCAGGCGTAAGTTGGCTGTAAGGGGAGCGGCGTATTCTGCAGGGGTGGACAACAAAACACTCGCCACAATGCTAGCAAATACAGCATATCTAATGAGCAGCAACGATTAAGGAGCGATCATGAACAAGACCTTGTTATTCATGTCGGGATTTATTTTTTCAGCCTATGTGTTGGCCGGGACTAACCCCTCGCCACACGATCAGGTTGAAATGCAGAAACATTTGAAAGTCGCCAGACACGCTGTTGCGCAGCCAGCGGTCAGCTCCCAAAAGGAGGCTGACAAAAAAACTGCGCAAACCAAGTAACTGCGAAGTTGCCTCAACGTGCTGAATTCCCTGCAGTACGTTGAAGCAATGAGCGGTTTCGTGTGTATCCTCTCACTTAACCACGCGCAAGCGTGGTTTTTTTTGCCTGTGAGTTGGGTGCTGTGGTTGGAGCCACCAGCCTGCGGTTTCGTCCCGCGTTAATGTAAATCGATAATATCCAGCTTGCCCGCTTTCATATCTGGCACCAGCAAATGATGGTCATCTTGGCTTAGGGCGATGTCAGCCGCTGATTGATAACCTTCTTTGACCAGCGTGACTTTATGTTGTTGATCAATCTTGAATACTTTGCCTGATTTCCAGTCACTGACATAAAGTGTGCCGTTGGCCTGTTTGACAATGCCATCACCACCGCCCAAGCCACTCGCCACTTCATCCAGTTTTTTCGTCAGTAAATTGTAGGTATAAAGCACGCCAGAGGTGAAGTCGACCAACAGCAGGTGTTCGCCTTTGGCATCGGCTAGTAAACCATTAGGCGCTAAAATACGTGCATCTATGCTGCCGTCCAACAATAAGCTCAGCTGGCGCTGCGGCGTGACTTGATAAACGATGCCGCCTTTGCCGCTACCCAAAATATCACCACTGTCACTGATATACAGATTGCCATTGGCATCTGCGCTCAAGTCGTTGAGAAATTGTGGCAGTTTGGGGAAGTCCGTCGCGGCCAGAAAAACTTCTGCGCTGGCGGTCGCCTGATTCAGTGCCACGCGCAGCACGCGTGTTTTGTCGGCAATATATAAATCATTGCCGATGATGATCAGGCCTTTAGGATCGTCCAGGCCTTGTATCAGCACCGAGGTTTTGCCATGGTCAATGACGCGGATTTGGCCGTCACCATCCTGGCCAAATCCATTGATCTCAGACACGTAAATCTTGCCATCTGCGGCCTGTACGACTGATTCTGGAGTCAGTAAACCACTCACGGGTGCCAAACCATGCGCGTGGCTGTGGCTAGTGACTGCCAGTAATAGGCCAGCCAGAAAACGAGGCATCCATGCACGCTGACGCTGAGAAAACAACATATAGGCTCCTAGAAAAAGGCTTTAGGTTGAGACAAGGTATTAATGCTATTGCATAAAGCCTCGTAGGTTTGTAACGGGCCCTGAGACACCGATTGCTGGAACACAGGATTCTGCTGTAATTGCTGAATCACCTGGTCAAATGCACGCTGGTAAGATTGATGCGTGAAGTGCTCTACATTGTAAGTCAACCAGCCACGCGATTGGCCTTCGCCTTTAACGGTGAGCAGCGGTTTGCCCAGCGCGCTGTCTGCAGCAGATTTGTTGTACACCTTAGCGGTGATTTCGCTGTAAAACACGCCGGTTTGCGGGTTATAAAACATATTGGGCTCAATGACCACCAGTGCCTGGCCTTTGGCCTCCGCCTCGCAGCTGGAGGTGGTGTATTTTTGCGCCTGAAAGCTGCTCAAGCCCACTGTTTCGGCAGCTTCGGCACGGTTATGCCAATAATTGAGGTAAGGGTTCAGCAGGCGTACCGGATGCTGGTAAAACGACTCTGGCACCTGGATTACCAGCGCCGGGGCAGTCTCTGCCTGGCTGAGGCTAATCCAGCCCAGGCAGATCGCGCCAGTGATAGACAATAACATGCGTTTCATATCGTGCTCCTGAAAAAGTGCGTTGCAGCGTGTGGTCACAGGCTGCGAATACGGTAAATCCAACCAGTCAGATCGTCTGACACATAGAGCCAGCCATCCGCACCAACAATCACATCTACTGGCCGACCCCAGGCTTGTTTGCCTTGCAGCCAGCCCTCTATGAATGGGACGCTTGCCACTGGCTGTTGGTTCCTGAATTGTACACGCAGCAAGGCATAGCCGCTGGGTTGTTTACGGTTCCACGAGCCGTGTAAAGCCACAATCGCATCCTGTTTGAGGTTATCAGGTAATCGGCTTTGATGCAGAAAGGTGATGCCGATGGGGGTGCTGTGTGCTGGCAGTAGCAGTGCAGGGGCTTGCGACTGTTGGCAAACCTCGGCTTCGCCCACAATGTTGGGGTCTTGCATCAGTTGCGCTGGCTGCGCAGGATCGCCCCAGCAATAGGGCCAGCCATAATGCTGGCCTGCTTCAATCTTGTTCAGGTGCTCTGGTGGCAGGTCGTCATCGACCACGCCATTTTTTTGTCCGCTACGGTTATCGGCGCCATTGTTGGTGGCAAACATTTCACCGCTTTGCGGATGCCAGGCAACGCTTTGGCTATTACGTAGGCCCCGCGCCCAAATCGCAGTTTGCGCATGGCGGCCAACGGTGAGCAAGGCGCCTGCGGGCCGACCATCCAGGGTGTAGCGCAATAGCGTGGCGCGCGTAGGATTGTCTTCAACGCAGACATTGCAACTGGAGCCGACATTGATAAACAAGTAACCGTCTGGTGACAGCTTGAGCGTTTTCAGGCTATGGCCACCACTGGGCAAGTTGCGGATAAAGGGCTGTGGTGCGCCCCAGCTATCACCCTGTTTCGGTAACTTGACCACGCCAGTTTGCTCGGCCACCAGCAAGTCTTCGCCCAGCAGCACCAGCCCGTGTGGTGCGTTGAGGCCTTGGGCGATGATTTCTGAGTCACCTTGAGCATTCAAGCGCACGATGCGACCGGTGTCAGACAGGCTGACTAACAGCCGCCCCTGACTATCCAGTGTTAGCATACGCGGTGCGCCCAGGGCGCTGACATCACTAAAGCGCTCAATTTTGAGCCCGGCATGCACATGCAATGTGGATAAGGCCGCTTCCACCGCTGGCGTTTGCGCCATGGCAAAGTGCAAACCAATCGCCATACACAAGCCCGTGACTGCGATCAGCAGCAGGCGCGAGATTTTATTAGGCGGAGAGGTTTGCGCGTGTACGGTCGTCATGTCAATGTATCTGCCCAGATATTTTCTGCCCATGCTTGTGCGTATTGGCCTTCCTGCATACTAGCCTTGGCTGACACGCCGCCACCTTCGGCCGAGACCATGGCCTTTTTGACCGGGTCATAACGATACACATTGGCCACATGCATGGCTTGCTGGTCGTCGACGAAGCTGTAGCAGGTATTGGCAAACACCGGCAGTGGGTTTGGTGCGTTGCCTGATTGCAGGTCTATGATGGCGGCGGCACAGACTTTGGCTTGAGAGGTGGCCATATGCGCCGACTTCGGTAACCCTGCAGAAATACTGTCGCCTATGATATGTACATCAGCTTGCAGACTTGAGGCATACGTCACAAAATCGACTTCACACCAGCGCCCATCGACATTATTGAGGCCAGCGACTTGCGCCACTTTGCCCGCCAGTTGTGGCGGAATCACATTCAGTACGTCAGCTTTTACCGTTTCAAAATCGGTCTTGATGGTTTTACTGGCGGTATCCAACTGCAGGATTTCGCTGTTGTTATGGTATTCGATGACGCCTTGGTAAGCGCCGTTAAAGCTCTGCAAAAACAAGCCTTTTTTAGACATAATGTCCGCATTGGCGTCCAAAATAATCACCTTACTGCGCGGTTTGTGCTGTTTAAAGTAATGCGCTACCTGGCAGGCACGTTCGTAAGGGCCGGGCGGGCAACGGTAAGCACCCGTGGGGATCGTCATCACAAACACGCCGCCATCCGGCATGATCTCCAGTTGTTGCCTGAGTTGCAGCGTTTGCTTGCCCGCTTTCCAGGCGTGCGGAATATCGGCTACCGGCGCAGACATGCCTGGTATCTTGCTGTAATTAAAGTCGACGCCAGGCGCCAATATCAGACGGTCATAGCTGAGATTGCCGCGCGTGAGTTGCACTTGCTTATGAGCGAGGTCGACGGCGGTCACTGTATCATTGACCCAATCTAGCCCGTGCTGCTTGCGCGATAAGTCATAGCCAAAACTGAGCTGGTCCAGCGTACGGCTGCCCCCCAGCACCAGGTTACTTTGCGGGCAGGAGATAAACTGCGGATTAGGCTCAACGATGGTAACTTTGAGGTTGCCCATGCTCCAGGCACGTAAATACTTAGCGGCGGTGAGGCCCGCAAAGCCAGCGCCGACAATCACCACATGGCCCAAAGGTGGTTTACTGGCACGCGCAAAGGCTGGCAGGCCATAAAAAGCCAGGCCGCCATAAATCACCGAGCGCACAAATTGTCGGCGTGTTCCGCCTAGGGAGCTAGTAGTCAATACGGCATCCGTCTTCTGCATTATTGTGCCCCCTTAAATGATTGACGTGGCAAAGCTTGTGGCGTTTGTCTGGGTTGTTGCGCGAAATAGCTCGCCAGTGCGGTGATTTCAGCGGAGGTTAAGCCTTTGGCATGATGATGCATGACGGTTGAAGATACCGAGCCATCTTTAAAGCCTTGCATGCGCTGTACAAAGTAGTCCTGATTGAGCGCGGCCAACGTCGGCGTGCCGCCCAGGCTGTTGCCGTTGGGACCATGGCAAGCGGCACAGGAGGCAGCCAGTGTGTGAATCGCCGAAGAGTCTTCTGCCTGGGCCGATAGCGACCATGCGGCGACACAAGCCCATACTATATTGACGTATCTCTGCTTCATGCTTCCCCCAAAGGTGTTGTGAGTATTAGTCCCACATTATTCTCAATGCTTGAGTCTCCTGTGAGTGACTATGGTTACACACCCGCGCTAAATGATGGCCGTAAAACAAAAACGGCCATGAATCTCATGACCGTTTTTGATTAACATCATTGCGAATAAGCCACGATTAGAAGCATTTTTCTTCCTGGCAGCCATCGTTTTTGGTGCCCAGCTCGGTCAGCAAATCAACCATCTTCTGGTTGTTTTCTTCTTTAAAGTAACGCACCAATGAGACGTCGCCTTTGAGCTTGATGTTAACATCAGCCCCGGCAGACGCCAGGTATTTCATGGTCGCCGTATCGCCAATAAACGCAGACATATGGAACGCTGTGTTATGGCTGGCCGGATGCACGTAGTTGAGGTCAGCGCCTTTGGATACC
>CAYPZE010000081.1:0-8449 GCA_964415305.1 uncultured Methylotenera sp.
TTAAATATGCTTGCCTTAATGATGATTACTTTTGAGCACCAAGCCCCTGCTGACAACAATCCTTTGCTTAATCGCGCACAGACGGGGCAAGTCGCGGCCAAACCGCAAGCGGCTGAAGTCGTCATTGCCGAAAATGCTGCTGCCCCTGCGCTAAAAGTGGCGGCAATAGATGACAATAAAGATGAGGAAAATCAAGTCGATGCAAATAAACAGACTGCCATGAAAAAACCGGCTGTTTATAAAAAACGTGTGTCACAAAAACATTTAGCGATCAAACCGCATGCCATGGTGTTGAAGGCAAATTACATTGCCAATACGCCGTTGGGCTGCTGTTTCCGCGGCAACCGTGTCTAGACCACACACATGTTTAAACACACAAAGCCTCCTCACGGAGGCTTTTTTGTTGCAGGTCTTTTCAAGAGCCAATACACTGGCGAAAAGTGGCTCCCTAAAACCTCTGTTGAAAAACCGTCTAAGAAAGCGCTATGTTTAAATCCTTTTTTCCTGATTCTCGCTGGTTCTGGCCTTCCGTCATTCTCTGGGCGGCTATTTGCTGCGGCGTTTGGTTTGAGTTTTCTGCGGCTATTGGTGCCGTGTTTGGCTTGTCCATGGCTGAAGAGCAGCCGGTGATTGGCCTGGGCCACTTTGTCACCGATTCATTCAAGCTGTTTTATGGCTACTATGGGGTCAGTGTCGCGTTGTTTGCTTTTGCCTGGTTTAAGCTTAAGCCAAGCCGCTGGCAATGGTGGTCGATTGTCGGTTCAGCATTTATTCTGTTTTCGACTTATTACTCTGTACAGGTGTCGGTGGCAATCAACAACTGGCGACGGCCATTTTTTGACGGGGTGCAAGCCGCGTTGTCACCTAACTCCAAAGTCACCACCGCTGAGTTATATACGCTGATGTTGCAGTTTGCCGAAATTGCGTTCGTGGCGATTTTTATCTATGTCATTACGCGCTTTTTTGTCAGCCATTATATTTTCCGCTGGCGCACCGCCATGAACGATTTTTACACCAGCCAGTGGCCACAAGTGCGCCGTATTGAGGGTGCCTCGCAGCGGGTGCAGGAAGATACCATGCGCTTTGCCACCATTATGGAAGGTCTGGGCGTGTCTATGGTCGAAGCGATCATGACGCTGTTTGCCTTCTTGCCGGTGCTGTGGAGTTTGTCAGCTTACGTCAGTGAGTTACCCGTCTTTGGCGCGGTACCCGCGCCGCTGTTTACTTCGGCGATTGCGTGGTCCGTGTTTGGCACCTTGCTGCTGGCGGCGGTAGGGATTAAGTTACCCGGACTGGAATTCAGAAATCAGCGTGTGGAAGCAGCGTATCGTAAAGAGCTGGTGTATGGCGAGGACAATAGTGAGCGCGCGCAACCCGCCACGCTGAAGTCACTGTTTATGGACGTGCGTAAAAACTACTTCCGTCTGTATTTTCACTATATGTATTTCAATGTGGCGCGCAGCCTGTATTTGCAGGCAGATAATATTTTTGCCTACCTGATCCTGGTGCCGACCATTGCGGCGGGCCGGATTACTTTTGGGATTTTGCAGCAGATTCTGACCGCGTTTTCACAAGTGAGTAACTCGTTCCAATACCTGGTGAACTCCTGGACCACCATTGTCGAACTGCTGTCTGTCTACAAACGTTTGACGGCTTTTGAAGCGGCTATCAAGCACGAAGCGCTGCCTGAGATCGAGCAAACCACCGCCTGATAAGCGACCTGACAAAAGCGACCTGACAAAAGTAGCGGTGGCCAGTGTTACCTGGCCACCTGCTGAAAATGATCGAACTTCGGCTGCTGCTCGCGCATAAACTGCGCCAACGCTTCATCCGACAACGGTCGGCTGTAATAGTAGCCTTGGCCGACATCACATCCACTGTGCAGTAAAAAGCGATGCTGGTATTCGGTTTCTATGCCTTCTGCCGTGACCGATTTATGCAAGCTTTTGCCCAGGTTAATCAGCGCCAGCAAAATGTTGCCGTTGGTGACGCTTTGCTCCAGGTCTTGTACAAACGCCTTGTCGATTTTTAGCTCATCAATCGGATAGTTTTTGAGGTAGGCCATGTTCGAATAGCCAATGCCAAAGTCGTCAATCGCAATACACACGCCCAGCCGTTTCAGTTGTTCCAGCGTCCGCGTGAACATGGCTTCGTCTTTGAAGCGTGCATTTTCGGTGACCTCCAGCGTAATTAAATGTGGCGGTACGCGCTCTTGCCGCAACACGCGTTGCACGGTTTCAACCAGGTTGCCGCGCAAAAACTGTATCGGCGACACATTGACCGCAATCGGCACCATATAGCCCCACTCGGTTTGCATGGACTTGATCTTCTGGCAGGCGGTCTGCAATACCCATTCACCAATGGCAAAAATGTGGCCGGTTTCTTCTGCCACCGGAATAAACTGGTCGGGTGGAATCAGGCCGCGCTCAGGGTGTTGCCAGCGGATTAAGGCCTCCAGCGCGCTGATATTGCCGTGCTGCATATTGATTTGCGGCTGGTAATACAGCATGAGTTCCTGCCGCTGCATGGCATGGCCCAGGCCATATTCAATTTCGTTTCGCTCGCCCAGTTGTTGGGCCAGCGCGCCGCTAAACATTTGCACCTTGTTTTTGCCTGCGTTTTTGGCGCTGTACAGCGCGGAGTCTGCGCAACTGAGCAAAGTGTCTATTTCTTTAGCATGGTCTGGATAAATACTGACGCCGACGCTGCAGGTCATGTTAAACACATAATCGCCAATCGCAATTGGTTGCGAAATCGCCTCCATTACGCGTGCCAGTAATGGCTCGGCGTCTTCCGCCACCCGTAGCCCGGGGTAGAGCATGACGAACTCATCACCACCAAAGCGTACAATAGCATCGGTCGGGCGCGTGCTCTGGATCAAACGTTGTGCCACATTCTCCAGTAGCTTGTCTCCGGCGCGGTGCCCCAGCGTATCGTTAATCAGCTTGAAGTGGTCGAGGTCGATAAAGGCAATGGCAATTTTGTTATGCGTTTTATCGGCCTCGGCAATCAGGCTCGCCAGTTTGCCACTGAAGGCATGGCGGTTGAGCAAGCCGGTCAGGTTGTCGGTGACGGCTAGCTGGCGAATCTGCAGCTCATGGTTCTTACGGTCGGTAATGTCTTCTACCGTGCCTTCGTAATACAGAATCTCGCCTTGCGGGTCGCAGACGGCATGCGCGTTTTCCGAAATCCAGATGGTTTCACCATTGAGCCGGTAAACCTCAGATTCAAAATTGTATACCCGGCCTTGCGCGCGGATAGCTTCGGTAAATTCCCCGCGTCTGCTTTCTGCGACATAGAGCTGGGTGCTGATATTGTTGAGATCGCTGATGAGTGCTTCCGGCGAAACATAGCCATAAAGCTTGGCAAGTGCTGGATTGGCATTGAGGTAAGTGCCGGACTCTGTGGTCTGGAACATGCCCAGCGTGGAGTTCTCGAACATGGAGCGGTATTTTTGCTCGGTACTGAACAGTTCGTCTTCGATGCGCTTGCGGCAACTGATGTCCTGAATAATGCCTTCCAGCGCTACCGGTTGACCATTGTTATCAAACACCGCGCTACCGCGCTCGGCCACCCAGGTGATGTCGCCATTGGCGCGCACAATACGGTATTCCAGTTCAAAACGCTCGCCTTGATGAATCGCGGCGTCAATCACAGCCCGCGCCTTGTCGCGGTCATCCGGGTGCGTAATGGTTTCGTAAGAGGTACTTTTATTGAGCAGCAACTCATGTGCCGGATAACCAGTGAGGGTTTCGCAGCCTTTGCTCACATAAATCATGGTCCAGTTGCTGTCATACAGGCAGCGGTAAATCATGCCATCCAGATTATCCAGCAGCGTATCCAGCAATCGCTGTTGCTGTGCGGTAAGCAGGGCGTCCATGATGTCGGTTTGCATGATGTCGAGTATCGTCTGACTGTTCATCAGGCGAACACCTGTTCAGAGGCTTGTGAGCGTACGGCGAGTACTTTCTCCCACAAGCTTGGGGCGGTGATCAGTGTCAGCATGCTATTTTGCGCTATGTTGGCAATGGCAATACCAGGGTTATGGCTGGCGCCCCTGAAAAATGTGCTCATGGGCTGAATCTGCGACGGCGCCAGATAAGGGATTTCGCCCAGCGCCGAGACAAATACGCCAAACTTGAGCGCGGCCGTTTTGTCTTCAATCACAATGATCTGCCGATAATCAGTAAAATAGTGCGGATGCCCCAGCATGCGCGCCAGGTCTATCACCGGAATCACCTCGCCCTGATAGGTGTGCATGCCGGCGATAAACGGCGCCGAGTCAGGCAAGGTGCGTAATTGGTCTTCGTCTATCGCTTCGCGTACAAAGCGCGCTTCTATGCCCAGCCATGAATCGCCGACGTAAAACGTGGCATATTCCTGGCAGTCCTGCCCGGACTGCGCAAACAGATTGGGGTTGAATTTGTTGTGGATGACTTGTGCTTCAGCGTGGATACGCTGGTTAATTTCATCGACCTTGCCCAGCGGCGTGAAAATCAGTGCCACTACTTTGTTGCGATAGCTGTCCTGTTCGCTTTTAAACTCACGGTAACCATACGCGGCGCGGCCGCCTACCGCATAGTAGGTGTTTTGATAAATCGCAATATCAAACAGCTGATCGCCTTCTTTTAACTTTTGAATCGCGGGCATCAGCTCAAACAGCTCGCCCACGGCAAAGTCTTGATGCGTGCTTGAGATCACACTGAGTTGCTCGTTTACAAACAGAGTAAAACTGCCATGGACCGGCGTATCTGTTTTATCGCGAGGAATTACATCACGCAGCATGGCCTGAAACTGCGGCGTGCTATCAAACACAATAGCGATGCCGCCGACAATGCTATTGCCATCGAGGTGGCGGATCGGTGCGGCATAAATGTAGGTGTGTTTGTCGTTGTAGAGCGGCGTGGGTTCAAATGCAGAGACGACGTAATCTTGCATGGAGGCGCAGCTCCTTGTGCGGCCTACCCATTCATCGGCCAGGTGTGTGCCCAGCAAATGTGCATACTGCTGGTTGGATACCGCCATCACTTCGCCCTTGCGGTCAAAGATGATCAGGTTGTCATATACGGTATAGAGGCTGTTGATATAGCGCAGCACTTCGCTCATTTTGCCTTTATCTTCTGCTTGCAGGCTGGGCTTGGCCAGCAGCTCTCTAAACACATGCGTCAGCGCCCACCAACGCACATCGTTGGCGCGTTCATACAGGTTGCGGTCCATGATTTCTACCGCCAGTTGCGCGTAAAAACTGGAGTTCTCCAACATCACCGACACCACCGTCTGATAAAGCTCAGACACCATGTTTTCAATGATTTGCTGCGTTTTATGACCGGTATGGCTGATTTCGGAAAGTAGACTTTTGGAAAAATTTTTCTGCTGCGTATTCACATCATTGCTTTGCCGGATATTGCCGTTCCACACCGACTGGTTCAGTTTGCTCTGGATATTGGCGGCCTGCTTGGGAATATTCAGCAAGCTTTCGGAAAAGATCAGCGGGCTACGCATCACTTTGCGCAGGGTGTCCGCATCAATATTATTCACTGTGTCATGAATGGTCTGATTAAACGCATGCTCGATCGGGATCATGGCCTGCCCCAGCCAGCCTGGCCCGAGGTAGCCTTGATAGCCTTCGGACTGTTTAGTCACACACAGATATTCGCGGCCGCTAAAACGCGTGATAAACCAGTCAGTCTCCGGGTCTACGCACAGCGCGATGCCAAGCGGAATTTGGTACGGATCGCTGGAGGCAATCACATGATGCTCTTCGTCCAGCAACACCCCTACGGTCCAGTCATGATCTGAAATCAGGTGATGAAAAATCGTATCCAGCTCGTTGACGAACTTAAAGCACAGGCAGAGCACGCCTAAGACACGCTGGCCATCTTTGCTACGCACGGCATGCGCGTAGACCAGTGATTTTTGCAGCTTGCCACCGACGTCTGTCTCATAAAAGCGCTCTATATACGGGTCTGTCGATTGACGTGCCAGGGCCACAATTGGGTGATAGTGGCACAGGGTGGTTTGCGTCTCATCCAGTTGATGCAGTAGCTGGCCTTCCTCATCAAACAGCACAATATTGTCGTAAACAGTGTATTTTTTCTGATACTCCTGAAAACGAAATTCAATTTTTTCCTGGTCGGCATCTTCCAGACTGTCCGCCGCCTGTTTTTCCAGGTAATCACGTACATCATTGTCCGTGGCGAAAAAGCCGATGTCAGCCGTACGCTCAAACAGGTTGCGCACAAGTAAGTTAATGATTTCAAACGCTTTTGATGACAGTTGTGCCGCGGTTTTGTGCAAGGTTTCCTGGGATAAGTGGCGTAATACATCGTTTGAGATCGTATTAAACGCACTGCGGGTTTCTTCCATTTCGGAGCCGGTGCCGGACAGTTGCGCCATCAGTGCCAGGCTATCCCAGGCATGTTGTAATTGGTAAATGTGTGAACGAAAGTCATTGACCTTCTTGAAGTGGTTAGCCAAATCCTCGGTTAACGGTTGCGGGTGCATCTTGTGGTCTCTTCCCTATCAATATCGATTGTTACCGGGGTATGTAGAGCAAAAATGATTCCCGATTGAGGCGTTTGAATTGAAAAACAATGGCAAGAAAAATGCTTTTATTACAATATTAACGCGCTAAATGTAGTTAACATGGCGCAAAATTCGCTTAACAAGAGTTGAACTAGCCAACAAACCCCTGCTTTTTCGCAGAATTGATTTGCGCATGCCTTTTTGTAGTGCACCGATAGCCATAAAAGTACGATTTTGGTGCCGATTTATTTTGTTAATGTCTGACCCTTAAGCCTATGATTAATACCATGATTGAGATTCACAGCGTGTCTGAGGCGATCCGCGATGCGGTGGCGCCCGTGTTTTTATTGACCGGGATCGGCTCGATTTTAGGCGTGCTGATTGGTCGTCTGGGGCGCTCAATAGACCGTGCCCGCTTTTTGACCGATGCGCCTGAAGAGAAGCGCGAGCGCTTTAAAGATGAATTGCGGATTATTGTGCGTCGTACCAAGTGGCTGCGGCGCGCGATTGCAGCGGCCACCTTTGCTGCCTTGTGTATTTGTGTGTCGATTGCCAGTATGTTTTTGTCGGTAGAGACTGGCTTACGTTTGCCGCACCTGGTGATGGTGTCTTTTATTATTTCAATGGCATCGCTGATTTTTGGCCTGTTATGTTTTTTGCGCGAAATCGTGCTGGCGTCCCGTGAGGTGATTGTGCCGTTTAAGCAACGCGAACAATCTGCCCAACCTTAACGATACAAGGCGCGTATCACGTCGGTTTGGGTCAAAATCCCCACCAGTTTGTTGGCGCGATCGACCACCGGCAGCAATTGCAGGTGGTGGCTGGTCATGAGCGGAATGGTATGCATCAGGTGCATGTGTTCGCTAATGGTGATCACCGGGGTGGTCATGATCTGGCCAACCACTTCTGGCTTGTCGCTATGCGTGGTCGGTGACCAGCGGATCAGTCGCTTTAAGGCAGGCGCCACTTCGCGGTAACTCTCTGCCTTGGCGTGGCGCATAAAGTCTGACACACTCAGTAAACCAATCACCAACTGTGCCTTGTTCACCACAGGAATTGCGGGCTCCGTTTGTTTGAGGATGGCTTGCCAGGCGGTTTCCAGCGCGTCGCCAAACTGTAGCGTGGTGGAGACCGGGCGCATGATTTCTCGGCATTCAATGGCTTCCAGCTTGCGCCTGTAAGCAATCAGCTCGGTTTGTTCCAGCAAGCTTTGTAATTGCTCCGGGTGGATATCCAGCACTTCATGAAACTGCCCCAATGCGGTCTGCAAGTCCTCTTGTTTAAACCCAAACTGGTAGTGCATATGGGTAGGTGAATTGGCCGCGTGCTCGTGATGTGTGACAGGATACCGATAGCCGGTCAGCGTGTGGTATAGCCAGGCCGTGAGCACCAGTAAGAGGCTATTTACCAATACCGGCCACCAGACAAAGCTGTAGCCCAGGCTGTGAATCGCATCACCACCCAGCACCGCAGTGAGGGCGACCGCGCCACTGGGTGGATGCAGACAGCGCAGCGCAAACATGAGGCCGATGGCGCTCAGCATGGCCAGTGCCGCGGCAAACACCAGTTGCTGTGGTAACAGTTGTGTGAAAAGCACGCCAGCGAGTGCCGCCAGGGTGTTGCCCGCCACAATCGCCCATGGTTGGGCCAGCGGGCTGGACGGCAGGCAAAACAGGATGACGGCAGAGGCCCCCATGGGGGCAATTAAAAAGACTGCACTATGCCAATCGCCTGGCACCACATTCAGGGCAATCAGTCCGGTAGATAAAATCCCCAATCCGGCGCCGATGGCCGCCCGTGCGTAATCGCGCAGGGTGCCGGTCATGCGGCGGGGCCAGTAGGGCTTTAAAAAAGACGGTAACTCTGTCATTGCCTGGTCAAAAAACAAAGAGTGTGAAGTGTATCACGATCAATGCATTTGCCA
>CAYPZE010000082.1:0-8265 GCA_964415305.1 uncultured Methylotenera sp.
CACGCCAGAGCCAATAAACTCGATGCCTTTGGCAGCCAGCTCCTTTTCACGACGGATGGTGTCCGTCCACAAGGCATTACCGCCATCAATGATAATGTCGCCCTGCTCCAAAAATGGCAGCAACGCGTTAATTGTCACGTCAGTCGCGCTACCAGCTTTCACCAGCAACACAATTTTACGAGGACGTTTGATGCTCAATACAAAAGAAGCCAAGTCGGCATGACCGACCACGCGCTCGTGCGAAGGCTCATTCTTTTTGCATTCCTCAATGAAGTTCAGCATCTTTTTTGGGTCACGGTTATAGACCGCAATGGTATAGCCGTGATCCGCAATGTTAAGCGCCAGGTTTTGGCCCATCACTGCCAATCCCACCAATCCAATATCCGCATTTTTTGTAGTCATAGTTATCTCTAATAAATGGTTAATTTAGTTGTAAAAAAAGCACAGGCTTTTGGCCTGTGCTTGGACTAGGGTATGTATTGAATATTGCATGCGCGTTGTGTTGAAATTCGCAACTGGCATACCATATTCAGCACCGTAGTTTTCTTTCACTCAAGTTTGCTAGCTATCACTTACTTGAGTACGTTTCCGAACATTTGCAAGGTCAACTGATACCCCAGATTGACCAACTGCGCATCGTAACGTTCCCCTTCATCGCGCATGAAGGCATGTTGCCCATTAAATTCATGCCAGGTGTAATGCAACCCAGGCAAAGCGGCAAAGCGGTTATACAGCTCGGCGCGCTTGTCGCCAGGAATATGCGGGTCTTGCTTGCCCCAGATCATCAGCAGCTCACCTTTGATCTCGTTGACACGCTCCATGCTGTGCTGGCCTGGTTTATTAGGAATAATATTGGTATGCAAATCGGTCGCATAGAAACAGGCCGTTGCTTTCACTTCTGGCTGTAAAGCCGCACGGAAAGCCAGGTGGCCACCAATACAGAAGCCTGCAGCCCCCAGGTTGCCGTCATACCAGGCTTGTGCGTTCAGGTAATCAATCATGGCACGGTTGTCGGTGTCATAGGCTTGCACGTCTTTGGCCATTTTGTCAGCATTACCTTTGTCGCGGCCAGCGTCATCGTAACCTAATACGGTGCCAATCGGATTTAACTCATGAAACACTTCTGGCACCAGCACAGCATAACCATGACCAGCCAAAAAGCGGGCAGCGCGTTCAATCGGGCCAGTTTGCTGAAAGATTTCAGAGTAAAACAAAACCGCTGGCACCTTGCCATCGTGTTTTGGACGATGAACATAAGTACGCATCACCCCGGTTGGAGTGTTTAAATCGACGATTTCGCTTGTAATCAGCATGGTAAATCCTTAAGACAATCAAAAATATCGGCTATTCTAGCGCTGTTTGCATGCCTTTTCACGGCTTTGTGGACTGGAATGCATTTTTTTTGCATTTTCGGGTCGAAATTGGATTGGAATCACCATTGCAACCTGTCATTGGAGCTCATATGCGCTTATTGCCCTACATCTTTACATTGATAGCTTACGGCCTGCTGACACAGGCGGCACATGCCCAGCTCGATCTCGACCTGGTTTACCACCTCAAAGCCTCGGTAGTCAAAGTGCACGCCTTGACCAATAGCGGCGGCCACGGTGTCGGCAGCGGTGTCGTCGTCGATAAAGACACGGTCGCCACCAACTGCCATGTGGTCACAAACAGTAACGGTATCAGTATTTCCAAATTTGGCGACAGCATGAGTCCGGTTGAGATGATTGCCGACTGGCGACATGATATCTGCCTGCTGAAATTCAAATATCTTGAACTACCGGCGGTCAAACTCGCCTCAGCCGCTTCACTGCATTATGGCGATGAGGTGTTTTCGATTGGCTTCCCCGGCGGCCCGCCCAAACCACAAACCATCGCCGGCAAAGTGCGCGCCTTATACCCTTACGATGGCAGCCTGATTGTACGCACGGATGCGGCATTTATCATGGGCTCCAGTGGCAGCCCGACTTTCAATCAGGCGGGCGAACTGGTCTCGCTGAGTACTTTTAAAAGCCCAGGCAAGGACGCCTATTTTTATAGCGTGCCCGTGGAGTGGATTCAACGCTTAATGCAACAGCAGTCTGCAACCAGCACCGTGCCTGATGCCACTGCCTTTTGGGATGCGCCCGCAGAAGCACGCCCGTATTGGATGCAAGTAGTTCAGCCTTATCAAACCGGCGACTGGCTGGCGTTAGAAAGCATTGCGCGCGCATGGCTTACGCAAGAACCACAATCGGCAGAAGCCAATTTTTACTTAGGCAGTGCGCTACATGGCCAAGGGCAAGCTGCTCCGGCGCAGCAAGCCTATGAACGCGCAGTCAGCTTGCAACCAGCCCATATTGACGCCTGGAGCGGCCTCGCCATCCTGGCGCAACAAACACAGCAGCCCACGCTATTAAGCAACGCCGAGCAACATCTCCGGCAACTGGACAGCCAGGCCTGGCCCGAGATTCAACAGCGTCTGTCTCCGCAGCCATAGCATGATCAAGCCCGCGCGCTCTGATAGAATACGTTTTTTTGATGTTTACCAGATTGCCTATCCATGATCTCTCGCAACCAGCAATTATTTGAAAAATCCCAGCAACTGATTCCAGGCGGCGTCAACTCGCCAGTGCGCGCGTTTCGCAGCGTGGGCGGCACGCCTATCTTCTTTAAAAAGGGCCTGGGGTCCAAGCTGTGGGATGTCGATGGTACAGAATATATCGATTACATCAACTCTTGGGGGCCAATGATTCTGGGGCATGCACACCCTGAGGTGATTGCTGCCGTACAGCAAGCGGCTGCCAACAGCCTGAGCTTCGGCGCACCGACCGGCCTCGAGCTGGAAATGGCTGAACTGATTAACACGCTGGTGCCCAGCATGGAGCAAGTACGCCTGGTCAGCAGCGGCACCGAAGCGACCATGAGCGCGATCCGCGTCGCGCGCGGGTTCACTAAGCGCAGCAAAATCATCAAGTTTGAAGGCTGCTACCACGGCCATGCCGATGCTTTATTAGTGAAGGCAGGCTCCGGCTTGCTGACCTTTGGTGAGCCAAGCTCTGCCGGGGTGCCGCCAGAAGTGGCTGCCCACACACTGACGCTGGACTACAACAACCCACAAATGCTGAAAGACACCTTTGCCAGCATTGGGGATGAAATCGCCTGCGTGATTCTGGAGCCTGTGGTCGGCAATATGAACCTGATCGTGCCGCAACTGGAATTCCTGCAAACCCTGCGCGAACTGTGTACCCACCACGGCAGCGTGCTAATTTTTGACGAAGTGATGACCGGCTTCCGCGTCGCATTAGGCGGCGCACAAGCGCTCTACGGTATCAAGCCAGACATGACCACGCTGGGCAAAGTGATTGGCGGCGGCTTGCCAGTGGGTGCCTTTGGTGGCAGCAAAGACATTATGAGCGTGTTGGCGCCATTGGGCCCGGTCTATCAAGCAGGCACATTGTCGGGTAACCCGGTCGCCGTGACGGCAGGCCTGACCACCTTAAAGCTGGTACAAGCACCGGGCTTTTATGAAAAACTCACCGCACAAACTGCCAAGCTAACAGACGGCCTGACGCAAGCAGCCAAAGCCGCAGGCGTATCCTTTAGCGCACAAAGCGTAGGCGGCATGTTCGGTCTTTATTTCAGCGCCAACCCTCCAGGCAGCTACGCTGAAATGATGCAGGCAGACAAAAACGCCTTTAACAAATTCTTTCATAGCATGCTGGACAGCGGCATCTACCTGGGTCCATCCGCGTTTGAAGCAGGCTTTGTTTCAGCCGCACATAGCGACGCAGATATTGCCCAAACCGTGCAAGCAGCAGCGACCGCTTTTGCGAGCCTCTAAATCAACCCTGATACAACCTGCGCGCGCATGCGTGCAGGTTTTTTCCAGACACCGCCAATTACGCCTTTCTAGCTTACAGAAGCCAAACTGCGTTCCAGACACAGCGCTTAGTTTAAAAACCTGTTTTTTCAAATAAAAACAGTGCAATCCTCACAACCCCCTCATGCAACCTCACTTGCACATTCGTCATTTTTAACGTTATTTGCGGCCAAATTTAATGGTAAATAAAAACTATTCTCAATTGAAATAAAAAAATGGATTTATCCGTTATTTAACGCAGGCTAAACAATTGAAATTGCTAAACTTTAACGGTATCATTGAAGGTTCCTCCAAATGTTTTGTAAGTGAAGAATCTGGCAATGGACATGCAGTCTGACAACAACGTGATGAGTGTTTCTCAAGATCCCGCAACCGCTCTGGACGACCAGTTTGGTTTAGCTCCCCAATCCCAGGGTTTATACGACAGACGCCACGAAAAGGATAGCTGTGGCGTGGGCTTTGTTGCCCATATTAAAGGCCAAAAGAGCCACGATATCGTCGCCAAGGGCCTGCAACTGCTGGACAACCTGACGCACCGCGGTGCGACCGGTTACGACCCGAAACTGGGTGACGGCGCGGGCTTGCTGATGCAAATGCCTGATACCTTCATGCGCGAAGAAGCGGCCAAGCTGGGCATGACCTTGCCTGCCGCAGGTCAATACGCCGTGGGCCAGGCATTCCTGCCACAAAATGCAGACAACCGCGCCAAATGCGAAGCCATTTTTGCGCAAATCATCGCTGAAGAAAACCAGACGCTGCTGGGCTGGCGCGATGTGCCTGTCGACAACAGCAACATCGCGGATGCAGCACGTGCTGTTGAGCCAGTGATGCGCCAGGTATTTATTGCCAGCACAACCACTGACAGCACCATCTTTGAACGCAAATGTTTTGTGATTCGCAAACGGATTGAGCACGCGATTCGCGCGCTCAACCTGCAAGACAAAGCGCAGTTTTACATGCCTTCATTCTCTTCCCGCACGATTGTCTATAAAGGCATGTTGCTGGCGAATGAGGTGGGGGTCTACTACACAGACCTGAAAGACGAGCGCGTCATCTCTGCATTGGCACTGGTGCACCAGCGTTTTTCTACCAACACTTTCCCAGCGTGGGATCTGGCTCACCCATTCCGCATGATTGCGCACAACGGTGAAATCAACACCGTACAAGGCAACGTCAACTGGATGGCCGCGCGTCACGAAACCATGAAGTCTGCCGTCTTGGGCGAAGACCTGGAAAAACTGTGGCCATTGATTGCCGAAGGCCAGTCCGACTCTGCCTGTTTCGACAACTGTCTGGAGCTGTTGGTCGCGGGTGGATATAGCCTGCCGCACGCCATGATGATGCTGATCCCGGAAGCCTGGGCTGGTAATCCGTTGATGGATGAAGACCGCCGCGCCTTCTACGAGTACCACGCCGCATTGATGGAGCCATGGGATGGCCCGGCTGCTGTGGCCTTTACCGACGGCAAAATGATTGGTGCCACCCTGGACCGTAACGGTTTGCGCCCTGCGCGCTACCTGGTGACAGAAGACGACATCGTGATGATGGCGTCTGAAATGGGTGTGATCACCTTCCCACAAGAAAAAATCGTGAAAAAATGGCGCTTGCAGCCAGGCAAAATGTTGCTGATCGACATGGAGCAAGGCCGCATCATTGATGACGAAGAAGTCAAAACAGAATTGGCCCAAGCCAAGCCTTACCGCCAATGGATTGAACAAACCCGCTTCCACCTGACCGAGTTGCCAAATGTAGGCAACGGCGAAGTCAGCCTGAACGCTGACTTATTAGATACACAACAAGCCTTTGGTTACTCACAGGAAGACCTGAAGTTTGTGTTGCAGCCGATGCTGGATAACGGTGAAGAAGGCTCTGGCTCTATGGGTAACGACGCGGCATTGCCAGTGTTGTCCAACAAAGCAAAAACCTTGTACAACTACTTCAAGCAGTTGTTCGCACAAGTGACCAACCCGCCAATCGACCCGATCCGTGAAGAGCTGGTGATGTCCTTGGTGACCTTTATTGGCCCAAAACCTAACCTGCTGGCAGTGGATGAAACCAACCCGCCATTGCGTTTGGAGAGCAGCCAACCAGTATTAAGCCTGGACGGCCTGGAAAAACTCAAACAAATCGAGTCACTGACCAAAGGCCAGTTCAAGTCCATCGTACTGGACCTGACTTACGATGCTGCCAAAGGTAAAGCAGGCATGAAACAGGCACTGGACATCTTGCATGACCAGGCCGAGAAAGCCGTACATGACGGTTACAACGTATTAATTCTGTCTGACCGCAGCGTGTCTGCCAGCCGCATCGCGATTCCAGCGTTGCTGGCCTGTTCTGCCACCCACGAGTTCCTGGTTAAGGCAGGCTTGCGTACCAGCACAGGCCTGGTGATTGACACCGGCTCAGCCCGCGAAGTGCACCATTTCGCCCTGTTGGCAGGGTATGGCGCTGAAGCAGTTTGCCCATGGTTGGTGTATGAAACCATGAAGACCATGACCAGCGATGGTGAAAAAGCAGGCAAAAACTTCGTCAAAGCGATTGGCAAAGGCTTGTACAAAGTCATGTCCAAAATGGGCATCTCGACTTACCAGTCTTACTGCGGCGCACAGATTTTTGAAGCAATTGGCTTGAATAGCCAGTTTGTGAACGACTACTTCACCGGCACCGTGAGCCAGATTGAAGGGATCGGCCTGGAACAAGTCGCAGAAGAAACCGTACGCTTGCATAACCAGGCGTTTGGCACCGATCCAGTATTGTCCAATGCTTTGGAAGCGGGTGGTGAATACGCCTTCCGTGTCCGCGGTGAAGAGCACTTATGGACGCCGCAGTCGATTAGCAAGTTGCAGAATGCGACTCGCACTGGTCAATATGAGACTTATAAAGAATACGCAGCACTGATTAACGACCAGACCCGCCGTCACATGACGCTACGTGGCCTATTTGAGATCAAGCCTGCGAGCAACGCGATCCCGCTAGATCAAGTGGAATCCGCTAAGGACATCGTTAAACGCTTTGCGACTGGCGCCATGTCACTAGGCTCTATCTCCACCGAAGCGCACGCGACTTTAGCCATTGCGATGAACCGTATTGGCGGCAAATCCAACACTGGTGAAGGGGGTGAAGACGTTAAACGCTTTATTCCGGTACAAGTGGATTCAAGCATTGCCAAAGTACTGGGTTCTGACCTGATTGAAGCCGACGTAGCCTTGAAGGCTGGCGACTCCATGCGTTCACGCATCAAGCAAGTGGCTTCTGGCCGCTTTGGCGTGACGGCTGAATACTTAAGCAGCGCCGACCAGATTCAGATCAAGATGGCGCAAGGTGCTAAACCAGGTGAAGGCGGCCAATTACCAGGGCATAAAGTATCGCCATACATTGCGAAACTGCGTTTCTCAGTGCCTGGCGTGGGCTTGATCTCCCCCCCACCACATCACGATATTTACTCCATTGAAGATTTGGCACAGCTGATTCACGACCTGAAAAACGCCAATCCAAAAGCGTCTATTTCAGTGAAACTGGTATCAGAAACAGGTATCGGTACTGTGGCCGCTGGTGTGGCAAAAGCCAAGTCCGACCACATTGTGGTAGCTGGTCATGACGGTGGTACTGGCGCTTCGCCAATTTCATCCATCAAGCATGCCGGTACGCCATGGGAACTCGGCCTGGCCGAAACCCAGCAGACTCTGGTATTGAACCAGTTGCGCGGTCGTGTTGTGCTGCAAGTGGATGGTCAGATGAAAACTGGCCGTGACGTATTGATTGGCGCCCTGCTGGGTGCAGATGAATTCGGCTTTGCCACCGCACCACTGGTTGTCGAGGGCTGTATCATGATGCGTAAGTGTCACTTGAACACCTGCCCAGTTGGCGTTGCCACACAAGACCCAGAGTTGCGCAAGAAATTTACTGGCCAGCCAGAGCACGTCGTCAATTATTTCTTCTTCGTTGCTGAAGAAGTGCGTGAATTGATGGCCAGCATTGGTATTGCCAAGTTTGATGATCTGATCGGTCGCGCAGACTTGCTGGACATGAAAGCGGGTATCGAGCACTGGAAAATCAATGGCCTGGACTTCAGCAAGGTATTCCACCTGCCAGAAATGCCAGCCAGCGTGTCACGCAAAAACAATGATGTACAAGACCACGGCCTGGTTAAAGCGCTGGACAATCAACTGATTGAACTGGCAAAACCAGCGCTGGAAAAAGGCGAAAAAGTCAGCATCAACCTGCCTATCGTTAACACCAACCGCACCGTGGGCACCATGTTGTCACACGAAGTCGCCAGCCGTTATGGTCATGCAGGCTTGCCGGATGACACCATCAGCGTCAAGTTTACAGGGACATCCGGACAGAGCTTTGCTGCATTCCTGGCCAAAGGCATCACCTTTGAACTGACCGGTGAAGGTAAC
>CAYPZE010000083.1:0-8132 GCA_964415305.1 uncultured Methylotenera sp.
GCCTGGGAACCCCATCTGCACGATGATATTGCACTCGAACTGCAAGCGCTCTTCATACTCCTGGCGTTTGGCTTCGCGCTGTTGCTCGTCAGGATATAAATAGGCCAGGCGATTCTCCAAGCCAAGTTTTGACTGGTCAACTAGGTATTGGTCCAGACTTTCGCCGTTAGGCGTCGGGAAGTCCGGCAAATAGTTTTTGCCGAGTGTCAGCGTCAGGTTACAGCGTTTAGCGATCTCTACCGTGTTTTGCAATGCCAGCGGCATATCAGCAAACAAGGCCTGCATCTCTGCCTGGGTTTTCACATACTGTGTGGCAACAAACTTACGTGGGCGTCGCTTATCTGCCAGCACATAGCCTTCGGCAATACAGGTGCGCGCTTCATGCGCCATGTAGTCATCTGCGGTTTGAAATTGCACTGGATGCGTCGCCACCACCGGCAGATCGAGCTGCTGTGCAATCAGCACGGTTTGCTGGATTAATTGCTCCTGAGCGTAAGCCTCTGGACTGCCCGCCGCATGCACGCGCTGCACCTCAAGATAATAGCGGCCTGCAAATACTTGTGTCCATTGCTGCGCATATTGCACGGCCAGCGCCTGATTGCCTGCCTGCAAGGCCTGGCCAACATCGCCAGCCGCAAATCCTGAGAGCACCAGCAAGCCAGCATTTTTTTCCAGCAACCATGCTGCTTTGATTTCTGCGCGTTCACGGTACTGATTTTCGAGATAGGCCCTGGACAGCAATTCGCACAAATGGCGGTAACCTTGCTGGTTTTGCACCAGCAACAGCAAACGTTGTGGCTGATCGCGCTGTACGGTATTTTCAATCCAGACATCGCAGCCGAGTACCGGCTTCAAGCCTTTGCCACGCGCGGCCTTGTAGAACTTGACTGCGCCGAACAGGTTGGAGAGATCCGTCAGCGCAATGGCTGGCATGGCATCATTTTTGGCGGCTTTGACATAGTCGTCAATGCGCACTGTGCCGTCCACAATGGAATACTCACTGTGACAGCGCAGATGAATAAATGCAGGTTGTATGGTGGGAATTTCAGGCGCTTCCATGACTTTATTTTAACCGCCAACGCGGTTTTTTGTACCTATAGCGGGTGCAAATAATCTGGTTGACAGCGTTAAAAACCCAGATTCATCCGCGCCAGTCATACTGGTTAACATGTGATAAAAAACTTAACCTACCGACGTTATGCTCTATGATGTCTGACGTTTTAGTGAATAGATCACCGATATGCCGAATGCCACTGCTTTACTGGACGACCCGATACTGGTTGAAGACGATTTACCGAGCCTGGGGCAAACATTACCCTTCTTTCAACTGGTCAACCATGACCTGGAAGACGTGTCATTAGAAGCGTTTAGCGGCCAGCGCAAAATCTTGCATTTTTTCCCTGGCATAGACACTGCCACCAGCGCCAACAGCGTCCGCACGCTGGACAGCCTGACAGCAAACTTACCCAATACGGTCATGCTGCATATTTCGCCAGACCTGCCCTTCACCATGACGCGTTTCTGCGCGGCAGAAAACCTGTCTACTGGTATTCATCTCTCAACGATGCGTGGCCGCGACATGCTTAAAAACTATGGTGTGTTGATGATGACCAGCAAACTGGCGGGGTTGCCTGCACGCGTGCTGATGGTGGCCGACGAAAATGATCGCGTATTGCATGTAGAACTGGTCAAAGAATTAACCAGCGAACCAGACTATGCCGCCGCGCTGGCGGCACTGCAAAAGTGATTCCCTTACTTTTTATGTGGTTGATTGACATTGCCTGACACGTTAAAGTGTTCGTTTAACACTCATCAATCACGTTTTTGGAGAAGATTATGGCAAGCGTAACGCTTAAAGGTAACCCGGTCGCCGTTGGCGGTAAATTCTTGGCTGCAGGTGATGCTGCCCCGGCTTTTCAACTGGCGGATGCCAAGCGCAACCTGGTTGGCTTGGATGCTTATGCTGGCAAGCGTAAAGTCCTCAACATTTTCCCTAGCATTGATACACCAACCTGCGCGACTTCAGTGCGCACCTTCAACAAAGAAGCCAGCAGCGTCAACAACACTGTTGTATTGTGTGTGTCTGCTGACTTGCCGTTTGCACAAAGCCGTTTCTGCGGCGCAGAAGGCCTGGAAAACGTCGTCACCCTGTCGACTTTCCGTGATACAGCAAAATTTGCCACAGACTACGGCGTATTCATCACTGACAGCAGCCTTGCGGGCTTAACAGCACGTGCAGTCGTTGTACTGGATGAAAACAATAAAGTGTTGCATAGCGAACTGGTGGGCGAGATTGCTGATGAGCCGAATTACGCTGCGGCACTGGCGGTATTGAAATAAGCGATTAGCAAGCAATAAAAAAGCCAGCAAATGCTGGCTTTTTTATTTGGTACAAAATGTGACTTAAACGCGCTTAAACAACAGGCTGCCGTTCGTGCCGCCAAAACCAAAGTTGTTTTTGAGGGCATATTCAATCTGTAAATCACGTGCGGTATTCGCGCAGTAATCCAGATCGCATTCTGGGTCCTGATTAAACAAGTTAATCGTCGGCGGTGAAATCTGGTTATAAATAGACAACACGGTAAAGACAGACTCCAAACCACCCGCACCGCCTAATAAGTGACCCGTCATAGACTTGGTAGAGTTCACTACCAGTTTATAAGCGTGATCTCCAAACGTGGCTTTAATCGCGTTGGTTTCATTGGTGTCACCCAACGGTGTCGACGTGCCATGCGCATTCATAAACTGCACCTGGTCAGGATTAACGCCTGCATTTTTCAGAGCGTTTACCATGGACCGACGTGGACCATCCATATTTGGCGCGGTCATGTGATAGGCATCAGCACTTAAACCATAGCCAGCCACTTCAGCGTAAATTCTGGCACCACGTGCTTTGGCGTGCTCATACTCTTCAAGCACCATCACGCCTGCGCCTTCACCGATGACAAAGCCATCACGGTCTTTATCCCAGGGACGGCTGGCCGTTGCCGGATCGTCATTGCGATTAGACAAGGCTCGCGCAGAGGCAAAGCCACCCACACTGAGTTCGGTAATCGCGGCTTCAGCACCACCAGCCACCATGACATCAGCATCGCCGTATTCAATCATACGTGCGGCTTCGCCAATGCTGTGTGTGCCTGTGGTACAGGCCGTGACCACGGCGATATTCGGGCCTTTTAAGCCAAGCATAATCGACAGGTTGCCTGAAATCATATTGATAATGGTGCCAGGGATAAAGAATGGCGAAATCTTGCGCGGGCCACCTTCATCATAACTGTCATTTGTGGACTCGATCAGGCCTAAACCACCAATGCCGGAACCGATGGTCACGCCGATGCGCTCTGCATTGGCGTCAGTCACCTCTAGGCCGGAGTCGCGGAATGCTTCCAGCCCTGCTGCCAGGCCATACTGGATAAACGTATCCATACGGCGGGCATCTTTGGCTGGAATAAAATCTTCCGCGTTAAAGCCTTTGACTTCGCCAGCAATTTGCGAAGCGAATGGTGTGGGGTCAAATTTGGTAATGCGGGTAATGCCTGATTGACCAGCAACCAGATTGTCCCAAGCGGTTTGGGTACCAATCCCTACTGGAGACACCACGCCCAAGCCAGTTACTACTACTCTGCGTTTCGTCATAATATAGAAATCAGCCCTCTTGCGAGGGCTGATTGAAGAATGAAGTCAATGAATTACTTGAGGTTTGCGTTGACGTAATCAATCGCTTGCTGCACGGTTGTGATTTTTTCTGCTTCGTCGTCAGGAATTTCGCAATCGAATTCTTCTTCCAAAGCCATCACCAATTCTACGGTGTCCAGAGAATCTGCACCCAGATCATCCACGAAAGATGATGTGTTTTTAACGTCAGCTTCGTTTGCACCTAATTGTTCACAAACGATTTTCTTTACGCGTTGTTCGATGTCGGACATCTAAAATACCCCTTTGTTGATAAGTGTCGTGTTCAGTAAACCGATATTCTAGCAAAACTTGCCCAGAATACCAAAGAAACTCTGTATTAAGCGCAATACATGCCGCCATTAACGTGGATAGTTTCACCTGTAATGTAAGCTGCTGCAGGCGACGCCAGGAAAGCAACGGTTGCCGCAATTTCATCCACCTGGCCTAAACGGCCTACCGCAATGCGTTCCAGCATTTTGGCTTTAATCTCTTCTGGCAGCTCGGCGGTCATGTCGGTTTCAATAAAACCCGGCGCCACACAGTTCACTGTGATACCGCGGCTACCCACTTCTTGCGCCATCGACTTGGTAAAACCCGTCATGCCAGCCTTAGCAGCCGCATAATTGGTCTGGCCTGCATTGCCCATATGGCCAACCACGCTAGAAATATTAATAATGCGGCCTTGTCGCGCTTTCATCATCGGGCGCAATACGGCCTGGCTCATACGGAAAACCGACTTGAGATTGGTATTTAATACCGCATCCCAATCTTCATCTTTCATGCGCATCAACAAGGTATCTTTAGTAATTCCTGCATTGTTCACTAGAATAGAGACTTCGCCGTACTGTTCAGCAATCTGCTTTAACACCGCTTCAATTTGCTCGGGCTGTGTCACATCCAGCGCCAAACCAACACCGTTCACACCTGCGGCTTTCAAATGCGCAGTAATCGCCTCCGCACCACTGGCGGAGGTGGCCGTCCCCACCACAAAAGCACCTTGTTTACCCAAGGCTTGGGCAATGGCTGCACCAATCCCACGACTGGCACCCGTCACCAATGCTACTTGCTGATTCGACATATTTATTCCCCTTATTGCGCAACAAATGCTTGCACAGATTCATCATTCACCAGTGCGACACAGGTCATGTCGGCCACGATGCGCTTGGCTAAACCAGCCAGCACCTTGCCTGGACCACACTCCGCCGCAGCTAACACCTCTTGTGCGGCTAATTGCTGCACAGTCTCTACCCAGCGTACCGGGTTATACAATTGGCGCACCAGCGCGTCTTTAATTTGCGCTGCATCGCTATACGCAGCCACGTCAGCATTGTGCAATACCGGCACCACAGGCGCTTGCACGGCCACGTTTTGCAGATATGCGCGCAACTTTTCGGCAGCAGGCTTCATCAAGTCACAGTGTGACGGCACGCTCACAGGCAACGGCAAAGCGCGTTTAGCGCCTTTGGCTTTGGCCAGCTCCATACCACGCTCTACGGCAGCCTTGTCACCGGCAATCACCACCTGGCCTGGCGAGTTAAAGTTCACCGCCTGCACCACCTGGCCCTGCGCAGCTTCGGCGCACACGGCACGCACAGTCTCGTCATCCAGCCCTAAAATCGCCGCCATGGCGCCCTGACCTTCTGGCACCGCTTGCTGCATGACCTGGGCACGGAACTTGACCAGTGGTAACGCATCTGCAAATGAAATCGCATTAGCGGCAACCAGCGCAGTATATTCACCCAGGCTATGTCCAGCCATCGCCGTTGGCAACTGGCCGCCCAGCGCCTGATAGACACGCCAGGTGGCAACCCCTGCGGTGAGCATGATAGGCTGTGTGTTTTCGGTCAGGTTAATTTCATCGTTGGCTTCTGTCGCCATTTTCCAGAAATCGACACCCAACACAGCCGAGGCTTCATCAAAGGTTTGTTTAACGATGGCGTGGGCCTCAAGACCCTGCATCATGCCCACGGACTGTGAGCCCTGGCCTGGAAAGAAAAAAGCAAATTTAGACATAATTTTTGATCACGTATTGACTAAAACAATATGCAGGCCATCATTTATATGACGCCTGCACACAAAAAACTTCACTGACTGGTATAAGTAACTACTTAATACTTCACCAATGCAGAACCCCAGGTAAAGCCGCCACCAAACGCCTCCATCAGCAACAGATGCCCGCGCTGAATGCGGCCATCACGCACCGCGGTGTCTAGCGCCAAGGGAATAGAAGCCGCAGAAGTATTGCCATGTCTATCCACCGTGACCACCACTTTACCCATCGGCATATCCAGCTTTTTGGCGGTGGCTTGCAAAATGCGGATATTGGCCTGATGTGGCACCAGCCAGTCGATGTCAGACTTTTGCATCTGGTTCGCAGCCAAGGTTTCATCCACAATCTGGTCCAGCGTATTCACCGCCATTTTAAACACGGCATTGCCTTCCATGACCACGGTGTCCGGGCCATCTGCATTACGCGGCACATGCAGGTAGGTTTCGTAATTGCCATCAGCATGAATATGCGTAGAAAGGACACCAGGCTGCTCGCTGGCTTGCAGAATGACTGCCCCGGCACCATCGCCCCACAAAATACAGTTACTGCGGTCGCTATAGTCAGTGATACGGGTAAAGGTGTCTGCGCCAATGACCAGCACATTGCGGGACTGGCCGGATTTGATAAATTGATGCGCGGTGGTCAATGCATACACAAAGCCGCTACAAACCGCTTGCACGTCAAACGCCGGGCAACCGCTAATACCTAATTTACGTTGCACCATGGTCGCCACACTCGGGAAAATCTTGTCCGGCGTGGTAGTGGCCACAATAATGAGGTCGATATCTTGCGCCTGAATACCAGCAGCCTCAATGGCATTGCGGGCTGCATGCGTGGCGAGATCACTGGTACGTTCCTCTGTCACACGATGGCGCTGTTTGATACCGGTTCTGGCAAAGATCCACTCATCGGTGGTATCAACCATCTTTTCAAGATCAGCGTTGGTTAAAATAGTGGGTGGCAGATAGCTGCCAGTGCCTGCGATTCGTGCGTTAATCATTCGTACGATTATGCCTTAATTGGGTCAAATTAGCTAACTGAATGAGGCTCAGGAAGGCTCGGATGTGGTCAGGTGCTCGATCTCAAGCTGCGCCTGAATACGCTTTAAAATACCGCTCTGCGCCTCTTCCATCGCCACGTGAATGGCATGGTAAAAGCCAACACTATCCGCGCCGCCATGACTTTTCACCACAATACCGCGCAAGCCCAGAAAGCTGGCACCATTATAGCGACGTGGATCCAGACGTTTTTTAAACGCTTTCAATACGGGGAAAGCGCCCAACGCCATGAGTTTGGTCAGCCAGTTACGCTTGAATTCCTGCGTCAGAAACTTGCCCATCATATGCGCCAAACCCTCAGTGGTTTTGAGCGCCACATTACCAACAAAGCCATCACAGACCACCACATCGGTCGTGCCTTTGAAAATATCATCGCCTTCCACGTTGCCGTAAAAATTTAAATGGCTGCCGCGCAGCAATTCGGCCGCCTGCTTGGCCACCTCATTGCCTTTAATATCTTCAGAGCCAATATTAAGCAGGCCGACCGTAGGGTTAGGTTTATTGCTGATACAGCTCACTACCATCGCGCCCATAATGGCAAACTGATAGAGGTGTTCCGGCGTACAGTCAGCGTTAGCGCCCAGGTCAAGCATAAATGTGCTGCCATTCTCAGAAGGCAAGGTTGAGGCAATGGCAGGACGGTCAATCCCAGGCAAGGTTTTCAGCACAAAGCGCGCGGTCGCCATTAAGGCACCGGTATTGCCAGCACTCACACAGGCTTGCGCCTCACCGGTTTTCACCATATTAATCGCCACGCGCATAGAGGAATCTTTTTTATTCTTCATCGCGCTTTGTGGCGACTCATCCATCAGCACCACCTCACTGGCATGGTGTACGCGCAAACGCGGGCCTGGCTGTACGTGCAAGGCTTTCAATTCCGCTTCAACCGCGTCTTGCAAACCCACCAGAATAATATTGAGATTAGGATTTTCGTTCAAAATACGCACTGCCGCAGGCACAGTCACATGTGGACCGTGATCTCCCCCCATGGCATCAATGGCAATCACAACTTCTTGTGAATGCGCGTGTTGACCAGTTGTCATGTTATTTCCCAAATTTACCTTTTTGACACTGCTTTGCTATCGAACCACAGCAGCCTTTGCCACAAAAGTAGAGGCTTACGCCAGATACACAAACGCCGCGCATTTTACTGCGCGGCGTGTTTTAAAGCTTGACGCTTTAATGCAGCGATTATTCGCCTTTTGCTGGCATCACTTTACGGCCACGGTAAAAACCGTTTGGGCTCACGTGATGACGCAAATGTACTTCACCAGTCGTTGGCTCAATCGCCAAAGGTGGGTTAGTCAAAAAGTCGTGGGAGCGGTGCATACCACGCTTGGACGGTGTCT
>CAYPZE010000084.1:0-8115 GCA_964415305.1 uncultured Methylotenera sp.
ATTTCACATGAGACGCGACAGACACTCAGCTTTGGTTAAACTGGTGACAGGCCTATGCCTGGCGCTGTGCCTGCTATGGTCGCCGATACAAGCTGATGACTACGTGCTGGCGATGCTGGAAAAGATTCGGCAGCGCTATGGCGAAGAGGCTTACCAGAATGTGATGCGCATGAACGAGCTGTTTGCCCAGGTCGCCAGTGCCAGCGAAATGACCAAGGTGCACATGGTGAACGATTTTACTAACCAGCACGTGTTGTTTGTCGATGATATTACCCTGTGGGGCATGGAAGATTACTGGGCCAGCCCGCTGGAGACGTTTGGCAAAGGCGCGGGCGACTGTGAAGATTTTAGTATCGCCAAATATACCCTGCTTAAACGGCTGGGGGTGTCACAAGACAAATTACGCCTGACTTATGTCCGGGCGCGCATGCCCAGCGGCGCGATTCGCCCGCATATGGTGCTGACCTACTATGCCACGCCCAATAGCGATCCATTGGTCCTTGATAATCTCAACTTTGAATTATTGCCCGCCTCAAAGCGTGGCGATTTGTCGCCTGTGTTTAGCTTTAATGATAAGGGCTTATTCGTCGCGAATAACCCGAATATGCGCGCGGGCTCACCTTCTAATATCTCTAAATGGCGAGATGTGCTGACGCGTATGCGACAGGATGGACTGGAATGATTAAAAACCTGTTAGAAATGTGGTTATTATGGAGGCGGAATGCTAGGCTAGTGCGCAAAGCCAGCACGCACGGCGGGTTATGGCCGAATCCACCCCAGGAAAGTAAGAGGGCTTTCAAATGTCTTTGGTAAAACAGATACGAATTGCAATTTCTGTCATTATTTTGATGGTGGCGGCGGGATGCTTGTTTCTGAGCGTTTATGACGATCATCGTTACATGGCGGAACAGCTACAGAAGAAAAATAACGACAACGCCAATGGGTTGGCCATTACCCTGTCCAATATCCAGAAAGATAACGTCACGGTAGAGCTGATTATCAGTGCCCAGTTTGATATGGGGCATTATCGCCGCATCGCCATTCTTTCGCCCGATAACAAGGTAATGATAGAGCGGGTGAATCGCAACCCACACGCTGTGGCGCCAGCTTGGTTCCAATCTGTGTTCTCTGTCAATATTCAGCCCGGTATCGCCAGTATCCAGTCTGGCTGGCAGCAATATGGCACGCTGGTACTTGAAAGCGAACCCTCGCTGGCTTATGACCAATTATGGGAAACCTCGCGGCATGCCGTGCTGTGGACATTGATTGTGGCTTTTTTAAGCTATGTGGTGTCTGGGTTCTGGCTCAAGCGTATTCTGAAGCCGCTGGACGAGGTGATTGCACAAGCCGAGGCTTTGGGCGAGCGCAAATACATCACCATTGCAGAGCCAGCAACAGAAGAGTTCCAAAAGCTGGTGCGCACAATGAATACGTTGTCAGACCGTGTTAAGTCTATGGTCACGGCAGAGTCTGAGCGCCTGAATACCTTTAATCAGCAGATTAATTACGATGAAGTGACCGGTTTAATGAATCAGTCGCACTTCACCAATATCGCTTCGGTCGCCCTCAAGCACGAAGGGTTTGTTGAAGGCGTATTGATTCTGGTGCAATTACGTAACCTGCCTGATATTGACAAGCAACTGGGCTATAGCATCACCAACCAATTGATTAAAAAAGTTGGCGATGCCCTGCAGCAACAAATGGCGCATTACCAGGATGTGGTATGTGGCCGGCTAGCTGGTGGCGTATTTGGTATTTTCAGTCGTCAGCCGCTGGATGATTTTGCTGTCACTAATGAACTGAAGCTGGTGTTGGAAAAATTGAATGCCGCGCAGCAGTTGTTGCAGTTCCAGTTCGTGGTCACGCACACCAAAACTAAAAAAGGCGATGACTTTGTCGATATTCACCGTGTGATGCAGTTTATTCTCGACCTGGCTGAAGACCAGGCGGCGACACCGATGCGCGTGATGAATGCGAATAGTATCGTCACCTCGAGAAAGAATTACCTGAATCAATGGAAACAGCAGTTCTTGCAGGCGATTGAGCAAAAGCAGATCAAACTCGCTTGTTATCCGGTCATGCAGCGTGACCAGCAGCTGTATCACTACGAATGTCCATTGCGTTTGCACATTGATGAAGGTGATCAATGGCTGGCTGCAGGTGCCTTTATTGATTGGGCTAGCCAGCTCGACATGATTAAAACACTGGATGGGCTGGCGCTGGAATACGCCGTGGATATGCTCGCGAAAAATAATGCCAGCCTCAGCGTGAATGTGTCAGCTGCCGCCATGCGAAGCGACGAATATAAGGATAAATTGCAAGCCTTAATACTGACGGTGGCCACGCCCGCACGATTAAGTTTTGAAGTGGCCGAAGAAGCAGCATTTAGCGACTTTGTTAAATTTAAAGAGTTTGTACACCTGGTGAAATCTTTAGGCTGCATGGTAGGCATGGAGCATGTGTCAACGCGTTTGGCACAATTGGGTGATTTACATGAGCTGGGCATGGACTACATCAAGTTTGATGCCTCGTTGATTCGTGACATTCACTTGCGGCCACAGCAACAGTCACTCATGCGCGGTTTGTGCATGATGGTGCGCACCATGGGCATTGTGCCAATTGCAGAAGGTGTTCAGGATCAGCAAGAGCTGGATAGTTTGAATTCGCTGGGGATTGAAGCGGTCACAGGCCCCTTCGTTCAGGAAAACTTGCAGTTTGGAGCACTATAAAAGTGTCAGTGAAAGTGTCAATTTTTGTAATTTCGGGGTGTTATGCCATATACTCATCGTTTTGACATAGCTTAACACCCCATACAATCAACAGTCGGTAAATCAGTCACTGGTTTAATTCGGATAAGGATAATAATAAGTCATCTGCCATGGAAACGACGCCATACTTTAATAAGACCGAAAAAGACGCTCTGCTGGAGTGTCTACTTTATATTTGCCGCCATAATCGATTGGCGACTACGCGTGACGCCTTAACTTCTGGTTTGCCGCTAGAAAACGGCAAGCTCAATCCGGAGTTGTTCAAACGCTCGGCTGAGCGTTTGCGGCTGGAAGTGACTGTGAAGCAGGGGGAGCTCACATCGCTGTTTCAGCCACAGGCCGACGTCACCTTGCTATTGAATAATCATCGCGCCTGCCAACTAATCAACATTGATGAAAGCCAGCATTTTGCCCAGGTGGTATTCCCAGATTTGTCACCAGATGCTGTGACCATGAGCCTGGCTGATCTGGCGGCGGAGTATAGTGGGTATGCTTTGATCACCAAGCAAACCTTTCTGTTTGATGCGCGCACGCCAGAAGTTGGCCGGGTGAAAGTCCGGCACTGGTTTTGGGGCACGCTGGCTGAAAACAAGGGCATTTATCGTGATGTGATGGTCGCGGCCTTGCTAATCAATATTTTTGCCTTGGCTATGCCACTGTTTACCATGAATGTGTATGACCGTGTGGTGCCAAACAAGGCGGTTGAAACCTTGTGGGTACTCGGCATAGGTGTGGCTTTGATTGTCTTGGGGGACTTATTGTTACGCTCCATGCGAGCCTATTTTCTAGATTGGGCCAGCGCGCGTATCGACGTTAAGCTCAGCGCGCAAATCATGGAAAAAGTGTTGGGCACGCGTTATGAGGCTAAGCCTAATTCAGTGGGTTCTTTTGCGTCTAATTTACGCTCGTTTGAAAGCGTGCGCGACTTTATTACTTCGGCCACCGTGGTGACGCTGATTGACCTGCCATTCGGCATTATTTTCCTCATCGTGATCGCCTGGATTAACCCATATATGGTGTTGCCTGCCTTGATTGGTGGCGCCGTTGTACTGATTTACTCTCTCAGCGTGCAGACCAAAATGCATGATCTGTCAGAAACCATGTATCGCGCCAGCGCGCAGCGAAATGCGACGCTGATTGAAAGTCTGGTTGGCTTGGAAACCGTGAAATCGATGGGTGTCGAAGGTCAGATGCAGGGTAAGTGGGAGAAAAGCGCGCTGTTTCTGTCTGAGGTGGGTAGCAAACTCAAACTGCTGTCCTCTTCTATTACCAATGGCACTTATGCCTTGCAGCAGATCATCAGTGTGGCGATTGTCATTTTAGGCGTGTATTTAATCTCAAATGGCGATTTAACCATGGGTGGCTTGATTGCCTGCTCGCAATTGACCAGCCGTGGTTTGGCACCTATTTCACAAATTGCCGGCCTGTTTACGCAATATCACACCGCAGCGACCTCGTTGAAATCGTTAGATGAGGTGATGGGTAAACCGGTTGAGCGTAATAAAGGGGTTAATTTCTTATCTCGCCCGGCATTCAGGGGTGAAATTGAGTTTAAAAACGTATCATTTAAATATCCTGGCTCTGATGAGCTGGCCTTAAACCGCGTCTCTTTCAGGATTCGTCCAGGTGAGCACGTTGGTTTGATTGGTCGCATGGGTTCAGGCAAAACGACGATTAATAAACTGATTCTAGGTCTGTATCAGCCAACCGAAGGCGCGATCCTGATTGATGGCATTGATGCACGACAAATTGACCCGGCGGAGTTACGTCGCAGTATTGGTTATGTGCAGCAAGACAACCATCTGTTTTATGGCTCATTGCGTGAAAATATTACCTTGCGTCATCCGCATGCCGACGATCAGTCTGTGTTGCAGGCGGCACAAGTGGGCGGCATTGCCGACTTTGTGAATGCACATCCCAAAGGCTTTGACCTTGAGGTGGGTGAGCGTGGGGATACCTTGTCTGGTGGCCAGCGTCAGGGTGTGGGTATTGCACGGGCATTTGTGACACAACCGCAAATTGTGTTGCTGGATGAACCAACCAGCGCCATGGATCACTCGGGTGAAGAAACCGTGAAACGCAATATTGCCGAAGCGACGGCTGACAAAACCATGATTGTGATCAGTCACCGTAATGCGATGCTTGAGCTGGCAGAGCGCCTGATAGTGATTGATTCGGGTCAGGTTGTTGCGGATGGTAATAAAGAAGACGTCACTGCTGCGCTGCGCGCCGGCAAAGTAGGCAAGGCGAGATAAACATGGCAAAAAAAATATTCGATCAATTAGGTGAAGTCACCAAGCCAGACAGCATCTGGGTACGGATCGGCAAGCCGGTGCATGCCCTGGTAGACAAAATCATCAAAACAGAGACTGCTGAATCACGCACCTGGTCTGAGCAAGCGCATGATGTGATGATAGAAGATACCATGCTGCATGCCAAACTGATTATGTACGGTATCTTGGCTATTTTGCTGGTGTTACTGATCTGGGCCAGTGTCGCCAAGGTGGATGAAGTTACGCGTGGAGAAGGGCGTGTCATTCCTTCCCGCCAGATTCAGGTCGTACAGTCGCTAGATGGCGGTATTGTGGTGGATATCATGGTGCAGTTGGGCGATACCGTTAAACGTGGTCAACCATTGATTAAAATTGACGAAACCCGTGCGATTTCATCTTTAAAAGAGAATGAGAGCCAGTATTTGTCACTCAAAGCTAAAGAGGCGCGGCTGAAGGCGTTAGCCAATGGCGGCAGTTTTAATCCACCGAGTGAAGTGCAGCAAAAAACACCTGATACTTATCTGCAAGAATTACAGTTGTTCAATGCCGCCAGGGACGAACTGAATTCTCAGATCAATATCGCCAGAGACCAGTTGTCGCAGCGAGAACGCGAATTGTCTGAGGTGCAATTTAAAAAAGAAGTGGCCGTTAAAACCTATGATTCGACCAGTAAAGAGTTGGCCGCAAACCGGCCCTTGCTCAATAGTGGTGCGGTGTCTGAGATTGAGATTTTAAGGCTGGAGCGCGATGCTAATCGTGCCAAAGGCGATATCGACCAGGCATCAGCGCAAATGGGGCGGTTGACTGCAGCGATTTCAGAAGCTAGGCGCAAAGTGTCAGAAGCGCAACAGTCTTTTCTGAGTAAGGTTCGCACCGACCTTAACGAAACAACCGCCAAGATCAATAGCCTGACACAATCTAGCTTGGCGCTCTCTGATAAAGTAAAGCAATCCACATTGACCTCACCAGTGAACGGTAAAGTCAGCAAGCTCTATTTCAACACCGTCGGCGGTGTGATACAGCCAGGTAAAGAAGTCATGGAGGTGGTGCCTTCTGATGATGCGCTGGTGATCGAAGCAAAAGTGCAAACCAAAGACATTGCTTTCATTCGGCCTAAACAGCCCGCTGTGATTAAGTTAACGGCTTACGATTACACCATTTATGGCAGTTTGGATGGCTCTGTAGAGGATATTGCAGCAGATTCGACTATAGACGATAAAGGTAATGCGTATTATGTCGTTAAGGTAAGAACAGACAAAAATAATCTGGGCGATCACTTGCCGATTATTCCGGGCATGGTGGCACAAGTCGATATTTTGACAGGCAAGAAGACAGTGCTGTCTTACTTATTAAAACCAGTGTTAAAAGCTAAATCTTACGCATTAACAGAACGCTAAATACTATGAATCATATATTTATCACAACATTAAAGCAGTCCGTAGAGTCCTGGCTCAAGGCTTTCCCACAATTAACGATAATTGCCGACGTGGTCTCTGCAGATGTGGCCGGCGCTTCCATTATCTGGGTGCATGCGCAAATTGAGCAAGGTCATCAGTGGCGTAAACATGTACAGCAGATCTTAACGCTCCTGCCCTCAGCCAAAGTGATTGTGTTGTCGAATAACCCTGAGCAGGTTGAAGCCATGCAAGCACTAGAATCCGGTGCGGTAGGCTACCTGCACGCTTATGCGCATCAGCAGGTGCTGCAAGAGGTCTACAGTGTGGTTTCACACGGTGGTGTCTGGTTGGGGCGTGATGTGCTCAAACACTTGATCACCCTGACGACTCAAGGTCATTCGCAGCCAGATACTACAGAAGAGATTTTAGAGGGGTTAACAAAACGTGAACGTGAAGTCGCCCTAGAGGCCGCCAAAGGTAACAGCAATAAAGAAATTGCCCGCGCGCTTTCTATTTCTGAGCGCACCGTAAAAGCACATCTGACGTCTGTGTTTGACACCTTAAAAGTACGGGATCGCTTGCACCTCGCATTGGTGTTACAAGGCAAATCAGCATCTGGGCACTTCTCACATGACGATAATGTGCAAAAAAGCTCTTTGAATAAATTACATTTGAACTCCTGATTGATTAATATTTTTAATTTATGTTTTTTTTTGTAAATTAATGAATTTAATCAGATTTTTTCAAAATTTTTGATGTCAAATTTTCAAAATGTGTAACATTTATCACTAAAATCCTACCTAAGCGCTTGCTTAGATAGGCTATATACACTTGTGCCGACACAATTCCGTGGTTATACTGATTCTGGATGAATCTTTATAACTTGTTAAGAGTCTGCACATGAAACTAAAAAAAATCGCCTCGGCACTATTAATGGGTGTGTTTTCCTTCTCGGCTATCAGCTGGGCTGCCAGTCCTGAAACCCTGGAGAAAATCATTGAGAAAGCAGTGTCTGAGAATCCTGAGGTTCAGGCAAGCTTCCACGCTTTTAAAGCGGCTGAGTTTGATGAATCTGCTGCCAAAGGCCGATACCTGCCAAATCTGACGGTTGATCAAACATTCAGAAATCAAGAGCGTCTGACACCAAACGTTAATAATACTTACACGCCTAATCAGCAATCTACCCTGACCTTGCGCCAAATGATTTTTGACGGCCTGGCGACGCCTTCTGAAGTCGGTCGATTGGATCATGTAGCGAAATCCCGTTTTTATGAGTTGCAAGGGCAAATGCAAGGAGTTGCGCTGGATACGGCAACGGCTTACTTTGACTTGTTGCGTTATCGCCGCCTGGTCTCTTATGCACAAGATAACTTTGTGGTACACAAGCAGATTTTTGACAAAATCAAATCTCGCGTCGACGCTGGCGTAGGTAAAAAAGTTGATCTTGAGCAAGCTACAGGTCGTTTAGCGTTGGCTGAAGCCAACTTGTTGACTGAAACCACTAATTTGTATGATGTATCAGCGCGCTTTCAACGCTTGGTGGGCGAGTTGCCGCCTGAAAGCATGAGTGAAGTGATGCTGACTGGCGATGGTTTGGCTGGTAGTGCAGATCAAGTGCTGGATGCAGCTTATAAACAAAACCCGAACATTCTGGCAGCCATTGAGAATATTATCGCC
>CAYPZE010000085.1:0-8063 GCA_964415305.1 uncultured Methylotenera sp.
GTCGCAAAAGCAGAAGTGCTGGCCAGCAATGAAGCTGCGATCAAAATATTCTTTAACATAGTGTGTTCCCCGATTAGATATTGTTCAATTGTTACTGAGGGCGATTATGACAATATGGTGTCTTTATGGAAATAGCCCGTTAGGGTCATACGGGGAATGTCAAAAGAGACGAGCAGGAGTCAGGCTCTGAAAATAAAATAGACCGCGCCCATCATGCACAGGCCTGCCCACAGATAGTCCCACTTTAAAGGCTGGTGCATATACATCAGTGCAAACGGGACAAAGATGACCAGTGTGATCACTTCTTGCAGAATTTTGAGTTGTGCCAGGTTGAGCTGGGTAAAGCCGATGCGATTGGCGGGTACCTGAAAGCAATATTCAATCAGGGCAATGCTCCAGCTAGCAATAATGGCGATCCACAGAGGCTTTTGGTGCAGGTCACGCAGATGGCCATACCAGGCAAACAACATAAACAGGTTGGCTGCTGATAATAACAGGATCGTTTTAATCAGGGTGTAAGACATACCAGACGCTATGTAACACTCCCGTATGACACATCAGGCTGTGCCATACGGTGATACGGGTTGAATTAAATAGCGGCTTCGCCAGTTTCGCCGGTTCTGATACGAATGACTTGTTCAACCGAGCTGACAAAAATTTTGCCGTCGCCAATCTTGCCAGTGTGTGCCGCTTTAATAATCGCTTCAATCGCGCTGTCTACCATGTCAGCGGCTAAAATGACTTCGATTTTGATTTTGGGCAGAAAGTCCACCACATACTCAGCACCGCGATATAACTCGGTGTGGCCTTTTTGACGACCAAACCCTTTGACCTCTGTCACAGTTAAGCCGTTGACGCCGATGGCAGACAAGGCTTCACGCACTTCATCCAGTTTAAAGGGTTTAATGACGGCTTCTACTTTTTTCATACGCGCTCCGTGGATAAATCTTTGTCTCACATTCTACGCAACCAGTGCTGTTTATTCAAATGTCAGTCGCTTGGTGTGCCACTGACTTGCCTAAAAGCTCAGGTTGCAGGTAATCGGGTAGCGACGGTCTTTGCCAAAACCGCGCTCGGTAATGCGCACACCGACGGCCGCTTGCCTGCGCTTGTATTCGTTGCGGTCTATCAGGCGTGTCACGCGCTCTACGTCAGCCTTTGCGAAGCCCAGATTGATAATCGCCGCGATGCTGAGGTCTTTTTCAACGTAGGCTTCCATGATCGCATCGAGTATCTCGTAGGCGGGTAAGCTATCCTGGTCGGTCTGGTCGGCGCGCAACTCGGCACTCGGCGCACGTGTGATAATGCGCTCGGGAATAACGTTGCCCAACTGGTTACGATAGGCCGCCAGCCGGTAGACCAGCGTTTTAGGCACGTCTTTAATCAGGGCAAAGCCGCCAGCCATGTCGCCATACAGGGTGCTGTAGCCCACGGCGGTCTCGGATTTATTACCCGTGGTCAGCACCAGACTGCCAAATTTATTGCTAATCGCCATTAGCAACATGCCGCGAATGCGCGCTTGCAGGTTTTCTTCAGTGGTATCAAATGCTTTGCCCGCGAACTCGTCGGCAAGGGTGTCGCAAAAGCCCTCGAACAATGGCTTGATTGGTAGCACGCTGTACTCGACGTCGACCAGACAGGCCATTTCAGCCGCATCTTCTACGCTGATGCCCGCGGTAAACTCCGACGGCATCATTACCGCTTTGACCCGCTCTTTGCCCAGTGCATCCACCGCAATCGCCAGTGTCAGTGCCGAGTCTATGCCGCCAGACAAACCTAATACGATGCCTGGAAACTTGTTTTTGTTGACGTAGTCCTGCAAGCCCAGCTGCAACGCTTTATACACAGCGGCTTCAATTGATAGTGGCGGGGCAATGTCTGTTGGCAGGGGGTGTATGCCGTCTATGTCGAGATAACCCAGCTGCTCTTCAAACATGGGCAACTCTTGCACCAGTATTCCTTGACTATTCATACTGAACGAGGCGCCATCAAACACCAGTTCATCCTGGCCACCGACCATATTGGCGTAGACCATGGCGAGGCCGGTCTCTTTGATACGGTCACGCAGTACCTGGTAGCGGGTGTGCTGCTTGTGCATGTGATAGGGTGACGCATTAATGGTTAGCAGGACTTGCGCCTCTGCTTGCAACGCTTGCAAGGCAGGGCCCGGCTCCCAGCTGTCGGCGCAGATCAAAATGCCATAACGCACGCCTTGCCAATCAAACACCACAGGCAGGTCGCCTGCTTCAAAATAACGTTCTTCATCAAATACGCTATAGTTAGGTAAATGATGTTTGTGGTAAGTGGCTTGAATACTGCCTGAGTGGATGACCGAGGCCGCGTTGTAGTGCTTGCCAGCCACCATGTGCGGGTGACCAACAATCACCGCCATCTCGGTGGGTAAATGCTGCGCTAACCATTGCAATGCCTGCTGGTTGGCGGCATAAAAATCTTGCCTGAATAGCAGGTCTTCTGGTGGGTAGCCACACAGGGCGAGTTCGGGGGTGAGTAACAGGCGGGCACCTGCCTGAAACGCCTGGTTGGCCAATGCCAGAATACGGTCTGCATTGTGTTGCATGGCACCGACCATGCAGTTCATTTGAGCAATTGCGAGTTTCATTTGGCCCTATATTAAGTGCGTATGCGTGGTCAGTACTTGCCACCGGCGGCTTTAATCAGCTCCACCATGGCAGGGTTCTGGCCTTTCAATGCGTAGACATAAGCGGTGAGCCCGTATTGATCGCGGGTTTTGACATTAGCTTCATTGGCCAATAACAGTCGTGCCATCTCGGGCGAGTTGTTGCTTACGGCCAAATGCAGTAAAGGCGTGCCTTCACTGTCTTTATGGTTAACATCTGCTTTATGCTCCAGCAGCGCTTTGGCAACCTCGGTCTGGTTTTTGGTGACGGCCCAGGTGAGTGCCGTCCACTCATGCTCATCTTCTTCGTCTACTTTCGCGCCATGCTCCAGCAAGTAAATCGCAGCAGGGACGTGGCCCTCTCTGGCTGTGATCATGAGTGCGGTAGTGCCAAGTTTGTCTTTGAGGTTTGCGTCTGCGCCATGGCTTAAAATCGAGGTAATGGTCGGCACATCGCCACTTTTGGCGGCATACATCAGCACGGTTTTGCCATCAGATGAACGCACATTCGCGTCAAAACCACGTTCAATGACCAGGCCGACCACTTCGCTGTAACCAGAGGTCGCTGCCAGGCCTAGCGCGCTCCAGCCTGCCGGGTCACGTACTTTGACATCGGCGCCTTTTTCTAGAAGCGCTTTGACGGCATCAATATTATTCTTTTTGGCGGCGAACATCAGCGCGGTCCAGCCGCCCTGGTCTTTGGCATTAATGTCTGCGCCATTGGCCAGTAATTCGGTAATCACCGCTGCCTGGTTTTTGCGTGCGGCATACATGATAGGCGTGATTTTTTCACTATCGGCCACATTGGGGTTGGCGCCGCTTTTGAGTAGCGCTTTGACCGTGGCCAGGTCACCTTTGGACGAGGCGATTAACAGATAGGAAATATTGGCACTAGGCTCTATGCTGGTGTCATCTACCGGTGGTGCTTTGCTGGCAGCCTGTGCAGGCAAATACAGCCCCAGCAACAGGCAGGCGCCCATACAGAGCGCGCCAAGCCGATAAGTTGTCTGAGGACCATGCTTCATGCCGTTTCCTTTGTTTATTTTTTTGCGCGCTTGATGGCTTCAAGCACCGCTTCGCCCAAGCCGGCAGGGGAGGCGGCCACTACGCAACCGGCCGCTTCCAGCGCAGCAATTTTGTCTTCTGCCTTGCCTGAGCCGCCAGAAATAATCGCACCGGCATGGCCCATGCGCTTACCCTTGGGTGCAGTCAGGCCTGCAATATAAGCCGCCACAGGTTTGCTGACGTGATGCTTGATAAAGTCAGCCGCGGCCTCCTCATCACTGCCACCAATTTCGCCAACCATGATAATCGCTTCTGTTTCCGGGTCTTTTTCAAAGAGCTCCAGGCACTCGATAAAGTTCAGGCCTTTGATCGGGTCGCCACCAATGCCGACACAAGTGGTTTGACCCAAGCCCAGCGCAGTAGTTTGATGCACAGCCTCATAAGTGAGCGTGCCAGAGCGTGACACGACGCCGACTTTACCGCGTTGATGAATGCTGCCCGGCATAATGCCGATTTTACATTCACCAGGGGTGATGATGCCTGGACAGTTGGGGCCGATCAGCCTGGTACCGTTAGCGCGTAACGCTGCTTTGACATTGAGCATGTCCAGCACCGGGATGCCTTCGGTGATACATACGATGAGTTCAATGCCTGCATCGGCGGCTTCCAGAATCGAATCGGCCGCGAACGGTGGCGGCACATAAATCACGCTGGCATTGGCCTGGGTTTGTTTCACCGCTTCGCGCATGGTGTTAAACACTGGCAGGTCCAGATGTTGTTGGCCGCCTTTACCTGGTGTGACGCCGCCGACCATTTTGGTGCCATAGGCCAGCGCTTGTTCAGAGTGAAATGTGCCTTGTTTCCCGGTAAAGCCCTGGCACAATACTTTGGTATTTTTATCTACTAAAATCGCCATGACTACACACCTTTACTCACTGCTTGAACTGCTTGCTGGGCTGCATCCGTCAAGCCCTCGGCAGAAATAATGTTTAAACCACTGTCGCGCAGCATTTGCTTGCCCAGTGCTACGTTGGTACCTTCCAGACGCACCACGACTGGAATGGTCATGCCCACTTCGCGCACCGCTGTGATAATGCCGGTGGCGATAATGTCGCAACGCATGATGCCACCAAAAATATTGACCAAAATCGCTTTGACATTGCTATCCGCCAAAATAATCTTAAATGCTTTGGTCACCGTTTCTGCCGTGGCGCCACCGCCCACATCCAAAAAGTTGGCTGGCATGCCGCCATGCAGTTTAATCAGATCCATGGTCGCCATGGCCAGGCCAGCGCCATTGACCATACAGCCAATGTTGCCGTTGAGCGCAATGTAATTCAGGCCGCTATGATGGGCTTCTGCCTCTTTGGCATCGTCTTGTGACCAGTCGCGGATTTCTGCGAACGGTTTTTGGCGATATAGGGCGTTGTCGTCGACCGTCATTTTGCAATCGAGCGCAACCAGCTTGCCGTCTGCGGTAACAATTAGCGGATTGATTTCGAGCAGGGCCAGATCATTGTCTTTAAACAGTTTGTACAACCCTTTGGCCAGTTTGCTAAACGCGCCTATCTGGTCGCCACTCAAGCCCAGGCTAAACGCCAGGTTGCGTGCCTGGTAATCGACCAGGCCATTAAGTGGGTCGCAGATTTCCTGCAGGATTTTTTCTGGCTGCGTGGCGGCAATCTCTTCAATATCCATGCCGCCTGCGCTAGAGGCCACCATCACCACCCGCTCCAGCGTGCGGTCAACCAGCATAGATAGATACAACTCACGCGCAATCGGCAAGGTTTGTTCGACTAGCACTTGGTGCACTGGCTGGCCATCGGGCGCATTCTGGTAGGTGACCAGATGTTTACCGAGTAAACCGCCTGCCACCGTTTGGGCTTCGAGGGCGGATTTCACCACTTTGACACCACCGGCTTTGCCGCGGCCGCCCGCGTGTACTTGCGCCTTGACGACCCAGGCTTCACCACCGAGTTCTTTGGTGGCAGCAGCGGCAGCTTCTTCAGATTGGACGACCAGACCGGTCGGGGTTGCCAAACCGTACTTTTGCAGTAACTGTTTGGCCTGGTATTCGTGCAGATTCATGAAAATAGGTGCTTTTTATGGTTAAGCTGCTATTTTCGCGCAAATACCCCGACAAGGCTAGACTGCAATTAAAAAAACCGCACACAAGTGCGGTTTTTATGCAGGCTTGCGTGGGGTTTACAGATCTTGTGCCCAGGCATTGCCATAAGTCTTGCCGTTACGTGACAGCACCAGCATCTGATACATGCTGACCACCCACATATAACTAGAGGCCAGGCTGTAACCAATGCCGCCGATGATCGTCAGCCAGGCAAAGTGTGGTGATAACTTGGTCAGCCACCACGACATCACATCGACAATCAAAAACGCAAACGGGAAGCCAATCGCGATAATTTTGGCCGTTTTAGGCACATTGACCGCAAAACTGAAAATGAGGCCAATAAAAAAGAAAATAAAACTGATGCCAAATAAGTGGATGTGCGAGATGCGCGTCAGGCCACTGATGGTGGCGCCTTCGTTCACTTCAGCACGTGATTTCACTTCTTCATATTTGGTGAAGTTAGGAATGCCCGGAATATTGCTGTGGCACATTACACAGTGTTGCGCAAAGATTTGCTTGTAATGGGATTCCCACTGGTCTTGCGGCGCGCCTTGTTGCGCCCACTTAATAATGTCCTGTCGCACTTCCAGCGGCGCTTTGTCAGACATGGAACCATTTAATTTGCTTGCCAGCTTGGTGCCGCTACGGTCGCCATAGTAGCTGTAGACAATATCATTGACGGATAAGCCGAATTTGCCATCGGCCATGCCATGCGTCAGCATGATTTGCAAACCGGCCATACACAGGCCGACACCAATCACCAGCAGGTAGCCGATAAATAGTGCTTTCAGGGGCAGGGGTAAGTTAGGCAGGTTCAGCCATGACAGTGTTTGTGCGTCTTGTTTCATTCAATTTCCCAGGGGTTTTTTAGTTTGCTTGCAAGCATACCATCGCTTGGGGCATTCCAAAAACAGAAATACTCCTTAAAAACAAGCTGTTCTCAGCGTTTGGGTAGGCAACTGGTATAATCGCGATTTTGTTAAATTAGCGATTGTTATCATGCGTTTAGTGGTTCAAGGTCCTGCCATCACTATGGCACATTTGTCACATATTCATGGCTTGGTCGGTGGGCATACACAATTCATGCAAGTGGCACAGCATGCGTATTACCTGCCGGTGGCCGACGGCGAATATCTGGATGTGAAAAGCTTTTGTGCCAGCCAGCAGATTGATTGCGCATTGGTGCAGGATACCCACCGGTTGCAGAAGATAGGTTTATGCGTGATGGACATGGATTCGACGCTGATTGCCATTGAGTGCATTGATGAAATTGCCGACATGATGAACCTCAAGCCGCAAGTGGCCGAAATCACCGAAGCTGCCATGCGCGGTGAGCTCGACTTTTCGACCAGTTTGCGCAAACGCGTGGCCTTGCTCAAAGGCTTGCCAGAAGCTGCCCTGCAGCGCGTGATTGAAGAGCGCCTGACCTTTAATCCTGGTGCGCAAGACTGGATCAACATTTGCAAGCAACATGGCATTAAAACCATGGTGGTGTCTGGCGGATTCACGTTTTTTGCGGATTATGTCAAACAGACGCTAGGGCTGGATTATGCGGTTTCTAATACGCTGGAGATCGTCGATGGCAAACTGACCGGTCAAGTCGTGGGCGAGATTGTCGATGCCCAGCGTAAAGCCGACGAACTACTCAAGCTACGTGATGCGCTTGGTCTGGATGCGACACAAACGTTGGCGATTGGCGATGGAGCGAATGATTTGACCATGATGGCGGTGGCTGCCGTCGGCGTTGCTTATCATGCAAAGCCGGTGGTGCAACAGCAGGCGATGTATGCGTTAAACGTAGTCGGGCTGGATGGGGTGGCGAATTTGTTGACCATCTAGCCGAGCTGTTTTGCGGGTGGTGGTTAAATAAATTATTGATTTATTTTGGTTTTTTTGAAAATAATGTTTGCTATTGCTGTGGTTAAAGCGCATAGTGTGACCACGCGAAGTTCAAGCATTGTTGTTTTCTCTGGTGTTATCTTTTGGTTCTATCGTTAATCCTGCACCTTGACCCTCGCCTTTAATAGGGGAAATCCCCTTCATTTTTTAAGGAAAATATGATGGCAACAGGTATTGTGAAGTGGTTTAACGATGCAAAAGGCTTTGGTTTTATTACTCCAGATAACGGTGGCGATGATTTGTTTGCGCATTTCTCAGCCATTCAATCTGCTGGTTTTAAAAGCCTGGCAGATAATCAACGTGTTTCTTATGAAGAAACCACAGGCCCTAAGGGCAAACAAGCGTCTGCAATTCAAGTGATTGCTTAAGCACATGTGTTTGGGTGATGTTCGC
>CAYPZE010000086.1:0-8057 GCA_964415305.1 uncultured Methylotenera sp.
CCAACATTCAGATTGGTTTAGCCTGCAGGCACAACAGATACTCACAAGGAACCTACCCGATGAAACTAACGATTAATGGCAAAGAGACCGAGTTAAATGTCAGCGATGATATGCCTATTTTGTGGGCAATTCGCGATGTGGCTGGCATGACGGGCACCAAGTTTGGCTGTGGCATGGCGCAATGTGGCGCCTGTACCGTGCATCTGGATGGCCAGGCCATCCGCTCATGTGTGACGCCGGTGAGCGCGGCGGTAGGTAAACAAATCACCACCATTGAAGCCATGCAGGACGACAAAGTTGGGCAAGCGGTGCAAGCCGCCTGGCAGCAGATTGATGTGGTGCAATGCGGCTACTGCCAGTCTGGTCAGATCATGTCTGCCACCTCATTACTCAAGCAAAACCCCAAGCCCAGCGATGCCGATATTGATGCTGCCATGAGTGGCAATATCTGCCGTTGTGGCACTTATCAACGTATCCGCACAGCGATTCACGAAGCTGCGGCCAAACTGGCTTAAGGGGAGACAACCATGAACGATATGATTAATCTCTCGCGTCGCAGTTTTATTAAAAGTACTGCGCTGGTGGCAGGTGGCTTGGTGGTGGCTTTCAGCATTCCACAGGCAAAACGTTTTATGGGCGTGGCCAATGCAGCCGAGGCCATGCCGTTGCCTGCGCCAAATGCATTCTTGCGCATAGGCGCGGATGACAGTATTACCGTGATGCTGGCGCATAGTGAAATGGGGCAGGGCGTATGGACGACTTTGCCGATGCTGATTGCGGATGAGCTGGATGCAGACTGGAGCAAGGTCAAGGTCGAGCATGCGCCTGCCGCGCCGGCCTATATCCACACCGCGTATGGCATTCAGATTACCGGTGGTTCATCGACCACCTGGTCTGAGTTTGACCGTTATCGCCAGGCAGGTGCGCTGACGCGCGCGCTGTTAATGCAGGCGGCTGCCAAACAGTGGAATATACAGGTAGCCGAGTTGCGCACCGAAAATGGCGCGGTGATTCATGGCACACAACAATTGCGTTATGGCCAACTGGTAGAAACTGCGAGCCAGCTAGAAACACCCACCAGCGTGACGCTGAAAAAACCGGAACAATGGAAATTTATTGGCAAAGCGACCAAGCGCCTGGATAGCGCAGAAAAAATCAATGGCACGGCCAAGTTTGGCCAGGATGTGCAATTTGACGGACTGAAAGTGGCCATGGTGGCGCGTGCGCCGGTGTTTGGCACCAGCTTGAAAACTGTGGATGACAGCGCGGCGTTAAAAGTACCGGGCGTGATTAAAGTGGTCAAAGTGCCAACAGGTGTGGCGGTGATTGCCGAGCATTACTGGGCGGCCAAGCAAGGTCGCGAAGCGCTTAAACTAGAGTGGGATGTGGCCGGGCATGACAAGCCTGACTCCGCCGCTTTGTTGAAGCACTATCAAGCACTGGCACAACAGCCAGGTTTGCAGGCGGCCAAGGCGGGGGATGTGGCTGTTGCCAGCAAACAGGCCAAGCAGAGCGTGAGTGCAGAGTATGTGTTGCCTTATTTGTCGCACGCGCCGATGGAGCCGCTCAATTGCGCCGTGAAAATTTCTGACCATGGCTGCGACATCTGGACTGGTACGCAAATGCAAACCACGGATCAGGCCTCTGCTGCCAAGATTCTGGGTCTCAAGCCAGAGCAAGTGAATATCCATACCCAGTTTTTGGGCGGTGGCTTTGGCCGTCGCGCCAATCCGCGCGCGGACTTTGTGTCTGAGGCGGTACAGGTAGCGAAAGCAGCTGGTCTGCCGGTCAAAACCGTGTGGAGCCGCGAAGATGATATCAAGGGCGGTTTTTACCGGCCGATGTTTGTGCACCGCGCGACGGTTGCGCTGGACAAACAGGGCAAGCCATTGGCCTGGCAACATACTCTGGTCGGGCAATCCATCATCAAAGGCACACCCTTTGAAGCCTTTATGATTAAAGAAGGCATCGATGCGACCTCGGTGGAGGGCGTGGCAGATTCGCCTTATGTGAAAGGCACCGCCAACCATCAGGTGCAGCTGCATTCGGTGCAGAGCGATGTGCCGGTGTTGTGGTGGCGCTCGGTCGGACACAGCCATTCAGGCTTTGTCATGGAAAGCCTGATCGATGAACTGGCGCACGCCAGCAAACAAGACCCGCTGGCCTATAGACGTCAATTACTCAAAGACCATCCGCGCCATCTGGCAGCGCTCAACCTGGCGGCTGATAAAGCCAGCTGGGGCAAGCCATTACCTAAGGGTGTGTTCCGCGGGATTGCCGTGCATGAGTCTTTTGGCAGCTATGTGGCGCAAGTGGCTGAAGTGTCTGTGAAAGACGGCGAAGTCAAAGTGCACCGTGTGGTGGTGGCGATTGATTGTGGCCTCGCGGTGAACCCGGATGGCGTCAAGGCACAAATGGAATCCTCAGTGGCTTATGCCTTGGGCGCGGCATTGAGCAGCGAAATCAGCTTTAAAGACGGGCAAGTGGTGCAATCTAATTTTCACGATTATCAGGTATTGCGCATGAAAGATATGCCCAAGGTCGATGTACATATCGTGGCCAGTACCGAGAAAATGGGCGGTGTCGGTGAGCCGGGCGTGCCGCCATTAGCGCCTGCGGTGGCCAATGCGATATTTGCCGCCACTGGTAAACGTATCCGCCGCCTGCCCATAGGCGAGCAACTGGCGTAAGCGTATGCAATCGACAGATTGGGAAGTGCTGCAACGCGCCAGTGATTGGCTGCAACAAGGCTATCGCGCGCACCTGTTCACCGTGATCCAGACCTGGGGCTCGGCGCCACGTTTGCCGGGTGCCATTCTGGTGGTGCGTGAAGACGGGCATTTGATTGGCTCGGTATCTGGCGGCTGTATTGAGGACGACCTGGCAGATAAAGCCAAACACCTGCAGTTACCCACGCAGCCTGCTATTCTTGAATACGGAATTCACCAGGACGAAGCGCAGCGTTTTGGTATTCCGTGTGGCGGGCAACTGAAGATTTTTGCCGAACCGCTGACAAAGGCCGCGCAACTGGCCCCTATGCTGGAGAGCTTGTCACAGCGCCGTTTGTTAAAGCGCTCGGTCAATTTGCACAGTGGTGAGATACGACATCAGCCCGTGTTACCAGAAGGCTTACCGTATCTGGAGAACGACTGGTTTCATAGCTACTTTGGCCCGCAATGGCGCTTGCTGATTATTGGCGCCAACCAGTTAGGCTCGGTACTGGCGGCCATGGCGCAAGCGCTGGACTTTCATGTCATGATTTGTGACCCGCGTGAAGAAATGCGTGCCGAATGGCATGTAGAAGGCGCGGACTGGTTGCCGGGTATGCCGGACGATGTGGTGCTCGACATTACGCCTGACCCGCACACGGCGATTGTGGCGGTGACGCATGACCCTAAATTGGACGACATGGCTTTGCTGGAGGCGCTCAAATCAGAGGCGTTTTATATCGGTGCGCTGGGGTCAGTCAAAAACCAGGAAAAGCGCAAACAGCGTTTGCGCAGTTTTGATTTAAGCGAGCAGGAAGTCAATCGCCTGCATGGCCCGGTCGGCTTACGCATAGGCAGCCGAACCCCGGCCGAAATTGCCGTGTCTATTTTGGCTGAATTGATTCAGGTACGGTCGCAGTTGCAGCAGCTTGGTTTGTCGGACAGCGCGGCCGCTCGCGTGGCCGCCTAAGCCAGTTTTATCACATCAGGCCAAGTCTGCGGGCGTATCAATATCTCTTAAAATACCTGCATCGTGGCATTCAAATCGTAAAACATCCGCATGATGCGCGCGCAGGACAGCGCGCGCGCCTTGATCTCCTTCTACCAGCATTAATTGCGGGATTAGCTCACGCTTAAAGCCGACCGGATGCCCCGGCTGGCCTTGGTATTCTGGTTGCACAATAAGGGCATGCGCCAACCGTTGCGCCACCTGCTGGATGGTTTCTGTGTGAATAAACGGCATATCTGCCAATACAATCACCATGCCGGTCAATGCTGGAAAAGCTACTTGCGCGCTCACTATGCCCAGTTTCAGGCTGTCCGACATCTGTTGATGTTGCTCCTCACATGTCACCACTTTAAAACCTAGCGCCGTGAGTGCATCGGCAAGGGCAGATTCCGTGGCGCGTATGACGGCAACGCTGTTTGGGAGTGCGCTGATTAAGGCTTGTGCCGCATTCATCGCCACAGACTGTCCGTTGGGCAAGGGTTGTAGCAGTTTGTTTTGTGGGCCAAAGCGGCGTGAAAAGCCACCGGCCAGCAAAATGCCGATGATGGAAGAATTGGATAGGTTGGAGTGCGCCATGTTTACGATCACGAAGATGGATTAAGGGGTAGTCAACAACTCACTTCACTGGCGCGTTCATGTATGCTTGCCATCATCTTGTCAGGAGCATTTATGACTTTGCCTAAACAGTTATATTACAGTGTGTTGCTGGGTTTGCTGGGTTTTCCTGCGCTGGTGTGGGCCGGTATGGCAGCGGGCGATTATGAATTTTCCGTCTCGGTGAATGGTGACAAACGTCCTTATCTGGTGCATATCCCCAAGCAAGCACAATCAAGCCAAGCCTTGCCCATGGTGCTGGCGTTGCATGGTGGCCTGGGCAATATGCAGGTGCAGGCCAATGAGCGCTTTTACCACCAGCTGTCGGCCGCAGAAAAATATGGCTATATCGTGGTGTTCCCGAATGGCTACAGCCGCCTGCCGGGCGGCAAGTTTGCGACTTGGAACGCGGGCAATTGCTGTGGGCCTGCGGTCAAAAAACAAAGCGATGATGTGGCCATCATCCGCGCCATCATCCAGGACATGCGGCAGCGCGCCAATATTGACCCCAATCGTATTTTTGTCGATGGTATGTCTAATGGCGGCATGATGAGCTACCGATTGGCTTGTGAGTTATCTGACACCATCAGTGCCATCGCCTCGGTCGCAGGCACCGACAATACCCAGCGCTGCCAGCCTGCCAAGCCGGTCGCGGTGTTGCATATCCATGCCAAAGATGATGACCATGTGCCGTTTAATGGTGGCAAGGGTCAACAATCCATGGCCGATGTGAGTTTTAACTCAGTCCAAGCAACGATACAAAAGTGGGTACAGCTCAATCAGGCCAATACGCAGGCCGAGCGTATCCTGGAGGTTGCGGGTGCTTATTGCGAAATTCATCGTGGCGGATTGGCGCCAGTGCAGCTGTGCGTCACAGAGACCGGCGGCCACTCCTGGCCAGGAGGTAGCAAGCCACGTGGCGGCAGTGCTGGCTCTGATGCGCTGATTGCCAATGATGTGATCTGGCAGTTTTTTAACGCTGACGGCCGCCGTTAGCCGCCGCCAGCTGAGTTAAAAACAAGTGCGTTAGAAAGGAATACTGTAGCCGACGTAGGCCATCGGCTGGATTCTGGTTTCGGTAATCGGGCTCTCATTTTGTGCGTTGCTGAGGCGCGTCACAAAGGCGCCAAACAACAGTGAGTGGTCTTTAAAGGCAGGCATCATGCCGTTGACCCCCGCTTGCCATTCCACGCCAGAACCTGCGCGGTAAACCGGGCGGCTGGCGGTCGCTTCGCTGCTGTCAACGCCGAAGTAATAGTCATTAAATTTCTGGTTGTTCCAGGTGGCGCCAATGACGCCGTTCAGCCGTAATTGCGGTGCACGAATCAGGCTTTTAATATATTGCAGCTGTACTTGCTGGCCATTACTATTACCACTGGCGTCTGCCGTCCATTGCGCGTTAAACGTGCCATAGTCGGTTTGCCAGCGCAGCAAGGGGCCAACAAAAATTGAAAAATCGCGGTCTTGCATGCCGCGCGTGCGGTCGCCTTTGCTGGCATCCCAGCCAAATTTGGCTTCGGCAGACAGGCCAAAACGGAGACGCTGGTCATCGCTGTCCAGCAGCCAGACGCCTGCCTGCAAGGCGTTCACAAAAAAGCGGTCACCGTAATTGGCATTAATAATCGGCAATACCAGCGCACGGTATTCATCGGAGCCAGACGTTTTTGGCAAAATACCTACGCCGATACCATAAAGATTCTGCGCTCTAGGCACTGCAGTTTCGGTTTGGCGGTCTATGCGTGATTCTGTAGGGCGCGACTCTGCCGCTGCCGTGGCACTGAAACAGGCGATGGCGAGGCTAATGGTCGAGCGGGAGAAATGGCGGTGATTCATCATCATTGTTCTAAGTGATTTGGTTGAGATCATGTGTCTGTCATGTGGCACGACAGTTTAGTTCCTGTGTCGAAAACCAAACTGACGGAGTGAGGTCAGAGTATCGGTTATCAGGAGAAATTATCATGCAACGAGATCAGATGTTATGGGCAAAAGGCTTGGCCTTATTAGGCGCCACTCCGTTTATCGCCGCAGTGGTGGCGCAGTTGGCCGGGATGGCGAATTATCACACCGGCTACTTGTCACTCACCTACGGTGCCATCATTATTTCGTTTCTGTCAGGCATCCACTGGGGATTATATCTTACCCATACAAAAGCCAGACGCATCAATCTGTTGATCTCAAGTAACGTCATCGCTTTGCTGGCCTGGTTATCGTTGTTGCTGTTGATCCCGGTCACGCAATATCTGATCCAGATCACTTGTTTTATCAGTGTGCTGCTGATTGATCGACAGCTGCTGGCGGATGGCGCAATAGAGCGTTGGTTTTACCAGTTGCGCCAGCAAATATCGTTGCTGGTGATTGGCTGTTTGCTATTGTTGATCTGGTTGTCGTATTAGGCAGCGGCCACTCAGGCCCGCTGCCAGTGATTCAACTGCCTTGTTTTAACTTTAAAATTTGCTGCGCGACTTGTTCACCCGCGCTTTGGTCAATGGCATTAATTGCCGGTTGAATAGCCTCTAGCGTGGCGACATCTTTTTGTGTCAGCGCGACCCGTGACAAGGCTAGCATGGCGTCAAAGTCACGCTGGTTCAAGTTATAGGCGTGCTGTAAATCCTGCTCTGCCTTGGCAAACTGCTGCAGGCCTTCTTCCGCTAATCCCAAAAAGTACCAGGCATCCGCAGAGCTTGGCTCTTGCTTCACCCATAGGCTGGCAATTGATTGCAAGCTCGCCCAATCCCCATTTTGGTAAGGAATCACCACCTGCATAAAATACGGCCGTTGTTCCAGCGGCAAGGCCCAGAACGGCACCTCATTGGTTTTAAGAGAGATGACTTCGGGTGCATCCATCAATTCTTTAATCCACTCCACGGGCAGGCTGTAGTAAAACGCCTGATGTCCCGGACTCTTGAAGGTGGTGAGGCCAATCAGGTTAAAGTGTTGGTCGAACAGCGCACCGCCGCTGGAGCCCATTAAAAACGCGGCATTTGAACGCACAATCATGCTGCCCTCAAAAGGATAAATCCCTTTGATATTGCCATAAGAGATTTGTGGCACCGGCGCTGCTGCTGGAAAACTCAGGCTGAACACTTCTTCTTCGTATTGCAATGTTTTGCTGTCGCGCATTGGCAAAGGCTTAAACGGCAGTGGATCAAACTTGAGCAAACAGACATCACGTTTCCAGTTTGCCTTGAGCGCAATTGGCTGGTAACCGTCCCTAAACTTGGCAATATTGGCCCCATTGCTATTGGCGAGCACGTGACAATTGGTCGCCACATATTCCGGGCTGACCACCACACCAGAGCCGCGGCCATTAGATCCACCGGGGATATCGGTGGTGACCATCACAATCGAATGGCCCAGCTCCAGGGTGTCTACGATGCTCGGCTGTGCGTGCAGACTCATGTTTGTTAACAAGATAGATAATATGAATAACCGTTGCATACAGGCTCCGAGAGTGAAAGGCCAACCGCGCTGATCATGCACCATGCATGACCGTGTATCCTCTGACCATCGTATCGCGTAAATGTTTTCTGCAATAGCTATTTTGTAGGCCTTTTCTGACAACTAAATCGGCAGTGGTCGACTTATTCAAGGCACGTCAGCGCTCTAAAATTGCCATTGCAATCATCTGAGACAACACTGAGTATTCACCATGCAACGAACCAAATCCTATATGCTGCCCAAGCTGATTTTTTTAAATATGCTTGCCTTAATGATGATTACTTTTGAGCACCAAGCCCCTGCTGACA
>CAYPZE010000087.1:0-8007 GCA_964415305.1 uncultured Methylotenera sp.
GCCCGGCATGGCCGTCCGGGCGTCTTCACAGCGGCCAGACAAATTTGCGATCGCTGGCCTGGATCGGCAAATCGTTGATGCTGGCATGGCGCTGCATCATCAGTCCGGCCTCATTAAACAGCCAGTTTTCATTGCCATAACTGCGGTACCACTGGCCAGAGTCATCGTGCCATTCGTAGGCGAAACGTACGGCAATTTTATTATCCAGAAAAGCCCAGATTTCCTTGATCAGGCGGTAATCAAGTTCGCGCGCCCATTTGCGGGAGAGAAATCCATGCACTGCTTGGCGGCCAACTGGAAACTCGGCGCGGTTACGCCAAACAGTATCTTCGGTATACACCTGAATCACGCGGTCCGGGTCGCGGCTGTTCCAGGCATCTTCTGCCAGGCGCACTTTCTGGATGGCGGTTTCTAAAGTGAATGGCGGTAACGGTGGACGAGTTTCCATGGATTGACCTTTTGTGTTGAGCGTGACTGGATGCTACAAAAGGCCAAAGGATAAAGCAATCTGAAAAATTGACATCGGCCATATCAGGCTTATAATGACATTCATTGAACTTCAAGAAATGTCACGGAGCTGATAATGAGCCAAATTACTACAAGACTACCCGATGCGCTGGTAGATTCACTCGATAGTGCGGCTAGCCAATTACGACGGACGCGTGCCGAAGTGGTGCGTCAGGCCATTGAATATTATTTGGAAGACTTTGAGGATATTAATCAGGCGATTCAGGTATTACGCGACCCTGCTGACCCGGTGCTGGATTGGGATGCCGTAAAAAATGAACTACTCGGTTAGCATCAAACAAAGCGCGTTCAAAGCGCTTGCAAACATTGACCAGCCGCAACGGCGGCGACTATTTGATGCGATTGAAAAGCTCAAAATCACACCCACAGCAGGGAGCGTGTTAAAAGGCGAGTTTTCTGGTTTGCGCAGAATACGGGTGGGCGATTACCGGATTGTGTATGAAGTGCAGGATGCACAATTGGTCATTTTGGTGATCAGGGTTGCGCATCGGAAAGAGGTTTATAAGTGATTTAAGATTTATTTATAACTGACCTGTGATTAGCTTCTTGATTCCTTGAGCTTCATTTTGCATTTGAGTGTTTTTGCCGTATTGATACGAAAAATGTAGATGTTTATAGATGCTAACTTCATTTAAAGTGAGTATTTCATCAAAACGATCTGTCTTCTGTGTTTTGAATTGAAACTTTCTCTTTAAATCGAGTAACCTGATTGTTGTAGCAGGAGCAAAGATATTCAGCTTTTTGCCTGCTGAGATGAGCGAGTAAATACGCTCAATATGTTTCTTATCGAAGTCCTTTGGAGTGAGCTTTGGATTTCTACCTACTGTCGGCAAATGCAAAAGCTCCATGAACGATATCTTATCTGCGTAATCAGGCGAAATGCCCAGTTTTGAAAAATACTTGTGGTATCGAGCGCCATCGCCATCATATTGTGGCAGCAAAAAAGGATGGTGTATTTTATTTTTCTTCCAGAAAGCAACGCCATTCTGATGATACTCAAGTAGCTTTTCGAAAATTGGAGAATGTTCAATGTCTGCTGAGTAATTGGCATCAATTCCTAAAAATACAAACTCTGCTTCTTCAGGTGAGGCTCCTTGAAATGGCTTTTCTTCAAAGAGTCGGCATAGCAGGTGACTTGGGTGGCGTTGGTACATTAAAAATCACCCCACAGCGACTGCAGGCTGGCGATGGCGGTGAGCGCGGCGGTTTCGGTGCGTAAAATTCTGGGGCCGAGGACAATCGATTGAAAATGGTGTTGTGTGGCGAGTTCGATTTCAGCCGGGCTTAGGCCGCCTTCCGGGCCTATCAGCAGTTGAATGGCACTCGCTGGTTTGCTTAAAGCGGCGAGCCGTTTGGCGCCAACCGGGTTCAGCAATAAGTTTAACGTGTCTGGCGTGGCGTGCTGGCTGAGCCATTGCGCCAGCGTGAGTGGCGCATGCACGGTGGGCACCACCGCACGGCCGCTTTGTTCACAGGCGGCAATGGCGACGCCTTGCCAGTGTTCCGTGCGTTTTTCGGCACGGTCGCCCGTTAACTTGGTCACGCAACGCTCGGTGCTGAGCGGATAAATCTCGGTCACGCCGAGTTCGACGGCTTTCTGAATGGTGTAATCCATACGGTCACCGCTGGAAATTCCTTGCAGCAATCGAATCGCAAGTGGTGATTCGTTGCTGATTTGCACGCGACTGAGCACTTCAACCTGCGCGGACTTTTTCTCTATGCTGGTGAGGGCACACTGGTAGTCAAAGCCATCGCCGCAAAATAGGGTCAACGTATCGCCGACTTTGAGGCGCATCACCCTCACTGCATGCGCCATGGCATTGTCGCTCAGTGCTGTTTGCTGGCCGACCGTTAATGCCGTCGGGCTATGAAATCGTAAATTACTCATGACTGGCATTGTAACCAAAATGCCTGTGCGCAGGAGATTCACCTGAGGGCTTTAATCACGTACCATCATGGTTTGAATTCAATCGCAGGAGCAACTCTGATGGCAAGCATTAGCCCACCCGTATGTGACTTTGGCTGGAAAGCCCCGGCATTCAACTTGCCAGATGTTGATGGCAAACTGGTTAACCTGGAAAACAGCATGGGCCGTAATGGCCTGCTGGTGATGTTTATTTGTAATCATTGCCCGTATGTCAAAGCGATTTTGCCGCGTCTGATTGCCGATGTGAAAGCACTGCAAATGCTGGGCGTGAATACCGTCGCCATCATGTCCAACGACCCGTCTGATTATCCTGAAGACAGCCCGGAAAACATGAAAAAACTGGCAACAGACATGGCGTTGCCTTTCCCTTATCTGCTGGATGAAACACAGCAAGTTGCCAAAGCCTATGATGCCGTATGTACGCCGGATTTTTTTGGCTTTAACCACCAGTTTGAGTTGCAATACCGTGGCCGTTTTGACGAAAGCCGCAAGGAAACTGCGCCTGACAGCACACGCGATTTGTTTAAAGCCATGAAATTGGTGGCTGAGAGCGGGCAAGGGCCAGAGCAACAAATACCGAGTATTGGTTGCTCGATTAAGTGGAAAGAGTAACGCTTAACCTGGCGTGCCATCTATCCGTGGTTTGCTGAGTATCGGCCAGTAGACCACGCAAAATAACCCGAACGCGACCATCCAGCCGCTGGCGGCCAACATGACGGATAAGCGGTAATACTCAGGCAGTATGATAGGCAATAACACGCGGCTCAGGGCCGCAAAGATTACCAGGCCAAATACCCAGACCACGCTGCGTGGCGGGGTGTGGATATTGCGGCCGGTGTGGCCCAGTGACACGCGTGCCATCATCGCTAGCGTAATCACGCCAATACCGCCAATTGCCCAGCAGTGGATGGCGAAAATCACCAGTGTTGCAGCGAGGATAAAGCTCAGCGCATAGAGTAAAAAACCCAAGTTGATCAGCCACAAGCCACAGTAGAAACTCCATAGCAACGGTACCTGCCAGATGCCTGGCGTATGCCAGCGCCATAACCTGAATCCTGCGCTGATGGCGATAGTGAGTCCTAACACTACATTGATGATTTCAACGTTGATGGTCAGTATGTTGATCAGCAGCACAGCTAAGCACACCATGAGCAATCGGTCTATCCAGACGCTGTTTTTTAGTGTCACTTCCTCTTTCACACCACGCTCAATAAACATCGGCAAAATACGGCGGCTGATGACCATAATCAGGCTGACATTCAGTAGCAAGCCTATCCAAAGCGCGGCATGGGCACCATGGCTGGTTAAGCCCAGCGCTTGCGTATAAAAAGCGATATTGCCCATGCTGAGAAAAACCACTTTTGACAGCACGCCGAGTTGCCGCCATTGTTTGACCTTGATGATCGGCTGAGCGATGGCGGCAATCAGCCAGCCATTAAATAGCAGGTCGAAGGTCGCTGCGATGATGACATTGGCCGGAGCAATCAACATCACGCTGCGGGCGATGGCCCAACATGCTACCAGTCCAATCAGCAGGCGGCCATGCAGCGTTTGTATGCCGGTCCAGTTTTTCACCGCGGTGAGCAGAAATCCCGCAATCACGGCAAAGGCAAAGCCGTAGAGCATTTCATGCGCATGCCATTGTGAGGCTGAAATGGTCGTGAAGGGGTGTGTGGCATTGTGAAAGTAGCGTGCCATCCAAACCGCCATAGACAAGGTCGCAAAGACTGCTGCCAATAAGAAGAAAGGCCTGAAACCTAGATTGAATAAAGCAAATCCTTGCGTGGGCAGTTTGCGGCTGGGCGGGGAGATTTGAATCAGCGGCTGCATGGGGAAACTCCTGTCAATCTGGCAATGGCTATCAGCATAGCAATTTAAAGTTGCATTGTAAATGAAACATATATTAGAATGTATATCATGCAGCTAAACAAATTTACCGATATTGGTTTGCGCGTCTTGATGTATTTGTCACAGTCGCGCTTTGACCAGCAAGTGACCATAGACGAGATCGCGAACACGTTTGATTTGCCGCGTAATCATCTGATTAAAGTGATTACTCGCCTGAATAAACTGGGTTGGATCAAGGCGACGCGTGGCCGCAATGGTGGCTTGGAGTTGAACCCAGAGTCAATGCAGTTGCGTATAGGTGATATTTTAAGCGAGCTGGAGAATACGACTGAGCTGATTAATTGCGAAAAGCCCATGTGTCGGTTTCATGGAGACTGCCTGCTCAAAGGGGCTTTGCAAACTGGGCTGGAGTCGTTTTATGCGCATATGAACCAGCACCGATTGTTCGATATCGTTAATCACAACACCAGGGAAAAAATTATTTCCATGCATAAAAACCACGCGGCCTAAGTGGAGTGCGGCCTGTGAAAGCGGGCCATTTTTTGATGTTAAAAGTTGCATTTTAAATACTATTTAAAAAAGGAGTGTTTATGTTATCCAGTACTGCCCGTCCGTATATCCAGGCCAGTGTCCCCGTGTTGCAGGCGCATGGCGTGGCGATTACCACTACGTTTTACAGCAATATGTTTAACGCACATCCTGAGTTGAAAAACCTGTTCAATATGGGCAATCAGGCCAATGGCAGCCAGCAGCAATCACTGGCCGCTGCCGTATTTGCCTATGCTGCCAATATTGATAATGCCGCGGCATTACAACCGGTAATAGACCGCATTGTGCACAAGCATGCTGCGGTCGGCATCAAGCCAGCGCATTACCCGATTGTGGGCCGCCATTTGCTGGGCGCGATTGCCGAGGTGCTGGGTGACGCGGCCACGCCACCACTAATTGCCGCCTGGGATGAAGCCTACTGGTTGCTGGCAGGGGAGTTTATCGCCGCAGAAGCTCGCTTATATCAAAGCACCGGTTATGCCGCAGACCAATGGATAGACGCTCGCATTACTGAGGTGACGCACGCTGCAGACGGTATCCTGTCGATTGTGCTGGCGACGGAAGATCAGGCACTGCCTGCTTTCAAGGCCGGGCAATATATCAGTGTTGCCGTCACCTTGCCGGATGGTGCGCGCCAGATCCGCCAATACAGCCTGTCAGATGCCGAACAAAAAGCCACTTACCGCATCAGTGTGAAACGCGAAGCTGGTAATACGAAAACACCACAAGGTACGGTGTCTAACTGGTTGCATCAATACGCCAAGGTCGGCGGGCAGTTACTGATCAGTCATCCTTATGGCGAGTTCGCGCCAGACCTGCAAGCCAGTACGCCGCTGGTACTTATTTCGGCCGGCGTGGGCATCACGCCTATGCTGTCCATGTTGAAAACACTGCAGCAAGCACTGGCTAAGCGCGAGGTGTGGTTTTTGCATGCAGCGCGCACCATGCAGCATGTGCCACACCTGGATGAACTGATTGCCTGTTCTGAGCAAATGTCATCTCTGCACTTGGGTTTGTATATTGATGAGAAACCCGGTTTTGCAACCGAGCGCCTGGTGCATGAGGGGCGCATGCGGGTAAAAGAGTGGCCGTTTAACGCAGAGCTAAACGCGCAGTATTATCTATGTGGCCCGCTGCCATTTATGATGGCGCAGTGGCAGGCCTTGCTGGTGCATGGGATTCCACCAGAGCATATTCACCGCGAAGTGTTTGGTCCGGAAAGTCTGAGTCAGCTTACTTAAACGCAGCGTTTTGCGAGTATCAGGTGACGCCCGGGAGGTGCTAGCCGCCCGGTGTCGCTCAAGAGAACAAGGATTTTCTTCTGAAAGTAGCCAAACCAGCCAGGCCAACTCCTAGCAGACTGGCGGAGAAGGGCTCAGGCACTGGGGTCACTGCCCAACTGGCAATCACTAGTAGCTGGTTGCTGTAAAAGTTGTTTAGTTGCAGGCGCGAATTAGTTGTTTGCCCACTTAAATAAATCAGACCACCAAACGTCTCGCCAACATACACCTCCCCATCTTCTTTGCGGATAGGGGTACCTGCTGTCCAGTCATTCCCCAGCACGGTTAACCCGGCATCGGCGCCTTCCAGCAGGCTGATGCGGTCAAAACCAGTGCGCCAGAGCGCATAGCGATCTGCGCCCGCCAAATCTATTTCTACCTGCCCTGAACCTGCATTACCCAGATAGTAAACAGAAAGCGTCGCGTCAGCCAGCCCGATGAGTGCACCATCTAAAGTGAGTGCAGGGTTCGCGCCAGTCGACAATGGGTTTGCCAACGCGCCTTCAAGTCCGGTGACAAAGTCAGCATCATTGCTGCCATTTGCGATCATGCGCATGATCGCGATTTGTGAGGCTAAGTCGCCACTGGAGACATTTTCGTTGCTAAACCCGGCTCTGTTTCTGCTTAAACTAGGGTCTGCAGTAGCCACTACATCCCAGAGTTGCCTGGAGAGTTCAAACGTAGAGCTAAAGTTGCTGTCAGCGCTATTGCCAGTTGTCAGGAGCGATGCACTATCGCGAGCCGCCGCGAGGAAACTCTGGGCGCTATCCAGCTCTGGCGTGCGGCTGGCTTTGAGGTTGTTAGCCACCGGAATGTCCGTCCATACCGCATCGCGCAGATTTTTGACATCAGCTGCGGCGGCCCCCCAGCGGGCCGAGTCCTGGCCGCTACCGCTGCCAACCGTTGCCGAGAGCGCATCTGCTACATATTGGCTAGGTGTTTTGGCGGTAAAGGTGGCATTCACATTGAGTGTGCCGGATAAAGAGAGACCGGCATAATTGATGCTCACACCATCCGCGGTAAAGGTGGGTGCGCCACTTGCTTGCAAGCGTATGGGTTGCACCAGTGCCGCTGCACTGGTGGTTGAGTTTGAGAGCGGAGAGAGAAATTTTAACGTGCTATAAACTTCATCGCGGGTGCAGGAAAGCGCGGTTGCACGGCAAAACCAGGTGGCATCGAGGTTGAGTGACTCGGTGGTGGTCAGCAGGCCACCGCTCAATGTGGCGCCCGCTTCTATCCGCGTCAGGGTGCGTTGGGTATCTGGCAGTACTGAAACACCGGGGTCGTTGAGTGAAATAAATTGATTCCCCCTTAGATCAATCGTCATGCTGCCGCTGCTAAATGTTCCTAGTCGAGTACTCAAAAATCGCGCGTTGGCAGTACTCGGGTCCAAGGTCAACAGCTTGTCAATATATCCACGCCATCGACAGACACCGAGGTGGTTCTGCTCATGATGGCGATCTCGTTAAAGGACAGCCGCATATTGGTAGCGATTTCTGTGGCGATGGCCTGCAGAGGCAGGCATGCCGCCAACATGATCATTGCAGTATAAGGTTTGCTGTAGCGCTGGATGGTCAGCATGACGAAGCCTTTGCCCGTCGGGGCACAGATTAAGAATGTCTCTAGACTAGTGCAATGATCCTAAAAAAGGCACCCCCAGTTCAGGGGGTGCCATCACTCACGCAGTTGCGGCGACATGATTATTTTGATTGTGTGGTGTTTTAGGCTGGTTGAGGAGCCGCGGCCGATATGCTACTTAAACATTAGGTTTTTGGCTGCGTCTCACGCCAGTCAGGCCCAGCAAGCCCAGGCTAAGCAAGAGTGCAGAGGTTGGTTCAGGGACGCTGTTCACCATCTGCCCATATTGGATATGAT
>CAYPZE010000088.1:0-4758 GCA_964415305.1 uncultured Methylotenera sp.
CACGACAAAGCATGAAAATCATACAAACTCGGCTTCATGCCTGCATGAAGCCTCTAACGAACAGAAAGATTACCTGATGCAAGACACGATTATTTTGGCTGGCGGCTGCTTTTGGGGTATGCAAGACCTGTTTCGGCGCCTGCCTGGCGTGATTAATACACGCGTGGGCTACACCGGCGGCGAGGTTGCACATGCCACTTACCGCAATCATGGCAACCATGCAGAAGCGATAGAAGTCGAATTTGATGCGTCACAGATCAGCCTGCGGCAATTGCTGGTGTTCTTTTTTCAGATTCATGACCCAACGACCTTAAACCGTCAGGGCAATGATCTGGGGCCGTCTTACCGTTCCGCCATTTATTATGTCAATGCGGCACAAAAAGCCGAGGCAGAACAACTGATCACGGAGATGAATGTAACACGCATCTGGCCAGGCCAAGTAGTTACAGAAGTCACCCCTGCGAGTGAGTTCTGGCTGGCCGAGCCCGAGCATCAGGATTATTTAGTGAAATATCCGAATGGTTACACCTGTCATGGCTTGCGGCCGGACTGGATTTTGCCGCAAGACCGCCACACGGCCGTGTGGCTATAAATTACTCAGGCGTGACAATCGGCGGCACGGGTTTGCGTGCTTTGCCACCGTTGCGCCTGCCTGAATGGTGCAAAAATGTCGCCAGCTCGTTGAGGGCGAGTTGATAGACTTCGCGCTTGAATTCAATCACATCTTCTAATGGCACCCAATATTCACTCCAACGCCAGGCATCAAACTCGGGGTGCTCGGTCGCACGCAGCGAGACATCAGAGTCGCGGCCGGTGAGGCGTAATAAAAACCAGATTTGCTTTTGACCTTTGTAGCTGCCGCGCCACTCGCGCTTGATCCAGCTGGTCGGCACCTCATAGCGCAACCAGTCACGCGTACGGCCCAAAATCTGGACGTGCTCCGGCTTGAGGCCCACCTCTTCCATCAGCTCACGATACATGGCTTGTTCCGGCGTTTCACCATACTTGATGCCGCCTTGCGGAAACTGCCACGCATGCTCTCTGATACGCTTGCCCCAAAACACCTGATTGTGTGCATTGCATAACACAATCCCGACGTTTGGACGGTATCCATCACGATCTAACATAAAAAACTGCCTTCTATATTTGCTGCAATTTTTTCACACTTTGCCCTTTAATGAAAGGACAACCATCATATGCCCGCCATAAAAGTATATGTGTTTTGCACAAAAAAAAAGCTCACGAACCGTGAGCTTTTTTAAATGTCACCTAAAGAATCAGGATTTCATGCGGCGAGTCGCCAAGCCACCCATCAACAACAAACCTGCAAACATCATGGCAGTCGTATCTGCTTCAGGCACAGGAATCACTGTCATGTTAACAAAAGTATAGTCAGACTGGTTATCGCATTTATGGCATGTAGAGTTTGGAAAGCCTTTTGTAGCTGTGAACACGATGCTGTCTACAGAACGGAAACCAAACGGATTGTTCAACTCCCACGCACCGGTACCACCATCGACTGCACCACTGCCGATAGATATTACAGAGCCTTCACCAGTCCAGGCAGCAGAGTGAACGCCAGTCGCTGTCAGGTAATACACACCGGTACCGCCATCGGCAAAACTCACCAGCATTTTGGCGACTTCTTTCACGTCGCTATATTCAGGACCATCAAACAGCAATGCCAGATTGATCGAAGACACGATCACTTCTTTAGAGAAAGTGCCAGTCAGTGTTTCACCAATATCGATTTCGTCATTTGTTCTACCACCGGCAATCCCTACACCGGTAATCCCTGCCTGGCTTTTTTGTTTGAATGCACTACTACCAACAAAAGTAGCAGTGGTACCATCTGCAAATGTGGTGGCATAGCTGGTTTGACCGTTCACAAAATTACTGCCGACCACAGTGCCTGTGGTCAGCGCGAAAGCAGATTGTGCTGTTACCAGCATAGACAACGACAGCAACAACTTAAGGCCAGTATCGAATACTTTTTTCATTGTGGTTCCCTTGGATTTAGTTTAAAAGTGTAAAGCAGATTAATTTTCAGCTTTATTTTAAGTCAAGCTAATGAATGTATGAAATAGTCCGTTAGGGTCAGAGGTGAATATCCCATTTCTTTTCATACCTTTACAAATAAATTGCCCAATCCTCGCAACACATTTATGGCTATATAATCAATCATGCTGTCAACCCGACGCACTCACAACCGTTTGATTCATATGCACCTGTTCCCTATGCTCACCACCAAGTCACTCAAACCAGCACAAGCACGGCTATGCGCGCTGCTATTATTGGCTTGTAGCCTGAACACTTATGCAGGCAACCTGGCCTACATTACCAACCAGGGCAGCGACACGGTGTCGGTGCTGGATACGCAAACACAGCAGATCATACAGACCATCGCCGTTGGCAAAGCGCCGGTGGGCGTGGCCATCGCCGCGAAACAGCAGCGCGTGTTTATCAGCAATGCCAACAGCCAAAGCGTGTCGGTCATCAACAGCAACACCCAGCAAAAAGTAGAAGACATCCCCGTGCATGTGCAAGCCGTGGGCATCGCCCTGAGTCGCGACGAAAACACTTTGTACGTGGCCGATTGGGGCGGTGAGCAAGTGGTTGCAATTGACACGGCACATCCTGACAAGCAAAAGACCTTCAAGGCAGGCAAAACGCCCTCGGGCCTGCTCGTGAGCGCAGACAATAAAAAACTATTTATTGCCAACCGCGACAGCAACGATGTGACAGTGGTGGATACCAAGACACTGAAAACCCTGGCGCAAATCCCGGTCGGACTGCATCCATTTGCACTGACGCTAAGCCCCGATGGCCGCACAGTGTTTGTAGTCAATGTCGTCAGCAACACTCTCACCTTGCTCAATGTCGACACTTACCAAACGAGCACGCTCAAAACTGGTCAACATCCTTATGGCGTCGCCATTAGCCCGGATAGCCGCTGGGCCTATGTCAGCAACAACCATGCAGAAAGCGTGTCTGTGATTGACCTAAGTAATGGCAAAACCGTAAAAACGATTGCCGTCGGCGAGTTCCCAGAAGGCATTGAATACGACAAAGCGACCAATCAAATCGTCGTTGCCAACTGGGGCTCAGACACCGTTTCACTGATTGACGCACGCACCAACCAGGTCACACATACCATTGCCAGCCCCAAACTCTGCCGATCATTTGGGCAATTTATACTGCAGGCCAAATAAAATTTAATTTTTTCACAGGATCACCCATGAATTAGTCGCAAAGAACGCTTTTTTTAGGTAAAGTCTCGGGTTGTTTTTAAAACTCCAAGACCGCTTACTTTTAGCAAGTACCGCTTATCTTAAAGTTTTGAAAGTCTGTAAATATCAGGAGAAATGTAATGAAAAAAATTCTAGGCATTATTGCTGTTTCTTTATTGCCGTTGATTCCTCTGACTGCTGGCGCACACGGTGCAGCTGCGTTGCGTTTTGAAAAAACCGTGACCATCAAGGCAGCCCCGGCAAAAGTATGGGCCTTGCTCAAAGACTTTGGCAACGTGCAAGCGTGGCACGCAGGGGTTGAATCGACCACGGTTGAGCAGAAAAAAGACGAAAATGGCGATGACGCGACTTATCGTACCGTTAAACTGAAAAACGGCGGCGTGATGTACGAAAAACTGCGCTCTATTGATGATGCAGGCATGCGCTTGAAATATGAATACGTGCTTGAAAAAAGTACTTTACAAGTATCCAACTTTTACCCAGGCATCACCGTCACCGGTAGCGGCAACGAAGCAGTCGTGACCGTTAAAGGTAGCTATACCCGAGCTGACTCCTCAAACATCCCAAAGCCTGAACAAAATGACGACGCAGCTACTAAAGCCGTCAATGATTATTTTGACGCCGGTCTGGAAAGCCTGAAAAAGGTTGCCGAATCGGGAAAGTAATTAGCCAGGGTTCTGGAAAGCGCACGCAAGGCAACAGTAAACCCTGGTGGAAGTTCTGGTAAGTCTTACGTTGTAAACAACAGTTTTTGCAAATGCAGTGTTTGGTCAAAAGCGAAACACTGACACCAAATAAAGGGATTGTGTACCACACAATCCCTTTTTTGCATTCTGCGCCACCTCATTAACACCTGACCAAAAACATCACCTGCATTGCCAAAGTTTGACGAGTGCTGTCACTTTACGTCATTTCTCATTTTGTCACCCTAGTCAAAAAAACTTCAATTCAAATCGAAGAAATAAAGCATAAAAACCTTTTAATTCATATTTTTCAATTAGTTACGAGCGAAATAAATAAGCTGGCACACCTGTTGCTTTAGGGTTTAGCGAACACTGTTGGAAAAGCAGTGAATGAAACAGTAGATGTTCACTTTAAACTTGAATCAAAAGGAAAACATGATGAAAAAACACGTACAACAAGGTTTTACCCTGATTGAATTGATGATCGTTGTAGCCATTATTGGTATTCTGGCTTCTGTAGCGATTCCGGCTTATCAAGAATACACACATGATGCGGCAGTTAACGCATGTATGGCAGAGGCTTCAGCTTATTCCAAAAAAGCATTTGCTGATATTCAATTAACCAAAACACCTGCCACTCCACCTACCACTGGCGCATGCAACGGAACAATCACTGACGCATCAACTATGACCGCAACAACACTTGCTGACATTACTGCCACACCTAAAAGCCCTGGTGATGACAAACTAGTTACTTGTGTTATGACCAGAGGCGCAACTTGCACACATAACTAAGCAATAACGGTATGAAATCAAAAAAAGCC
>CAYPZE010000088.1:4858-7884 GCA_964415305.1 uncultured Methylotenera sp.
CAAAAAAAGCCGAACTGCTTTCAATATTGCAAAACTCCTGCTTTATAATAAAACTTACTTAAAGTACTCAATTTATCTAACAGTGTTGAAAACTATCATCATTAATCAAACAGGAATTTCAACCGTCATCTGGCTACACGGTCTAGGCGCCGACGGCCATGACTTTGAGCCTGTCGTACAAATGCTCAATCTGCAGCATATCAAATTTATTCTGCCACATGCGCCTTATCGGCCTGTCACCTTAAACAACGGCTACGAGATGCGTGCCTGGTATGACATTTTTGGGCTACAATCAGATAGCCAGCAAGACGAGGCTGGCATCAACAGTATGCAAGCGACCATTAATGCCATGATTGAAGCAGAGATAGCACGCGGCATTCCTTCGCAACGTATTTTACTGGCTGGTTTTTCACAGGGCGGTGCGATGGCATTGCATACCGCGACACGGTTTAATCAACCGCTAGCGGGCGTATTGGCGCTATCCACTTACCTACCCTTGAAGCAGCAATTACAGCAGGCACAACATCCAGCCAACAAAAACTGCCCGATCTGGATGGCGCATGGGCGACACGATAGCGTAATTACGCTGCCGATTGCACAATCCTCCAGACAAACACTAGAAGCGGCAGGTTACGCGGTGGAATGGCATGAGTACGACATGGCGCATAGTGTGTGCGAGGCCGAAATTGACGATATTCGTCAATTTTTGCTGCGGGTTTTACCTGCCTGAGCCTGACGGACTGCGTTGAGAATAATCCCGCAAGCCGGGGGAGTTTTGTTAAAATAGCTGGCGTTTTAACAGGCCTATTTTCATGAGTGCTTCCAAAAAGTCACCGTCTGCGGTGAATGATCAACAAAGTTTTGCCGAACGGTTGGCAGCGCTGGAGTCCATTGTCAAAAATATGGAGTCAGGTGAACTGCCGCTGGAGGCCGCATTAACGGCTTACACCGAAGGGATGCAATTGCTGCAAGCGTGCCAGACATCGCTACAGCAAGCCGAACAGACCGTGATGATATTGAATCAGCAGCAACAGCTGACCCCTTTTGAGGCCAATTAACGCGCCCGCCCCTTCTGCTTTTATTCATGACCAACCCTGTATTTGTTTTTGACCATTGGGCCAGCGCACATCAGCAACGCGTTGAAGCGGTACTGGCACGCACGCTGACCGACGCGCACGTGCTGCCAGCGCGCTTGCATGAAGCCATGCGCTACGCGGTACTGGGGGGTGGCAAGCGGGTACGTGCGCTGCTAAGTTATGCGGCAGCAGAGCTGGCGGGGGCAAGTCCAAATACGGCAGATGCTGCCGCTGCGGCAGTGGAGCTGATTCACGCATTTTCGCTGGTTCATGATGATATGCCATGCATGGATGATGATGACCTGCGTCGTGGCAAACCGAGTTGCCATAAGCAATATGACGATGCGACTGCTTTGCTGGTAGGCGATGCCTTGCAAAGCCAGGCCTTTGAATGCCTGGCTAGCACCAGTGCCCCACAAGCGTTAACACAAGTGCAAGTATTGGCAAAAGCCACTGGCTCACGTGGGATGTGTGGCGGCCAGAGCATAGACTTGCAAAGCACCGGCAAACTCTTGTCGCGCGAGGCACTGGAAACCATGCACCAGTACAAAACCGGCGCCCTGATTGAAGCGGCGGCGTTACTCGGCGCCTATGCGGCGGATCACACGGACCTGCCATTGATCAATGCATTGACACAATACAGTCAACATATGGGGCTGGCGTTTCAGGTGGTCGACGACATTCTGGACGCGACCGCTGATACACAAACCCTGGGCAAAACCGCAGGCAAAGACGCCTTGCAGGAAAAGTCAACTTACGTCAGCCTGCTAGGTTTGGAAGAGGCGAAAGCACTGGTAAACAGTTTATACGCGCAAACATTGCAGTTACTGGCGGGCTTCGGCCCGCAGGCAGACCCACTGCGTGGCATTGCCAAATTTATTTGTGAGCGCCCATTTTAATCATGACTTCGCTGCTGTCCCGCATTAACTCCCCGACCGACTTGCGCACACTGGAGCGCTCGCAGCTTAAAGTGCTGGCGGCAGAATTACGCGCATTTCTGATTCAAAGCGTATCGCAAACTGGCGGGCACTTGGCCTCTAATCTGGGCGTGGTTGAGCTCACAATTGCACTGCATTACATCTATAACACGCCAGACGACCGCCTGGTATGGGATGTAGGCCACCAAACTTATCCACACAAAATACTGACCGGTCGTCGCGAAGCGATGGCTGGCCTGCGCAAAGCGGGCGGCATTGCTGGCTTTCCCAAACGTGATGAGAGTGAATACGACACCTTTGGCACAGGCCATTCCAGCACCTCTATTTCAGCCGCATTAGGCATGGCCGTTGCGGCCAAAGCGCAAGGCTCCAACCGCCGTAGCGTCGCCATTATTGGCGATGGCGCCATGACCGCTGGTATGGCATTTGAAGCCTTGAATAATGCTGGTGACATGGACACCAACATCCTGGTGATTCTCAATGACAATGACATGAGCATCTCCAACAACGTCGGCGCGCTCAATAACTACCTTGCCCGTTTAATGTCCGGCAAGCTGTATGACAGCGTCCGTCGTAGCGGTAAAAAAGTGCTAGATATTATGCCGCCGGTCAAAGAGTTTGCACGCCGTGCCGAAGAACATGCCAAAGGCATGGTCACGCCGGGCACCCTGTTTGAAGAATTCGGTTTCAATTACATTGGCCCGATTGATGGCCATGATATCGACACGCTGATGGATACGCTGGGCAATATCCGTCAGTTGCAAGGCCCGCAGTTTTTGCATGTAGTGACGCAAAAAGGCAAAGGCTACAGCCCGGCGGAGGACAACCCGAACAAATATCATGGCGTCAGCAAGTTTGATCCGCAAAACGGCCATAGCCTGAGCCACAACGAGCGTCCGACTTACACACAGATTTTTGGCGATTGGCTGGTCGACATGGCTGCCGCAGACGACAAACTGGTCGGCATCACGCCGGCCATGTGTGATGGTTCCGGCCTCAACCGTTTTGCTGA
>CAYPZE010000089.1:0-7849 GCA_964415305.1 uncultured Methylotenera sp.
GTGGTGGTTTCCTGCATTTTATCTAACGCACGCAGGGCGGCTTGCGAGGCACTGTAATGACGGACCACCTGATATGGCGTTAAATCGACAGCATCCATATTGACGGCGGCACCCAGGCGGCCGATTTTTTGTCCGGCTTGTTGTATGGCCTCCGGCAACAACTTCACCTGAAACTGGCTTTCACCGCGTTGATACTCGACTTTTAACGGCTGCGCTGGGCTGGCACGCACCAGTTTTACAAACTGCTGCCAATCCTCAATCGGCCTCTGGTTGACCTTGAGGATACGATCGCCTACTTGCAAGCCGCTTTGCTCAGCCACCGAGCTCGGCATGACTTCACCAATCACGGCTGGCACTACAGGCATCAAAACAGCTAGGCCGATTTTCTGCATGACTTCACCATCAGGCTCACCGGCCAACTGGTTGAGTGGCAACACTTGCTGATGCACTTCCCCTTGTGGTGTTTTTGTGACGACCGCAACTGGCTTGTGGACCAGCCAGCTTTCCAGCAATTGCCATTGCGCCTCTTGCCAGGTGGCAACAGGTTTACCATCTAGTGAGACAATCAGATCGCCTTGGCGTAACTTGGCGGCGGCCGCCAACGAGCCCTGCTCCACTGGCCCGATATACGGCTTGAGTCCAACTTCCCCTTGGGCAATCAAACCCCAGTAACATACAAACGCCAGCAACAGGTTAGCCAAAGGACCAGCAAACACAATCCACATTTTCGCAGCGATAGACTGCCGGTCAAACGCTTGTGACCAATCCGTGTCGGGCACATGTTCCACATCTGTCTCGCGACTATCCAGCATCTTCACGTAGCCGCCCAGCGGAATCCACGACAATACCCACTCGGTCGCTTGTGCATGTGCCTGATATTTAAAAATAGGCTGACCAAAACCAATCGAAAACTTGAGCACGCGCACACCGCAACTCCGCGCCGCCAGATAATGCCCAAACTCATGAATGGTGACCAGTACGCCAATGGCGACAATAAATGCCCAGATTGAGGTCATACGCTGACGGCCTTACGCACAGGCGCGGTTGACAGATTGACAATCGCTTGTGCCACAAACGCCCTGGCTTCAGTATCAATCGCCAGCAACTGCTCAATTGACGCTACCGGCTCCGCAGGCAATTGTTGCAAAGTCGCCTCAAGCAATTGCGGGATATCCAGATATTGAATCTGCTCGCGCAAGAAAGCGGCCACCGCCACTTCATTCGCCGCATTGAGGATAGCGGACGCTGTGCCGCCTGCGGCCAATGCGTCATAGGCTAATCTCAGGCATGGGAATCGCTGCATATCAGGCGCTTCAAACTCGAGTTTAGCCACTTCAATCAAACTCAGCGGTTTGACGCCCGAAGCAATGCGCTCAGGATATGCGAGTCCATAGGCAATCGGCGTCCGCATATCGGGGTTACCCAACTGCGCCAGAATACTGCCGTCGACATAAGACACCATGGAGTGAATCACGCTTTGCGGATGCACCACGACTTCAATCTGCTCTGGCCGCGCCGCAAATAACCAATGCGCCTCAATGACTTCCAGCCCTTTATTCATGAGCGTAGAAGAGTCAATGGTGATTTTGGCACCCATTACCCAATTAGGATGCTTGAGGGCCAACGCTGGTGTGACGTCTTGCAATTGCGCCTGCGTATAACGACGGAACGGGCCACCAGAGGCGGTGAGAATAATCTGGTTCACGCCCACATCACTCAAGTCGCCATAAGCTTGTCTTGGCATCGCCTGAAAAATAGCATTATGCTCGCTATCAATCGGCAACAACGTTGCTTGCCCCTGCTTGACGGCATCCATAAACAACTGCCCTGCCATCACCAGGGTTTCTTTATTGGCCAGTAAAATCTTTTTGCCTGCTTTTGCCGCGGCTAGCGCTGGCAACAAACCTGCCGCACCAACAATGGCAGCCATCACAATGCTGACTTCTGCATGGGCGGCCACTTCGGTTAACCCATCGACCCCTGCCAGCACAGCTACATTGAGTTGTTCAGCCTGCACGCGCTGCTGCAATAAGCGGGCGGCCTCTGCCTCTTGCATCACAGCATAACGCGGCTGATATTGCGCGCATTGCTGCAACATGGCGTCCACATTGCTGTGCGCCGTCAACGCAAACACGCCATAACGGCCAGGATGCTGCGAAATCACATCCAGTGTCTGCTGACCGATGGTGCCGGTACTGCCGAGTATGGTGACGTATTGCAAAATAACCTCTTAAAACGAGTAAGCCTGTTGCCAGTAATGAAACCAGAACAGCAGACACATGCCAATCGGCAAGGCCGGAATCACACCATCGACGCGGTCAAGAAAACCACCATGACCAGGTAAGAACTGGCCACTGTCTTTAAGGTTGGCGCGGCGTTTAAAAAAGGATTCAAATAAGTCGCCATAAATACCGGCAATGGTGACCACCCATAAGCCAGGCAATACCCACCAGGTAGCGACTGCCCCGCTGAGCTTTAATGCAGCGGCATAGGCCGCCACCGCCAGCAATGCGCCAGCCACGCCCTCCCAGGTCTTGCCCGGGCTGATGGCGGGGGCCAGCTTGTGGCGCCCAAACTGCTTGCCAGCAAAATACGCTGCGCTGTCTGCCAGCCAGATGGTGGAAATAATCACCAGCAGCACATAAGGATTGACTTCCTTGGCCGCGACCAACGCCATCCACAACGACATCATCAAGCCCCAGCCCAACAACAGGTTGAGTGCTTTGTGTTTAAAAAAAGTATTAAAAAACAGTGCGACGGGCACCAGGCACAGCCAAAACACAGTCGCCGCGGCAAATACCTGCAAAGCGCCGTAAAAAAACCAGTGAAATCCCAGTTGCTGCAGCAAATAAAGTAAACCCAGGCCAGTGAGGGTCGACGCCAACAGGTAATAACGGGTCTGTGCGGCACTGAGTTGTAAAAAGCCCGCCCACTCATGCAAGCAAACCAGGGTAAGCGCCAGCATGACTGTTGCCCAAGCCATCAGCGGCAGCCAAAACAACGCTGGCAAAAACAAGCCCAGCAATACAATTGCGGTAATGATTCTGGTTTTTAACATAATTTATTAAGCACTACCGCTGTCAACGCTGAGTTGTTCACTGGTGCGACCAAAACGTCTTTCACGTTGATGATAGGAGGTCAATGCCGCCGTGAAAGCAGCATCGTCAAAATCTGGCCACAAGGTGGGGGTGAAATAAAGCTCAGTATAAGCGAGCTGCCAGAGCAAAAAGTTACTGATACGGGTCTCGCCGCCAGTGCGTATAAACAGGTCCGGCTCAGGCGCATAGGGCATCGATAAATAAGGGGCTAGGTCGGCTTCACTGATCTCAGCAACGGCACCTTTATCAGCCAGCAGCTGATTAACGGCATGCACCACGTCCCAACGGCCACCGTAGTTGACTGCAATCGTCAGCGTCAACCCGGTATTGGCCGCCGTTTGTTGCTCGGCCTCCAGCATTTTTTGCTGCAAGGCCGGGTTAAATGGGCTGCGGTCACCAATCAGCTTCAAAATCACATTGGCTTCGTGCAGTTTTCTGACTTCCCTGTCCAGCGCTTCCAGAAACAGGCCCATCAAAAAGGTCACTTCGTCTGGCGGACGACGCCAGTTTTCACTGCTAAAGGCAAACAGGGTCAGGTATTTGATATCCAGTCGCACGCAGGCTTTCACCAGCGCACGCACAGACTCCAGCCCACGCTGATGACCCGCCACGCGGGGTAAAAAACGCTTTTTTGCCCAACGTCCATTGCCATCCATAATCACCGCAACATGTTGCGGCACCTCCTGAATGGGCGGCACTTGCTTGGTAGAGCTGGAAAATAAACCCAAATCGATCCCTGTTCCCTGATCGCGGTTAAACCGCCATCAAATCTGTTTCTTTTTGCTGCAAGATTTTATCGACTTCGATCACCGCTTTGTCCGTCATCTTTTGCACTTCGTCTTGTGCGCGGCGCTCATCATCTTCAGAAATCGCTTTGTCCTTGATCAACTTTTTCAAGGCATCGTTGGCGTCGCGACGCACGTTACGAATCGCCACTTTAGCGCCTTCGCCTTCCGCGCGCACAATTTTGGTCAGGTCACGACGACGCTCTTCGGTCAGCATCGGCATCGGCACGCGGATCAGGTCACCGTTAGTCGCCGGATTCAACCCCAGATCACAGTCACGAATCGCTTTTTCCACTTTGGCAATCATGTTCTTTTCGTATGGTTGCACGTTCAGTGTGCGCGCATCGCCCAAGTTAATGTTAGCCACCTGGCTCACCGTCACCATAGAACCGTAATACTCAACCATCACATGATCCAGCAGACCGGTATGCGCACGGCCTGTGCGGATTTTTGCCAGATCGGTTTTTAACGACTCCAGCGATTTATGCATTTTCTGCTCAGCAGATTTTTTAATGTCTTCAACCATCGTTGTTCTCCAATGTCGGCGTGTTAGGCTTACGCCATCACACGCGTTCCTTCATTCTCACCAAGAATCACGCGTTTTAATGCGCCTTCTTTAAAAATACTAAATACGGCAATCGGCATTTTCTGGTCACGGCACAGCGTAAACGCCGTGGCATCCATCACTTTCAAGTTTTTGTTAATCGCCTCATCATAGGAGACCATATCATAGCGCGTCGCTGTCGGGTCTTTTTTCGGATCCGCAGTATAAATCCCATCCACCTTGGTGGCTTTCAAGACGATTTCAGCATCGATTTCTACGCCGCGCAAGGCTGCTGCCGTATCGGTGGTGAAGAACGGGTTACCGGTGCCCGCACCGAAAATCACTACTTTACCCTCTTCGAGGTAACGAATCGCTTTACCACGGATATAAGGCTCAGCCACCGCTTCAATATTCAACGCACTTTGCACGCGCGCCGCCACACCGGCATGTTTCATGGCATCTTGCAAGGCCATGGCATTCATCACCGTCGCCAGCATCCCCATGTAATCGGCGGTTGCCCTATCCATACCTTCTGCCGCCGGCGCCACGCCACGAAAAATATTGCCGCCGCCAATGACGATGCCTACTTGCACGCCCATACTAACGACTTCTTTCACTTGCGCCACAATAGCGGTCACTGTTTCGCGATTAATGCCATAGGCATCATCACCCATCAGCGCTTCACCAGACAACTTGAGTAAGATGCGCTTGAACGCAGGTTGTGCCATGATAATTTTCCCAAACTCAAAATGTGCTTATTTAATCACAAAACGCGCTTTCTTTGGCGTCTTGCGGCCGTTTCAGGCATAAAAAAAGTGGAATCCTGAGATCCCACTTTTTTGGAGACAGCAGCAAAAAGTCAATTAGACTTTTGCAGCAGCAGCCACTTCAGCAGCGTAATCAACTACTGCTTTTTCAATGCCTTCACCGACCACGTACATGCTGAAAGAAGCCACGCTTGCGCCTTTGGACTTCAGCAATTGCTCAATGCTCTGCTTGTCATCTTTTACAAAAGCCTGGCTCAGCAAAGTTACTTCTTTCAAGAACTTTTGCACAGTGCCTTCAGCGATTTTTTCCAGCATCGCTTCTGGCTTGCCTGCTTCTTTGGCTTTTTCGATCGCCACACGACGCTCAGCGTCGATTAGCGCAGCATCTACACCGCTCGCGTCGAGTGATTTTGGTTTAGCCGCTGCAATGTGCATGGCAATGTCTTTACCCAATGCTTCATCGCCACCCACCAAATCAAGCAACACGCCGATTTTGCTACCGTGCACATAGCTGAACAACTGGCCTTTTGCAGCTGTACGCACAAAACGACGTGGGGTGATGTTTTCACCGATTTTACCGACCAGTTGCGCACGCACAGCTTCAGCGGTTTCGCCACGCAATGGCAATGCACCGACAGCTTCAATATCAGCCGGGTTATTTTCATTTACAGTTTGTGCCAGATCGCTGACAAACTTCAGGAACTCTTCGTTTTTAGCACAGAAGTCAGTTTCAGAGTTCACTTCAATCAATGTACCCAGTTTGCCGTCAGCAGAAATGCTGATGCCAACGGTACCTTCAGCAGCCACGCGGCCAGCCGCTTTGCTCGCTTTGTTACCAAAACGGACACGCAGAATTTCTTCTGCACGGGTCATATCGCCTTCCGCTTCAGTCAGTGCCTTTTTACAGTCCATCATCGGGGCATCGGTGCGCTCACGTAAGTCTTTCACCATGCTTGCGGTAATTTCAGCCATTTATTTGCTCCTTTTGTTAGGATTCCTGCATGAGCATTTATCTCATTGAGGATTTATCTTAAAAATTCTTTTTTACGATATGCCATTGATGTGTCAGGCATATGATGAAATGCAATAGAAAAAGGGGCGCATCGCCCCTTTTTAAGCTACCAGCAATTACTCAGCCACAGCCTCAGCTGGTGCAACTTCTTCCTGTGCAGCTTTCACGATTTCAGAAATCGCGTTTGCGCGACCTTCCAACACGGCATCCGCCATGCCACGTGCATACAAACGGATCGCGCGTGAGGAGTCATCATTACCTGGAATCACGTAAGTGATACCATCTGGTGAGTTATTAGTATCCACGATACCAATCACTGGGATGCCCAGTTTACGTGCTTCAGTAATCGCGCCGCTTTCATGACCAACGTCAATCACGAAAATCGCATCTGGCAAGCCACCCATTTCCTGAATACCGCCGATAGAGCGCTCCAGCTTTTCGATTTCACGCTTGATGCCCAAGGCTTCTTTTTTACCGAACTTTTCGATACTGCCATCCAACATCATGGCTTCAAAGTCGTTCAGGCGCTTGATAGACTGCTTCACTGTTTTGAAGTTAGTCAACATACCACCCAACCAACGGTGGTTTACATAAGCACAACCAGCACGCTGCGCTTCTTCTTTTACGATGTCACGGGCTTGACGCTTGGTGCCCACGAACAGAATACGACCCTTGTTTGCTGCCAGCGTACGCACGTATTTCTGTGCTTCTTCAAACAGTGGCAGTGTTTTTTCCAGGTTGACGATATGAATTTTGTTACGATCACCAAAAATGAACTCAGCCATTTTCGGGTTCCAGTAACGAGTTTGGTGGCCAAAGTGAACACCGGCCTCCAGCATTTGACGCATAGTCACAGACATGATTTAAGTCTTTCTATTCAAAGGGTTATTCATTAACATGCAATCAAAAACACCCGCTTAAAGGCACCCAATGTGATTACATGCAAGTTAATTGACACAAAAGTCAATCCAAAATTATAGCGCTTTAATCAATTAGTTTCAAGCACTTAACTACTTTAACAGCATAGCTGGCGTCCCCGTCAGGACTCGAACCTGAAACTAGCCCTTAGGAGGGGCTGGTGATATCCTGTTTCACCACGAGGACCGCGGCGCTATTTTAAACGTAAGCGCACAAAACGCCTACCCTGAAAACAATAAAATCAGGCTTGCCGACGCATCAGGCTTGTGAGTAACATGCCATTTTGAGCCACTTTAAGTTAGCCCTCCATGAACAGTTCCGAGATTAATCATTATGCCGCCGCCATTCGCGAGGCCATTCTGGCCCATGAGGCCGACATTGAATGCCTGGACCGCGAGATTGGCGATGGTGATCACTATATTAATATGAAGCGCGGATGTGAGGCGATTGTAGGCCTTGCAAACGAGCTCAGCACCTTATCTAGCGCCGATGCACTGAACAAGATCGGCATGAAGCTACTAAGCACGATTGGTGGCGCCTCAGGCCCTTTATTTGCCAGTTTCTTCATGAGCATGAGCAAATCCCTCAAAGCTAACGATGCCTCCAGTGACACCTTTAACACACTGCAAATTGCCCTTGCGTTTGAAGCAGGCGTGCTGGCGATCATGCAGCGTGGCAAAGCACAAGCAGGTGAAAAAACCATGCTGGATGTCCTCATACCAGTT
>CAYPZE010000090.1:0-7817 GCA_964415305.1 uncultured Methylotenera sp.
CTTTCTTATCACGGCGTGCTCACAGGCGGCATTCTGGCGTTCAGCCGTAGCCTGGGTGAGTTTGGTGCCACAATCACCTTTGCCGGAAACCTCGAAGGTGAAACGCGCACTCTGCCATTGGCCATTTACAGCCTGACCCAGTCGCCAGAGGGTGATGCTGCCGCCTTGCGGCTGGTGATTCTAAGTATACTGGTGTCCGTTGCGGCCTTACTGGTCAGCCAGTGGTTGGAACGCCGCCTGCTCAGGAGCCAACGCTGATGCTGGCAGTCGATATACAGATTCATCAGCCTTATGCGGCCAACAGTCCATTCGACTTGCAGGCCCGCTTCGATCTGGCCCCTGGTCGTTGCCTGGGCATCATGGGCGCTTCAGGTTGCGGAAAAACAACCTTGTTGCATAGTATTGCCGGGTTGTTGATGCCGTCTGCTGGCGTCATCCGCAGTGGGGATAGCCTATGGTTTGATCATAAACAAGCGATTCAATTACCGCCATGGCAACGTCCGGTTGGTTTGGTGTTCCAGGATGGCCGCCTGTTTCCACATATGAGTGTAGAGCAGAATTTACGTTATGGCATGCCTGCAGGCCTGGCCAGAATAGTGCTGCCCGAGGTGGTGGATATCCTTGCCATCCAGCCCTTGCTCAAACGCAAGCCCAGCCAGTTGTCTGGGGGTGAGAAACAACGGGTGGCTATCGGCCGTGCTTTATTGCGCCAGCCATCGGTGCTGTTGATGGATGAGCCATTGAGTGGCCTGGACGATCAGCTCAAGCAACAGGTATTACCTTATATCAAGCAGGTGATCGCAACGTTTGGTTTGCCAACGTTGTACGTCAGCCATGTGGGGGATGAAGTGGCAGAGGTTGCCGATGAGGTGTTAATGCTGGCGCAAGGACAACTGCGCCAGGTCGTTGATTAGTGGCTGCGCGGGCAAATCACGGCGTTGCGCGGTACTCTAAATCCTCATGTACTTTGAGTACATTCCGGTTTCTGCGTGCCGTGCGCCTTGTGCTTCATCCCGCTCGCGCACTAATGTAGCGTTGATAACGAACGCTGAACGTTAGTGGTGATGACCACCTGCACCATGGACGTGCTGGTGAGAGATTTCTTCCTGGTTTGCTGAGCGTACGCTGGCGATCGTTGCCGTAAACAGCAAACGTTGACCTGCCCAAGGATGGTTGCCGTCAACCACGACTTTGCCGTCTGCAATGTCAGTAATGGTGTACAAAATCACGTCGCCGGTTTCGTCTTCACCTTCAAACTGCATGCCTACTTTCAGGTCTTTGCTTGGGAATGCGCTGGCTGGTTCAATTTGTACCAATGCATCATCATATTCGCCAAAAGCATCTTCCGGGTCCAGGCTGACTTCTACCACGTCACCCACGTTTTTGCCGTGCATGGCTTCTTCCACTTTAGGGAAAATGTTGTCATAACCGCCATGCAGATAGGCAACCGGATCCTTGCTTTCTTCCAAGGTGTCGCCATCGCTATTTTGCAGTTTATAGGTCATGGTGACCACGGTGTTCATCGCTACTTGCATGTCTAAAGTCCTAAAGTTCTTTGATAAAACAGTATTCTAAAGGATATTGTCAGCATGTGTCATTCTTGCCGACGATAATATTGTCCGTAAATCTTTCGCCATTGCCAGGGCGGCAGTGGCTGGGCGTCTTGCCATAAGCCCAGGGCTTGTTGCTGCGCCTGGCGTTGTAGCGCATCCAGCTCAAAACGTTTTGAATAACGTGCGTTAAACCAGGCCATGCCTAGCGCAATTTGTGCTTGGCTGGCGTCAGTGTTGTTGCAGTACAAATGGCCTAGGGTTCTGCCGTAAAGGTCACGGCCTTGCAGTTGGACGGCAATGCTGGTGTGTTCGCAGAGTTGTTTCAGGCTACGCCTGGACTGGATGCCGAAGGCCTGTTGCCGCTCGGGGGCATCTATATCCAGCAGGCGTAGGTGGTAGGTGAGGCCGTTGTCACGAATAATGACCGTGTCACCATCAATCACGTTGACTAGCGCAGGTGCTGCATGGGCATAAACGCTTGCCAGCAGCAGGCCAACTGGCAGCCAGGTTTTTATCATGGCACACTAATCCAGCAAGCTGGTGTAGTTGTCTGGCGTCAGTACGCTGGGGATCGCCTCTGGCAGCAAGTCAGGATAGTCTTTGCTGAAATGCAAACCGCGACTCTCATGGCGCTCAATGGCACACCGCACAATCAGCTCGGCCACTTGCAGCAGGTTACGTAGCTCGATCAGGTCGTGGCTGACTTTAAAATTGCTGTAGAACTCATGTACTTCGTCGCGCAACATATGAATACGGTGCAGCGCGCGGCTTAGGCGTTTGGTGGTGCGCACAATGCCGACGTAGTTCCACATAAAGCGACGTAGCTCATCCCAAGTGTGAGTAATCAGCACTTCTTCGTCAGCATCGGTGACGCGGCTTTCATCCCAGTCCGGGAGCGAAATGGTGGGTTGCAAACCTTGCGCTTCAATATCGAGCGCACAGCTTTGGCTAAAGGCCAAGCACTCAAGCAACGAGTTACTGGCCAAACGGTTGGCACCATGTAAGCCCGTACAAGCTGTTTCGCCAATCGCATACAGGCAGTCAATGTCGGTGCGGCCATGCATGTCGGTCATCACGCCGCCACAGGTGTAGTGCGCGGCGGGTACAACGGGGATGGGCTGTTTGCTGATATCGATACCTAGTTGCAAGCAGCGTTGATAAATATTGGGGAAGTGCGACTGGATAAAATCAAGCGGCTTGTGGCTGATATCCAGGTAAACACAATCCAGGCCGCGCTTTTTCATTTCAAAGTCAATGGCTCGGGCCACCACGTCACGTGGCGCCAATTCAGCGCGTTCGTCATGCCAGGGCATGAAGCGCGTGCCATCCGGCAGCAGTAACAAACCACCTTCACCACGCAGTACTTCTGAAATCAGAAAAGATTTGGCATGCGGGTGATAGAGGCAGGTTGGGTGAAACTGCACAAACTCCATATTGGCCACGCGGCAACCTGCCCGCCAGGCCATGGCGATACCGTCGCCGGTGCTGATGTCGGGGTTGGTGGTGTACAAATAGACTTTGCCCGCGCCACCAGTGGCGGTAACGGTGTATTGCGCAGAAAGCGTGATCACTTTGCCAGTCTGGTTGTTGAGCACATACGCACCCAGGCAGCGGTTAGGGCCGTCACTAGCGGTTTGCTTAAACAATTTATGTGTGGTGATGAGGTCAACCGCAATGTGGTGTTCAAGAATGGTGATGTTCGGATGCTCGCGTACGCGATCTGTCAGCGTGGTTTGTACTGCCTGGCCAGTGGCATCTGCCACATGCACGACGCGGCGGTGACTATGGCCGCCTTCGCGGGTCAGGTGCAGTCGATCGTCATCCGCTTCGCGGGTGAAGTTCACGCCTTGCTTTAGCAGCCACTCAATGCTGGCGCGGCCATTGTTGACCACCATGCGCGTGACTTCGCTGTCGCACAGTCCGGCACCTGCATCCAGCGTATCCTTAATATGTGCTTCTATGGAATCTTCGCTGTTGTGAACCGCCGCAATGCCACCTTGTGCCCAGTTGCTGGCACTCAGGGTAAGTTCGCGTTTACTTAGGATACAGACGCGGTGTTGATCGGCTAATCGTAAGGCCAGCGATTGACCCGCCAGCCCGCTGCCAATAATCAGGACGTCAAACACTTTATTCATATTGTTTTGGGATGAATGGAACTTTGCAGGGGATTGCGGAGTCACAATGTTGTCTGTTTTGCGCGTCGCAACAGCAGGCAATAAAAAGGGATGAGACGATGTTACACACAGCAAATTTAGAGGCGTTAACGCGCACCGGGTTCGTCGAAAATAACACAAAAGCGTATACTACTCCCAATCATAAAATTACCCAAGGGAGTCATCGCGATATGACTGTTCAGGCGGCGAACGCCAAACAGCTAGAGAATAAAGAGTTTGACCAGATGCTGGTTGAGCGCGCGCAGCAAGGTGATAAACGCGCCTTTGGTTTGTTGGTGGAAAAATACCACCGTAAGCTTGGGCGCCTGTTATCTCGCATGATTCGCGACCAAGCTGAGGTAGAGGATGTTGTGCAGGAGTCCTTTATCAAGGCTTATCGTGCATTGCATAGTTTTCGCGGCGACAGTGCGTTTTATACTTGGTTGTACCGCATTGGTATTAACACCGCCAAAAACTATCTGGTGTCTTTGGGGCGTAAGCCACAGGTGATGCAGGATGTGGAAATCGAAGATGTTGAAAACTTCGATGAAGCTAATGACATGCGTACCATGGAGACGCCTGAAACCTCGCTGATGACCAAAGAGATTGCGCAAACAGTCAATGATGCCATTGCCGCATTGCCTGAAGAGTTGCGCACAGCGATTACTTTGCGTGAATTAGAAGGCTTGAGTTACGAAGACATTGCAAACGTGATGCAATGTCCTATTGGGACTGTACGTTCACGTATTTTTAGGGCGCGAGAAACGATTGCTACCAAGTTGAGGCCGCTGTTGGATACGCCTCAGCATAAGCGTTGGTAATGGCGCATATCTGCTATAAAAACGGTTGTGGGTGTGTCGGTGTTATGACAAATAATTTGTTAAATGCTAACATAAAAACATTGATTGATTTGGGGTTATTATGAAGCAGCAATTATCTGCCTTGGTCGACGGTGAGGTCGATGTTGAGCGCTGTGAACATATTTTTCTCGCGGCTAAATCTACGGGCGAAGTTGCCCAGGCGTGGCGTGACTATCATGTGATTCGCGATGTGATCCGTGACGATTGTTGGATTGAGTCTGAGATGACTAGCCGGATTATGTCGAGGCTGGATGATGAACCAACCATGCTGGCGCCACAAGCAATGGCAGCGGCAGATAAAGTGACTCATATCCGTCCGCGTTTCAGTAAATATAGCTGGTCAATTGCGGCCTCAGTCGCAGCGGCTTTTTTTGTCGGGATGTTTGTCTTGAATCAGCCTGAAACGGTTGCGCCAACGCAAATTGCCGACAACGATACTGATGAATATGTGGTTGCGCACCACAATTACGCGCCCAATAGTGCCACTTATTATATGCACAGCGTAGCCTATAACGCTGGTGAATAAGTTTACTGTTTCTACTTTATGCCATCTAAGTTTGATTTCCTGCGGGCTTGTCTGCCTGCTTTGTTACTGGCTGCGATTAGCCAGCCTGCTTTTGCCGAAGACGATCTTTGGGCAACCATGCAAAAAACGGCATCGGCAGCCCGCGAGCTCAATTATCAGGGGCTGTTTGTTTACCACAATGGGGCGATGATACGCTCAGTACAAATCACCCATATTTATGAAGGCGGGCGCGAGTTCACCCGCAATGTGGTGCTGGATGGCAGGCCGCGCGAAGTGTTTAGCGAAGGGGATGATATCGTCATCTTCAATGCTAAAAACGATAAAGTCGTGATTGAAAAACGCCGCGGTCAGAATTTGTTTCCAGCCATGTTGCCGACACAGCTTTATCCACTCAAGCAAAACTATAAACTCAAGTTTGTTGGCCAGGAACGTATTGCTGGCCGCCTGGCGCAAGTCATAGACATGGTGCCCAATGATAATCTGCGTTATCAGTATCGCATTTGGTCGGATACTGAATTTGGTTTGCTGCTCAAAATGAGCATGCTGGATACCGAGGGCCACACGCTGGAGCAGATTGGATTTAATCAGGTAGCAATGTTGCACACCAAAGACCTAGATTGGTTTCAGCCAAAAATTGATACCAGCAAACCTTATGTGATGGACGACACTACCGATTTGACACACACGGTAGATAATCTGGTGGTGGCCAATCTGCCAACTGGCTATAAAAAAGTCGATCAAATCCAGTTAAAAGTGCCTGGCCGTACCACGCAGGTGCAACAGTTGATTTTTTCTGATGGACTGGCCTCGGTATCGCTATTTGTTGAGCCTATGGTCAAAGGTATGCAGCCGCGTGTCGGCAAGAAAAGCATGGGGTCAACCAATGTTTATGCACATGTGTTAAATGGCTACCAGCTGGTGGTGGTGGGTGAAGTGCCGGCGCAAACGGTTGAGCAAATCGCACAGCAGGTGACCTTTAAAAAATAGTTTATATGGCTGATCACGATCAACGTTTTGAACAGCATTCATGACCTTGAAGTCCGCTTGTCGTCCGCGCGAAAACTCCCTGTTACTTGAATTTTTTGCTAGCGCCACCATGTCATGATGGTGAAACCTTTCGGCATTAATGTGCGCATGCTGCTTAAAATGCATGGTACGAAAATTTTATAATCATTAAATGGTAGGAATAATCATGATGAAACAATGGATATCGGGCCTGATGTTGGCATGTGCAGTCACAATCACCCTGCCTGTGGTAGCGGTAGAAGCCAAAGATTTGCCTGACTTTACCGAGCTGGCTGAAAAGCAAGGGCCCGCAGTGGTCAATATCAGCATTACTTCTGTGGTGCATGGCGGCAATATTGGTTTCCCTGGCATGCCAAATGATGAAAACCTGCAAGAGTTTTTGCGTCGCTTTGGTATCCCCGGCATGCCTGGCGGGCCAGGCCAGGAGGGTGGTCAGGACTATAAAACCCAGTCATTGGGCTCTGGTTTTATTATCAGTGCCGATGGCTATATTTTAACCAACGCGCATGTGGTGAATGAAGCCGACGAGGTGTTGGTAAAGTTGTATGACAAGCGCGAATTCAAGGCAAAAATCATCGGTGCGGATAAACGTACTGATGTGGCCTTAATTAAAATTGACGCGACTGGTTTGCCCAAAGTGACGGTGGGTGACCCTAATGCCTTGAAGGTCGGTGAATGGGTAGCGGCGATTGGCTCGCCGTTTGGTCTTGAAAATACCATGACCGCGGGCATTGTCAGTGCCAAAGGCCGTGCGCTGCCACAAGAGAATTATGTGCCGTTTATTCAAACCGACGTCGCCATTAACCCGGGTAACTCGGGTGGTCCATTGTTTAACCTGCGTGGTGAAGTGGTTGGCGTGAACTCGCAGATTTATAGCAAGAATGGCGGCTCCATGGGTTTGTCATTCAGTATCCCCATTGATGTTGCGATCGATATTTCTAATCAACTCAAAGCCACTGGTCGTATCGCGCGTGGCTGGTTAGGCATCGGTATTCAGGAGGTTACTAAAGACCTGGCTGACTCATTTGGTCTCAAGCAAACCAATGGCGCATTGATCGCCGGTATCGAGAAAAACAGTCCGGCAGACAAGGGTGGTCTGGAAGCGGGCGATATTATCCTCAAGTTTGATGGCAAGCCGATTGTGACCTCAAGCGATCTGCCGCGTGTGGTCGCGACGACCAAACCAGGTAAAGTGGTGCCAGTAGAGATTGTGCGTAAAGGCGCGAATAAGATCCTGCAATTGGGCGTAGGCGAAATGCCGAGTGATCAATCTGAAGCGCCTGCTGCCAGCAAAGAACCAGTGAAGCCAGAAGCCAATAAGATCGGCCTGACTTTGCGTGAATTGACTGCGCTACAAAAGAAAAAACTCAATGGTAAGAATGGTTTGCTGGTCATTGAAAGCAGTGGCGCTGCGGCACAAGCGGGGATTCGTCGCGGTGATGTGATTCTGGGCTTGAATAACAATGAAAGCCAAAGCGTTGATGCTTTTAACAAGCAGATTAATGCAGTCGCATCCGGCAAGACGGTGGCAGTGTTGGTGCAACGTGGTGAAAACACTTTATACGTGCCAATTAAAGTCAAGTAAGGGCTGTTGGTGTTGATGTGCACAAAAAGACAGGTTCGCCTGTCTTTTTGTATGTCAGTCGGCGGTGATTGTGGCTTGTGGACTCGCTTGGCCGGCCTGGGTGCAGGCAGAAAA
>CAYPZE010000091.1:0-7702 GCA_964415305.1 uncultured Methylotenera sp.
ACATCTTATAACGATATCTCGGAAAAAAATTAAAAAAAAAGAGGGCTAAAAGCCCCCTTCAAAATTACTTTTACATGCATGCTTTAACATGCAGGATGATGTGTCAAATTCACAGCCCTGCAGCAGCACGCAAGGCAGCGGCTTTATCCGTCGCCTCCCAGCTAAACTCTGGCTCATCACGACCAAAATGGCCATACGCGGCGGTTTTGGTGTAGATAGGACGCAGCAGATCTAGCATTTTTACGATGCCTTTAGGACGCAGATCAAAATGCTCGCGCACCAGCTGGGTCAATTTCTCATCAGAAATTTTGCCTGTGCCATAGGTTTCCACCATGATAGAGGTTGGCTGAGCCACGCCGATCGCATAGCTGACCTGCACCAGGCACTTGTCGGCCAAACCGGCAGCGACAATATTTTTCGCCACATAGCGGCCAGCATAAGCGGCTGAACGGTCTACTTTAGAAGGGTCTTTGCCCGAGAACGCGCCACCACCGTGTGGTGCAGCACCGCCATAGGTATCCACAATAATCTTGCGGCCAGTGAGGCCACAATCGCCTTGCGGGCCGCCAATCACAAAACGGCCAGTCGGGTTCACCAGGTATTTAATCTCGCCCTTAATCAGCTCGGCAGGCAAGGTTGGCTTGATAATTTCTTCAATCACGGCTTCGCGAATGGCTTCCAGAGACATGTCTGGCGCATGTTGTGTAGACACCAGCACAGTATCAATCTTGTGCGGCTTGCCATCCACATACTGAATCGTCACTTGTGATTTTGCATCTGGACGCAACCATGGCAAACGGCCATCCTTACGTAATTGTGACTGGCGCTCCATCACACGGTGGCTCAGCCAGATCGGCAACGGCATCAGTTGCGGGGTTTCATTGACGGCATAACCAAACATCAGGCCCTGGTCACCGGCACCTTGATCCAGCGGATCATCGTTGGCGTTATCCACACCCTGGGCAATATCTGGCGATTGTTTGTCATAAGCCACCAATACCGCGCAGCCTTTGTAGTCAATGCCGTAATCGGTGTTGTCGTAACCAATGCGTTTAATCGCATCACGAGCAACCTTGATGTAGTCGACATTGGCAGTGGTGGTAATTTCACCTGCCAATACCACCAAACCGGTGTTTGCCAGGGTCTCTGCCGCGACACGTGCGGTGGGGTCTTGGGCTAAAATAGCATCCAGAATACTGTCAGATACCTGATCAGCTAATTTGTCGGGATGGCCTTCGGAGACGGATTCCGAAGTAAAAAGATATTCACTCATGGTTGACGCCTTGAAAAGTAATTAAGTTAATAAACGGCACTGACTAAAGGCTGAAGCCAGCACCCAAATTGGGGAACAAGGATTTTACCTGAGTTTATTTATGCCAAGGAATAAATCTTCGCGCCAAGGATGTCTTCAACGGCACGATGGAGTATCATCTTGAGCTATGAAATTACGATTTACCAAAATGCAGGGCGCGGGCAATGATTTTGTTGTGATTGATGCCACGCAAACCCCTGTGCATCTTTCGCATAGCCAAATCCAGCACATCGCCAACCGTTACTTCGGCGTCGGTTGTGACCAGTTACTCATGGTCGAATCCACCGACACTGACGGCGTTGATTTTCGTTACCGCATTTTTAACGCCGATGGTGGCGAAGTAGAGCAATGCGGCAATGGCGCGCGTTGTTTTGTTCGCTTTGTGGTCGAAAAAGGCCTGACCCATAAACGTGACATCAAGGTGGAGACCGCCAGCGGTGTGATCACACTGATGCTGCAAGACGATGGTCAGGTGACGGTCAATATGGGTGCGCCACGCTTCACACCAGCGCAGATTCCGTTTGAGGCTAAAACGCAGTCTACTGTTTATGAATTGCCGCTCAAAGACGAGACGGTGATGATCAGCGCCGTGTCTATGGGTAATCCGCATGCTGTGATGCTGGTCGACAATGTGCACACCGCCGAAGTCGCCAGTCTAGGTCCGCAAATCGAATCACACCCGCAGTTCCCGCAACGCGTCAATGCCGGGTTTATGCAGGTGCTCAACGCCCATGAAATCAACCTGCGCGTGTATGAACGTGGCAGCGGTGAAACGCTGGCTTGTGGCACCGGCGCCTGCGCTGCGGCCGTCAGCGGCATCCAGCTGGGCTCATTGCAAAGCCCGGTCAAAGTACATACCCGCGGCGGCATTTTAACTATTCAATGGGCGGGCGATGATGCACCGGTCATGATGACAGGACCGGCAGAGATTGTCTTTGACGGCGAAATAGAGATTTAGAGAGACCAGAATAGCAGCATGATGGAAGACAGTATTCACGAAAACGATATCAAGCATTACCTCAAGGCGCATCCCGACTTTTTTGAAAGTCATGCGCACTTGCTGGCCGAGCTGTTTTTGCCCAGCCCGCATGGTAAAGGCACGATTTCACTGGCCGAGCGCCAGCAAATTGCCCAGCGCGATAAAATTCGCGTGCTCGAGTCACGCTTTACCGAGCTGATTTTAACCGCAGAAGAAAATGAAGCAACTGCCAACAAAGTCCACGAGCTCACGCTGGGATTGCTGTTTGCTAAAGATGTGGCCGCATTGCACACGCACCTGGTGGCATTTTTGGCCACGCACTTTCAATTGCCAAATGCGCAGCTCAAGCTATGGGTCAACGACAGTCACGCTGCGGATGCGCTGTTTATAGACGCTGAAGATTCCCTAAAAAACTGGGCCAAAGATTTAAGCCAGCCCTATTGTGGCACCTTACCCACCATGGATATTGCGGGCTGGTTTACGGACACGCCCGCGTCACTGGCGGTGATCCCCATGCGCTATCAAGAAGTCACCTTTGGCCTGATGGCGATCCCCAGCGAGCAACGTAGCCGCTTTTATGCGGGCATGGGCACCTTATTCCTCAGCCGGATTGGAGAGCTGGTCAGCGCTTCACTGGCCAGATACATCATATGAAAGCCCCCGCTGAGGTTTCCGCCAAGAGGCATATTCTTGCGGCAATTGTCAGCGTAGGCCCCATCACTAGAGGTAGCGTTCATGCATGAACTGCTGGATGACTACCTCGACTTTCTACACTTTGAGCGCGGCCTCAGCGAGCATACACGCAACAACTACCAACGCGATATTGAGCGCTTGTTGCAACAACATGCAGATCAGCTCCAAACGCTTACACCACAAGACATTCGTCGTCAAATTGCCAGTTTAAACAGTCAGGGCATGCACGGGCGCAGCATCGCGCGCATCCTGTCGAGCTGGCGTGGCTTTTACCGCTACCTGGTGCTACACAAGGCTTTCCCGGCTAACCCAGTGATTGGCCTACGTGCCCCCAAAGCCCCCAAAACTTTGCCGCATGCGTTGTCAATAGAACAAACCATCAAACTGGTCGACATTGAAGGCAACGAACCGATCGCGCTACGTGACCGAGCCATGCTTGAGCTGTTTTATTCCTCAGGCCTGCGCCTGAGTGAACTGGTCGACCTCAACTTGGATCGCCTGGATTTACAGGAAAGCCTAATCACCGTCACCGGTAAAGGCAATAAAACTCGCATGGTACCCTTAGGCAGTAAAGCCGTCGCGGCGCTCCAAGACTGGCTGGCCATTCGCGCCGTCTGGCTCTCCAAGCGTCCGGCAGAAATGGCGGTGTTCGTCAGCAAGCAGGGTAGACGCATTCACGGACGCACGGTACAGGGTCGTATCAACCATTGGGCCGTCAAGCAAGGACTGCATAACCATGTGCACCCGCATATGTTGCGCCACAGCTTTGCCAGCCACGTGTTACAGAGTAGCGGCGATTTGCGTGCCGTGCAAGAAATGCTGGGGCACGCCAATATCAGCACCACCCAGGTTTACACCCATCTCGACTTTCAACACTTGAGTAAAATTTACGATGCCGCGCATCCGCGTGCACGCAAGAAATAACGCACTTCTGTGCAATGATGGTGCCGTCAAGGTTTTGCAAGCGGGCAAAATATGGCAAAATAACCTTACTAAATTGGTAAACCTTTGCCAGTCTCGTGACTCCAACGTCACATCGTCTTAGCTTACAAAAGCAGGCAACTATTTCAACAAACCAAAAAAGGAACATCCATGGAACACGCCTTACCAGCATTGCCATTTGCAAAAAATGCATTGGCCCCACACATGTCAGAAGAAACCTTTGACTACCACTACAGCAAACACCATCAAGCGTATGTGACCAACCTCAACAACCTGATCAAGGGCACTGAGTTTGAAAATGCCGCGCTCGAAGACATCATTAAAAAATCTTCTGCTGGCATCTACAATAACTCAGCCCAGGTTTGGAACCACACGTTCTTCTGGAACTGCCTGTCACCAAACGGTGGCGGCGAGCCAACTGGGGCGTTAGCTTCAGCCATTAACGCCAAATGGGGTTCATACGAAGAGTTCAAAAAAGCGTTTCAGGCATCAGCCGTGGGCAACTTCGGCTCTGGCTGGACATGGTTGGTGAAAAAAGCCGACGGCTCTGTGGATATCGTCAATATGGGCGCCGCTGGCACCCCACTGACGACTGGCGACACTGCCTTGCTGACCATCGATGTATGGGAACACGCCTACTACATCGACCACCGCAACGCGCGTCCTAAGTTTGTCGAAACATTCCTGAACCACCTGGTGAACTGGGAATTCGCAGCGAAAAATTTCGCGGCTTAATTTCATATATATTTTGCGTTAATTAATACGTAACTTTGATAATTAATACGTAGTTTTTATCAAACAGTGAATTAATTAATACGTAACTTTAAAAGGCCTCTAAATTAACTTTTAGAGGCCTTTTTCATATCAAAAATGGCATTATTCTTGATACTTTCTCTGAATAAAGGTATCAAAACATTCAAAATCAATGAGTTAGACGATTAAAACGAGGTGATTGACTAGAAACCGTTCTGATTTAGGATGATTTAGGTTTCTTACTATCTGACAATAGAGCGATAATAACTTATCCTGGACTCTGTTGGAGTGCTACTTGAGGTATTCTTCGGATGGTCTCCAACGCCAACTCTCTTTCCGACTACTGATTTTTTGTGATGGAGCTTGCAATGAATGCAGCGATTTGGGGATTAATTGGAACTCTAGTAGGCGCAATAACGAGTATTGCAACAACTTGGATTGCCTCTAGAAATAATATTCATCTGCAGATCGTTGAAGGTAATAAATTATTAGAGTCTATAGGCACAGTGCTACGTAAACACTACTAGCCGTCGATAGTTAGCGAAACGCTTGCTCCGCTAACTCGGGTTCTATGTTTGTTTAATCCATGGCTGATGTTGAGCCATAAAACTAATTATCCTGTTGCGACCCCAATATCGGTAATACCCATCTCGCAAAATCAGTCCTAACGCTGCGCCAGCAAGATATCCAAATGGAATAGCTCTTAAATTGACTGACACATCCCAGACTAACTTCACTACAAATGGTAGAAGTACCAAAACACAAATGCTTTGCAAGACGGCTATTCGACGATCGTTACTGCTAGGAGCAGCTAGCTTGATTACCTTGTCAGAAGAAGCATGCAACATTTGATACGAATTGATGATTCGAACTTGGGCTTGATTAATCACCTTATTTTTGTACAAATCTTCAATGTAATTGCATATAAAAGGATCTTTATTTTTGGGGCCTAGATTGAATGCCTTATAAGCTGTGAACGGAGAGAGAATAATGCGCTTGAACAGATGAAAAAGGATTGAAGCTGGCTTTTTATATAACTGCTTTCGATCGAGATGTTCTTCATAGTCTGCAGCAACTGATGAAATTAATCGTAACCCAAGGTCATCTTTGGTTTTTGCATTTTTAGCCGCTTCTTGAATAAGGCGTTTGAACTCCTTTAGATTTTCATCCTGAATGCTCATTTTCATTCACCAGTCCCTTTTTGCTTACTTTGTCAGCGATTAGATCAGGTCTTGCAATACCTAATGCTGCCTCAGCTACTGTTTTAAAAGCATCGAATAACTGTTCTGGAGAATATTCAACATCCCCTCTGTCTACAAACGAATGTTGCACCATTAAATATGCATTTTTAAGAATTAACCAATCAACAGTAGTGTTCACTGCTCTTAGGCCGGATGCAATGAATCGCACATCGACTCCGTTAGCTCTCAGGTTTTCCAAGTACTCCATTGTTGGCCAGGTTTTACCAGTTTCATAGAAAGACTGCGACGTAATAGACACTCCCCCAAGCTTTGCGAATTCACCCTGTAACAGACCCATACGCTTCCTTTCGATCCGTATGCGATCCGGCAAACTCAACGACATTTCTTCTTGGTTACTCATTCTATTGATTTCCAAAATACTTACGATGATTATTGCACATTCTGTAAATTTGTGGCAAATTTAGCTTATAACTTAATATTTATATAATATGTTTAATATTAAAAGCCGAATGATTTCTACTGACCAAGCTAAATCTCTGTTTGAAGCCCAAGGCCTCTCGGTTGCCGAATGGTCTAGGAGTTGGGGATTCAAAACGGCATTGGTATATCGCGTGCTACGCGGAGAGGCCAAATGCTTGAGAGGTGAGTCACACGAGATAGCGTTGGCACTTGGGATCAAAGAAAAAAATCTAGACAGTGCCCTTCAGATCAAACTGAAAGAAGACTCAATCGAAGCAAAACATTCCGAAGGAGATGTGAGAAGCTAAGAGATTTAAAAAAGAAAAAGCCGAAGTAAACTTCGGCTCTTTGTTTTGTAAGGCTCCTGCGTCAACAGGAATATGCCCACACACAGCTGCATATTGCTCCTATCAAAACGAAGAGTCAAGGGATTTGTTTTCCTAATTTTTTGTAAATGAGAGGAAGCATTATGCACTTGCACGCCCACTCCCCTATACAAGGGGATAGATGATGGCCCGCGCCCCAAAACCTACTTGGGATCGTATCGAGCGGATGATTGAATCCGGGGATGGTAGTGGCTTCGGCCATGACTATCAGCCTTGGATAAAGATCAAACGGTGGAATCCGTCCCCCATATCATTTCAATTCTTCAGACCCATTCCCCCATTCAAACGAAGTTATCATTTTCTAAGTAAACAAGAGTACAAACTAGGCCTTCTCTTCTTATGGGCGGGATGTGAGATCCGCGAGCAGTTCCCCATTTGGCCATGGGAGCATTCTCATCCTGAAACTGGTAGGAATATCGCATTTGATCGGTACCTTCCTCCATCTATTGGCACTATCGACCTTTGTAAAGAAGCAGGTATCGAGCATGGAAATTTTGTAGGCACAAAAATCCCCTACGTGTGGACCATGGATTTTTGCTTGCATCTACCTTGGGTTAGCCAACCAGCAAAAACTACAACCTTTGTATCTGCAAAGCCTGATAGTCAAACCAACCCGAAGTTAGTTAATTACTTTGGTCGAACAATGGAAAAGCTGGAAATCGAGCGTCGATATTGTTTGGCCCTTGGCAACAATTACTTTGTAGGGGATCACAAAGCATTCTCTCCTGAGTTAATGAAGAACTTGGATGCAATCATTTCTTGTTCATTCATTCCGTCTTCCCACCGTGCTTACAAGATCAAGCAGCAGTTTTTAGATCGACATGGGCATCGACTGCAAAAAGAGCACTTGGGATTTTCATTTGAGGTACTGCAAAAAGATTTCGGTTGCAACAATTTGATAGCTGGCCTGATTCAAAACAATATGTGTTGGAATCAAAACCTCGATATCGATTTATCCAAACCGATGACCCCCGCT
>CAYPZE010000092.1:0-7680 GCA_964415305.1 uncultured Methylotenera sp.
GCCTTTTGCACGCAGCGGTTACCAGCTCTCTTCTACCGCGAATAAACGCCGATGTTCACGGATGGCATAGCGATCAGTCATGCCAGCAATATAATCTGCCACGGCACGTGCCTGATTGTGTTTGGCAGCCAATTGATATTCATCGGGCATCAGCGCAGGATTGTCCATAAACGCCTTAAATAGCTCTTCTACAATGCGGCGCGCTTTGGCGCTCATGCGATTGACGCGATAGTGCTGGTAAAGATGCTTACGCAAAAACTGCTTGAGCTCCAGATTTTTTTCATCAATGGCCTGGCTAAAGCCGATCAAATAGGCAGGTGCCTTGCGCACATCATCAATGCTGGCGGGACTCAATTCGGCGATCGCCTGCTGGCTTTGCTGGCATAAGTCGACCACCAGCACGTTAATCATGCGGCGGATGGTTTCATGCACCAGCCGCTTTTCTTCGATGTCGCCATACAGTTTTTTCACTTCTGCCATATTTTCGGCAAACAACTGAATACCGGCCAGTTGCTGGATCGTGATCAAGCCTGAGCGCAAGCCATCATCTACGTCATGATTGTTATACGCAATTTCATCGGCAAAATTGGTGACTTGCGCCTCCAGGCTGGGCGACTCGCCGCGCAAAAAGCGTTCGCCAACGTCCCCCAGCAACTGCGCGTTTTTGCGTGAGCAGTGCTTGAGGATGCCTTCGCGCACTTCAAAAGTGAGGTTCAGACCATCAAAACTGGCATAACGGTTTTCGAGCACATCCACCACGCGCAAAGACTGCAAATTATGCTCAAAACCACCGTAATCGCGCATGCAATGATTTAGTGCATCCTGGCCGGCATGACCAAACGGCGTGTGCCCGAGGTCATGTGCCAGCGCGATTGCTTCTGCCAAGTCTTCATGCAAACCCAGCGTACGCGCGATACCGCGCGTGAGTTGCGCTACTTCAATGCTATGCGTGAGGCGCGTGCGGAACAGGTCGCCCTCGTGATTCACAAATACCTGGGTTTTATACTCGAGCCGACGAAAAGCGGTGGAGTGAATAATACGGTCGCGATCGCGCTGGAACACATTACGCAACGGTGACTCTTGCTCGCCGACCTTGCGGCCACGCGTTTGTTCGGGATGTGCGGCAAAGCTGGCTAAGGTCATGGTGGCTCTCGTATTATGCCGCCAATGACAGCGTTTGTTTTAACTTCTCGGCATCGTAATCGGCGGTGATCACGGCCTTGCCGATATCCTGCTGCAAAATCAGCCGAATACGGCCATCCGCGACTTTTTTATCAAGCTGCATCAAGCGCAGATACTCATCAGCACCCAAATCTGGCGCCTCTATCGGCAACTTGGCGGCCTGCATAATGGTTTTAATGCGCGCGATTTGCGCGGCATTAAGCCACCCCATACGCTGTGACAGATCCGCCGCCATGACTGTGCCGGTGGCGACAGCTTCACCATGCAGCCAAACCCCGTAACCCATGGCATTCTCAATGGCATGGCCGAAAGTATGCCCCAGATTGAGCAAGGCGCGCTCGCCCTGCTCATGCTCATCGGCCACCACCACCTCGGCTTTATTCTGGCACGAGCGATAAATCGCATAGCTAGCCACGGCGGTGTCCAACGCCATCAGCGCAGGCATATTGGTTTCCAGCCAGTCAAAAAAGTCAGCATCGCGGATCAGGCCATATTTAATCACTTCAGCAATGCCAGCGGACAACTCACGCTGCGGCAATGTTTTTAAGGTGTCGATATCGGCCAGCACCAACTTAGGCTGGTAGAACGCGCCTATCATGTTTTTGCCCAGAGGGTGGTTGATGCCAGTTTTGCCGCCAACACTCGAGTCCACTTGTGAGAGCAAAGTGGTCGGCACCTGGATAAACGGCACGCCACGCAGATAAGTCGCCGCCGCATAGCCGGTCAAATCACCAATCACCCCGCCGCCCAGGGCAATCAGGGTGGTATTGCGTTCGCAGCGATTTTGCAGCAAATGGTCATAGATGATCTGTAAGGTCTGGTTATTTTTATACGCCTCGCCATCCGGCAGAATAATCTCAATCACGCTGACACCAGCATTGCGCAAGGGCTGGGCAATCGCCTGCATGTATAAAGGCGCCACTGTCGCATTACTGACAATCGCCACCTGCTTGCGCTTTAAATGCGGCAGAATCAGATCCACCTGGCCCAACAGACCATTACCGATATGAATAGGATAACTACGGTCAGCCAGGCTGACGGTTAAGGTTTGCATGAAGGCTCCAACGCATTGAGCGCGTTTTCAATTTTTTGAATAATCACGGTGACTGGCTGATGGCCGGTATCGACAATCAGGTGCGCAGTTTCGGTGTAGAGTGGATTGCGGGCATGAAACAATTGTTCCAGCTTGGCTTTGACGTCCACATTTTGTAGCAGGGGACGATTTTTATCGTTGCGGGTTCGCAAATATAGCTCATTGACGTTGGCGCGCAGATAAATCACATAGCCATACTGCTTAAGAATCTCCCGGTTTTCCGGCGCCATAATGGCGCCACCGCCGGTGGCGAGCACGATATTATCCTGCTGCGCAAACTCTTCCAGCGTAGACGTTTCGCGTTTGCGAAAACCTGCCTCACCTTCCAGTTCAAAGATGGTCGGAATTTTAACGCCGGTGCGTTGTTCAATCACATGATCGGTGTCGTAGAAGGTTTTACCCAGGCTCTTGGCAATCAATTTGCCAACCGTGGTCTTCCCTGCCCCCATTAAGCCGATCAAAAATATGTTGTTTGGTATTTGCGCACCCATAAAAAAGCCCAACCGTTTCAGTTGGGCATTTTAAGGCAAAGCCTGTCGGCTGTCAGTAATCGTGCACGCTTGCGTGCGCTAATTAGTTCAAAGCCAGCGTTTCATCCATCACTTTAGGCGTGATAAAAATCAGCAACTCTGTTTTATCCTCTTGCTTGGTGTTGCGTTTAAACGCATAACCAACCACTGGCAAGTCACCAAAGAAAGGCACTTTGTCGGTAGACTTACGCGAAACTTGCTCGTAAATCCCGCCTAGCACCACGGTTTCGCCATTTCCTACCAGCACCTGGGTTTGCACGTTTTGCGTGTTAATCGCCACGCCACCCGGCAAGGTTTCACCACGACTGTCTTTGCGCACGTCTAAGTCCATAATGATTTTTTGGTCAGGCGTAATTTGCGGAGTGACTTCCAGGCTCAACTCAGCCTTTTTAAAACTCACCGCCGTCGCGCCGCTACTTGTTGCACTTTGATAAGGAATCTCTACACCTTGGGCAATTCTGGCTTTTTGCTGATTTGCCGTGGTCACCCGTGGACTGGAGATCACTTTACCGCGTGAGTCTGCTTCCAGTGCTGACAATTCGAGGTTCAGCAGCAAGTTAGCCGACAGCTTAAGCAAACTCAAGGCAATGCCCCCATACGCGTTGGTCACAGGCAGGTTGGACATCAAATCAGGCTGACCATTAGAGCTGACGGTGTAGTTACCCAATGTTGCACTTTGCACAGTGCCGCCCTGTGTGCCCAGCGTATACGTGCCCGTGCCACCTGCGGTGGTCGGCGCGGTATAAGCCGTCGCTTTGTTACCCAGCGAACCGCCTATGGACAAATTGGTGTTACTGCCTGGCGTACCGGTTTGCGAGATACCAAAACGGGCGCCCAATGCTTTTGAGAACGTGTTCGATGCGATCACCATACGTGATTCGATCATGACCTGCTTCACCGGCACATCCACTTTGTTGATGATGGTCTGGATTTCGTCGAGTTTTCTTGGTGTGTCCTGCACAAAAATGGTGTTGGTACGCGCATCAAACGTCACGCTACCGCGTTGCGACAAAATACGGTTCATACGGCCAGCCGACGAGCCACCTGAAGCAGCTGCAGACATACCAGACGTTGAGCCACCGGAACCACTGGTGCCGCCGCCGAGCAACATATTTCTGAAGTCTATGGCTTTTTGATATTTCAATGAGAACACTTCGGTGCGTAATGTTTCCAGGGTTTCACGCTCAGCGTCAGCGGTGAGCTGGGCTTTTTCTTTGGCGGCAAATTCTTCTGCCGGTGCAATCGAAATCACACTGCCATTGACACGCATGTCCAGGCCTTTGCTTTTCATGATCACATCGAGCGCCTGATCCCACGGCACATCCTTCAGACCGATGGTCACGCTGCCAGAAACCGAGTCGCTGACCACAATATTTTTACCTGTGAAGTCAGCAATCACTTTCAATACATCCCTCACATCCACTCGCTGAAAGTTAAGTGACAGTTTTTCACCTGCATAGCCCTGCTTAGAGCCTTGAATCAGCTTGTTCGGGTCTTTTGCCAACGGACGGATATCAACCACCAGGCGCTTATCAGTCTGGTAAGCAGATTGTTCCCAATCACCTTGCGGCTCGATCACGATCTGCGCCTGATGATGGTGGCGCAAGGCGTCCACATACAACACTGGCGTATTAAAATTAATCACATTCAATCGGCGTTGCAAGGCTTCTGGCAATTCGGTATCGGCAAAATCAATCACCACCGTTTTGCCTGCATTACGCACATTGACGCCAACACGGCTGTCAGACAAATCAACCAGAATACGGCCTTCACCATTCTTGCCACGCACAAAATCAATCTTCTGGATTTTATGCCCAGCGGCGACTTCCTGCTCTGCAAAACGCTTGGCCGCAACAGCAGCCACCGGCACTTCTGCCCCCTCTTGCGTCAGGCCAACCAGCAAAGTTTGATCCTGCACCTGCAACTCATGCTGCACTGGCTTGGACAAATTAAGCACCACACGGCTGCGGTCACTGGCCTGCGCCACCTGCACTGACTTTAAGACCCCCTGATTCACCGGCAGCACATTTTTGCCGGTGGCATTGCTGGCATTCGGAATATCAAAGACAATTCTGGGCGGATTACTTAAGGTAAAACTGACCGGGGCAGACGCTAGTGGCTGCGCCATCTGCAGTTGTACGTTCAAGCGCCCACCCGGCAAAACCGTAACATCCACCGCTTGCAGTTGATTGGTAGCGGCGGGCGGCTCTGCTGCAACCTCCCCTGCCAATGCGGCCAAGGCCACAGACAAGAATGCCACCCGGGCAACAAAATCACTAAAATTTTTCATCATTGATGTTCCTGCAGTTCCAATGTTGTCATTTGCTCGGCCCACTCCCCGCTTACCGGGTCTTGAATCGTCTCTTTGATTTTCAACTCATACTTCAATGTCTGGCGGTTTTCCGCCAATGCCGTAATCACACCAAATTTTTCTCCGAGATGTGAGCCGGGCTTGACCTGGTACACCATGCTGTCTGGCGTTTGAATAGTGGCAAACATACTGTTCTTTTTGCTCAACACGCCTACAAATTTGAGGCTTTCCAACGGGTATGCCTCTAAAGGCTCTTTGGGGCGTTTTAAGTCAGGCTGGTTAGTGGTTTGCACTGCCGCCCTGCGCGGCACAAACGGATCATGCAACCCGCCATCAGCGTTATATTGCTTGGGCGAAAAGCTCTGCACCTGTGGCAACGGTTCGACTGGGCCTACCATCGTCTGACTGGCCTCATTCATAAACTGGGTCAAATCGTCATCTTGCGAGACGCCACAAGCGCTAAGCAAGATGGCCGGGATGACACAAAGCAAGTAGTGGTTACGCATCATTTTTTACCTGCCTTGCTCTCTTGCGCCTTACGCGCAGCAACTTCCTCTGCATCCATGTAACGATAGGTTTTAGCGACGGCCTCCATCACCAGCATGTCTTTATGCGGCTGTTTATCATCTTTGCCAGCGGGCTGAATCTGCAGATTGTGCAAGGTCACAATACGAGACAGTTTGGCCACCTCCGTCACAAAAGCACCCAACGTATGGTAGTGGCCAACCACCTTGATGTTGATTGGTTTTTCTGCATAAAACTCGGCAAAAATCTCCGGCATCGGTACAAAGCCTTCAAAAGACAGTCCTTGACTCACCCCTGCCTGGTTAATGTCGGTCAGCAAACCATCCATTTCAGAGCGATCAGGTAACTGCTTGAGTAAAGTGCCAAACGTGCGTTGAATATCGACCACTTGCTGCTCGTAAGCCTTGATCTTCATGGCCTGGATTTTTTTGCCCAGGTATTCGTCGCGCAAACCCTGTTCTTTTTCTTTTTCGGCTTTCAACTCCTTGAGGTTGGGGCTGAGTAAAAAGACATAACCAACCACCAGCAAGGCCGCCGCCAGTATGGCCAGCAACACGGCTTTCATCGGCATCGGCAAATTGCCGGCCGTTTTGATATCAATATTATTAAAATCAGAAAGTTGCATCTCTTCAGTTATCCTTTGGCAGGTGCAGGTTTCTGCTTGCTGAGGTCTTCTTTAGCAGCTTCACGCTGCAAAGACACCCGCAAGACAAATTCATATTCTTTAATCCCCAGCGCATTGGTGTTGGCCTTGATTTCAACCAGATTGGGGTTGTGCATAATGGCGGATTCACTCAGGCTGTGCACCAGCGTGGCAATCCTGGCATTGGTGTCAGCCACCCCTTTGAGCTCAATCTCATCCTGCAATTGCTTCACGCTTTTGAGAAACACGCCTTCTGGCAGCTTCCTGGCCAACTCATCCAGAATCAGCACCGCCTGGTTACGGTCGCTCTGCAAGCCTTCAACAATCTGCTTGCGCTCCAGCACATGCTTGATTTGCTCTTTTAAACTAGCAATGATGGCGATCTCTTTGTCCAGACGCACCATTTCATCCTGCAAACGCTGATTACGCGATTGCTGGGTCTGAATCTTGTTGTGGATATAGCTCCAGCTCACAAACAGAATGGCCGCAGCAGCAACGGCGACCAGCGATGCCATCAGGCCAAACTCACGCTGCCGCTCAGCGCGCTTGATCTGGCGATGCGGTAACAGGTTGACTTTAATCATGCGTCCACCCCGCGTAACGCCAAGCCACAGGCAATCATCAATGCAGGCGCATCGGTTTCAAGCTGCGATGCTTTGATTTTATTGGCCAGTGTCATGCCCTGAAAAGTATTCGCAACCAGGGTATGCACACCGGCTTTTTGCTCGATCAGTGCGGCCAAGCCTGCGGTCGCGGCCACACCACCAGCCAGCAACACGTGGTCCACCTTGTTGTACTGCGTAGAATTGGTAAAAAACGATATGGCACGGGCAGCCTCACTGGCCAAGTTCTGCAAAAACGGCTGCAACACTTCCTCTTCATAAGAATCCGGCAAACCGCCCTGACGTTTGGCAATTTCGCTCTCCTCAGGGGACAAACCAAAGCGACGCTGAATCTCTTGTGACAACATGGCACCGCCAAAGGCTTGCTCTCTGGCATACACCGATTGTGTACCGACCATGACGTTGATATGCGTCACATGCGCGCCGATGTCCAGCATCATGGTGACGGTTTTTTTGTTGTGCTGCGGCAATTGTTTGACGAGTTGGCGATAGGCGGTTTCAGTCGCATAAGACTCGACATCGACAATACTGACCTTCAAACCGGCCTCTTCAGCCACGGCCACACGGTCATCAATTTTCTCTTTTTTAGCCGCCACAATCAGCACTTCGACTTCATCCGTGTTTTTGCCTATCGGCCCCAACACCTGAAAATCGAGGTTCATTTCCTCAAGCGGGAACGGAATATACTGGTTGGCTTCAGACTCGACCTGCAATTCCAGGTCTTCTTCGCGCAAGCCTGCGGGCATGATCACACGCTTGGAAATCACCGCTGC
>CAYPZE010000093.1:0-7599 GCA_964415305.1 uncultured Methylotenera sp.
AACGATGCAAACGTCACTGTAACGGGGAGCGAGTCATTGAAAAATACGCCATTTGTCTGATATGGCAACGCGTGTCGACGTATCCATGGCAGGCAGCGATAAAAGAGTCGTGTAAAATGCGTGAGCAGCCCTGGCGCACGATGCGCGCCAGGCCTCAATTTTTTGTGGAGAATATTGTTGAAACTGGCTACTTGGAACGTCAACTCCCTGACTGTACGCTTGCCGCATGTGCTGGACTGGCTGACTGCCAACCAGCCAGATGTGTTATGCCTGCAGGAAACCAAGCAGGAAGATAGCAAGTTCCCCTATGCTGCCTTGCAAGAAGCCGGGTTTAATGCCGTCCACAATGGCCAAAAAACCTATAATGGGGTGGCGATTATCAGCCCGCATCCGCTGCAAGATGTGCACCTTGACCTGCCAAATTTTGTGGATGAGCAAAAGCGCATTATTGCGGCCACCATACAGGGTGTACGTGTGATTTGCGCCTATGTGGTGAATGGCCAGGCGCTGGATTCAGATAAATATCAATACAAACTCAATTGGCTGGGTGCACTGCAAAATTGGGTCACGGATGAGTTGAAGCAACACGAAAAACTCGCCTTGTTAGGGGATTACAATATTGCGCCGGATGATAGAGATTGTCATGACCCGGCCGCCTGGGAAGGGCAAGTGCTGGTGAGCCAGCCCGAGCGGGAGGCCTTTGAGCGATTATTGGCGCTGGGCTTGCACGACGGTTTTCGCCTGTTTAACGACGAGGCCGGGCAGTTTAGCTGGTGGGATTACCGTATGGCCGCTTTTCGCCGCAACATGGGCATGCGCATAGACCATATTCTGGTCAGTGATGCGCTCAAGCCATTATGCCAGACCTGTGTCATTGACAAGGCGCCACGCAAACTGGAGCGCCCCAGCGATCACACACCAGTGATGCTGACGCTGGCAAATGCGTAAATTTAAACCGTAGGCATCACAAACTTGATGCCCTGCAGTACTTCCAGAATGCGTGATTTTAGGCGTTTGTTCATTTCCGCCTCTACTTCCTGCAGTTGCGCGGCAACGACCGTTGACACCACCGCCGCTATTTTCTCTTGCAAAGCAGGGGCTGACGCAGCCAGTTCAGCCTGCATATTCTGTTTAAACTCGGCCATTTGCACCGCGTTGAGCTCGGTAAACACCTGCTGCAAAGACGCTTTGTAGTCATCCACCAAGCTAGACGCCGCGATGGCCTGACTCTCTGACAAGGTTTGCTTGTGAGTGTCCTGCAGCTGTTGCAGATGCTCGGCCAGGCCTTGCTCAAGCTGCTCACGCAAAGAATGTAAACGACTTTCCATGTGGGCTTGTTGCGCATCCATCAGCGGCGAAAAAGTCTCGCCTAACCATTGCTGACTGGCTTTATCTACCGTGTCACGCAGCGTCCGTTCGGTGCTGGCCAGTAACTGCTGCTGGGTCTCACCTAATTGTGACAGCTTTGCTTCAAGCGATTGCAGTTGCTGCTGGGTAGTGTTTTCCAGCGCGCTGTGAAACGCTTGCTCACTGGCGTGCATCTGCGTTTGCTGCGTTTCAGCCACCTGGCTGGTATGCGCCTCAAACGCCTGCAACTGCTGCTTGCCAACATGGTCCATGGCCTCACGAAAAGCCTGCTCTATTGCCTGAATGCTATCACCAACCCGCGATTGCGCCTTGGCCAACACCTCTTGTTGCAGCGTGTTGGCATAATCGGCCAGCGACTGCTGACCGGCAGTCAGCGTCTCTGTATTTTTCTCAGCGAGCTGGGTCGCCACCAGTTGGGCAATCTCCGGTAACAAAGCCTGTTTCAGTTGCGTCACCAGTTCGTCCATGTCAAACGCAGGCGCGGCCCCTTTATGCACGACTTTGGTTAATACCGGAATTTCTGAAATATCCACACCATCCCCTTTGCAAGGCTAGTTACTGCGATTGCTTATTCATGTGTTGAATCTCGTAACCACGGTCACGATAAAAGGCCCAACGCTGCCGGCCAGCCACTTTGTCAGCTTCTTCAGTGCCGATCAACTCGAAGACATGGCGAAAACGGCTAAAAAACTTAGGCAAGGATGTCTGGCAATTAAACAGCAAGTCATCCTGCTGAATCTGCTCCGGCAGCCAGGCCAGTTGCACCGGCGTTAGGGCAGCATTTGCCACATCCGCCAGTGCATTTGGCACAAAACTATCCGCTGTTTGCTGCCATAGCTGATCGCCGATGGCTTGTGCCTGGTCACGATCCGGTACATAAATGGTCACGCGACGTTGCCGTGCCCATGCCTGGTTTACCAAATACTGTATCAAGGCAACAGGCTCAGTCACATCGGTATAAAAACGGATTTTGGTCATGGCAGCTTTATTTGGCGGCTTGTTCCAGCAAATACGTCACCAGCAAAGGCACCGGACGACCCGTGCCGCCTTTTTCCTTGCCAGATTTCCAGGCCGTACCGGCGATATCCAGGTGCGCCCAGTCATATTTTTTGGCAAACCGCGACAAGAAACAAGCGGCAGTAATACTGCCCGCCGCACGGCCACCGATGTTGGCAATATCGGCAAAGTTACTGTCCAGCTGGCTTTGATAATCGTCCCACAAGGGCATTTGCCAGGCTCTGTCATTCGCCTGCTCACCCGCTGCCAGCAAGGCCTTGGCCAAGGCATCGTTATTGGCAAACAAGCCACTGACATGATGGCCCAGCGCAATCACGCAAGCGCCAGTCAAGGTCGCAATATCAATCACGGCGGCAGGTTCAAAACGCTCGGCATACGTCAGCGCGTCGCACAAAATCAAACGGCCTTCGGCGTCGGTGTTCAGCACCTCAATGGTCTGGCCAGACATACTGGTTAACACGTCACCTGGCTTGGTCGCCCGGCCACTTGGCATGTTTTCACAAGTCGGAATCAAGCCCACCACATTCAACGGCAGCTTCAACTCACCCAAAGCTTTAAATACACCCAGCACCGAGGCCGCACCGCACATGTCATACTTCATTTCATCCATGTCAGCGCCTGGCTTGAGAGAAATACCACCGGTATCAAAGGTAATGCCCTTGCCGACCAGCACCACCGGTTTCTGCGACTTTTTGCCGTGCAGATGCTGCAACACAATAAAGCGTGGCGGCTCGTCACTGCCACGCGTCACACCCAGGAAAGACCCCATATTGAGTTTCTCAATCGCAGCCTGCTCCAGTACCTCGACCTTGAAGCCGTACTCTTTGGCCAGTTTTTCAGCCTGTTTGCCCAAGTAGCTAGGCGTGCAGATGTTAGGCGGTAAGTTGCCCAGGTCTTTGGCCAATGCCACGCCTTGGCCAAGACTGCTACCCTGATTCACGCCCGCCTCCGCAGCGGCTTGATCCGCTTTGTCCACTAGGACAATCACCTGTTTGAGTGGATGTGGCTCAACAGACTTTTCCTTCACTGCATTGACTTTATACGTCGCGTCCAGCGCGACCTCAGCCAAGGCCGCAGCGATTTGCTGCAAGCTTATTTTTTTGATACTCAGGCTGGCAATATCTGTCGCCACACTCTCAACACCAGCAGGCAGCGCTTTCAGTGCCGCACGCACGCAGTTACGCACGCTTTTCAGGCTCACCTCATCCGCTTTACCCAAGCCGACCAGCATTACCCTTGGCGCCGCCACTCCGGGCAGTTGGCGCAACAATAAGGTACTGCCGGTTTTACCTTCCATATCGCCGGACTTCAGTGCGGTTGAAATGGCTTTTTCGCTAATCGCATCCAGCGACTTCGCTAAATCCGTCAGTTTTCGGCCCTCATAAATGCCGACCAGCAAGCAATCGGTACGCAATTTTTCCGGGGCAGCGCTTTTTATGCTAAATTCCATCTTTATCCTTTGTGATTCCATGCAATTTGCCTGAGTGATGGTTGTATTATCTAGTGTTTTATGCTGATTTCAAAGCGGTGCATCTAAATTGAAAATTTTCAAACGTGCATTGTCTGCAGAGCTGATGTCTTCGGCGTCTGCCATTTTCCTGATTATCCTGGGTATTGTCGTGGCGCAACGCGCCGGCAATATCGTGCGCCAAGTATCCAAGGGCATTTTGCCCAATGATGCCATCGGCACTATCCTGACCTTCAGCCTGGTGCAGTTCATGCCCATGATGCTGTCGCTGGCTATTTTTCTGGCTGTGCTGCTGACCCTGACCCGCTGGCATCGTGACTCGGAAATGGTGATCTGGATGAACGCAGGGCTAAGCCTACGCCAATGGGTGCAACCCATCATGCGCTTTATTTCGCCGATTGTGCTCATTATCTGCGTCTTCAGCCTGCTCATTCTGCCGTGGGCCAACGAAAAAGCAGACAACTATCGTGCGCAACTCAAAAAACGCGATGAACTGTCATCCATCAGTCCTGGCACGTTCAAAGAGTCGAATAACGGCGATCGCATCTACTTTATCGAGAGCTTCGATAAGCTGGGTTACGAGGTGAAAAACATTTTTGTGCAATCCAAACAAAATGGTAAAACCGGCATTATCACAGCCAACCGTGGCAGCCGCTATAAAGCTGCCAATGGCGATAACTTCTTGCGTATGGAGCACGGCAGGCGTTATGAAATCACGCCCAATACGCTAGAGGTCATGACCACAGAATTTGAGCGCTACGACATCCGGGTTGAAATTAAGGAAGCCGCGCCGACAAGCGGCACGGCGCAAACCAGGTCTACCCAATCCCTGATTAGCGGTGCCACCACCGCCGACCACGCCGAACTACACTGGCGACTAGCGATGCCAATCTCTACCATCGTCATGGTGCTGCTCGCCATACCGTTGAGCTTTGTTGATCCGCGTGCCGGGCGCTCACTCAATATCATGTTTGCCATCCTGATATTCATCATTTATAACAATATGCTGAGCATCTTCCAGGCCTGGGTGACGCAAGGAAAAATATCGATTTTGGTTGGTCTATGGCCGGTGCATCTTATTTTTGTGCTGCTTGGCTGGTATCTCTATCACCGCCGGAAATATCTCAAACCATTGATTCCTGACTGGTTTAAACGCCGGGGTAAGCGTGTTAAAACATGACGCTGACTATCCTAAACCGCTATTTCTGGAAAGAAATCAGTTTTAACATCATGCTGGTGTTGCTGGGCCTGCTCGCCATGTTTTCTTTCTTTGACCTGCTGCAAGAGCTTGATAGCCTGGGGCGTGGTCACTACGGCATCAATAGCATGCTGGTTTATGTCGGCCTGAGTATCCCTGGCCACATTTATGAAGTGGCACCTGTGGCGGTGTTGTTAGGCATTGTTTACACCCTGGGCGCCATGGCCTCCAGCTCAGAGTTGATCGTGATGCGGACCAGCGGCATTTCGTTGCAAACCATTGCAAAAATGCTGTTAAGCATCGGCCTGGTGTTTGCGCTGGTCACGTTTTTGATTGGTGAAATTATTGCGCCTATCAGCGAAAAAATGGCACAACGTATCCGCATCCAGGCCACAGATTCCGTGGTCGCTCAAGACTTCCAGTCTGGCCTATGGATCAAGGATGGCAGCAGTTTTGTGAATGTCGGCACGGTCATGCCAGACACCAGCCTGGTGGACATCCGTATTTATGACTTTGATGCGCAGTTTCGGCTGCGCAATGTTAGCCATGCAGACAAAGGCTCGTTTGAAAACGATCATTGGGTATTGTCGAATGTGACACAAACTAATATGCACACCAGCAAGTCAGCGCAACACAACTCGGTCACCTCGCAATTTTTCAAGCAGACCAAGTGGGAGTCGTTGATCAGGCCGGAACTGCTGAATGTATTACTGGTGTTACCAGAAAAAATGTCGGCCTGGAACTTGTATAGTTTTATCCACTATCTGGATCAAAATGGGCAACGGACGACCCGCTACCAGGTCGCACTCTGGTCCAAACTGGTGTATCCGCTGGCTTGCCTGGTGATGGTGATTCTGGCGCTGCCATTTGGCTTTTTACAGCAGCGAGCAGGCGGCATCAGTGCCAAAATTTTTGCTGGTATCTTCCTCGGCGTGGTTTACCAGATCATGAACCGCGTCTTTGTGCACCTTGGCGTGCTCAATGACTGGTCGCCGCTTATCAGCGCCATCAGCCCGACGGTGCTATTTTTAGCAGCCGGGCTTGGCATGCTCTACTACGTCGAGCGGCGCTAGCATAAAAGCTTAAACTGGCGGCAACTCGCGGATGCGCGAGCCTAGCAGGCGGTCATGTAAAAACTGCTGCTCGCGGTCTAGCAAGGCCCACCATAGCGTTAACCCGGCGGGGAGCAACAACAGCCCTGCCAGCACATAGCGCAACACCGCTTGCTGAAAGCTCAGCAACTGTCCATGCTGGTCAACCACCTTCAGCTTCCAGGTCTGGCTAGCTAATGTTTGCCCGGTCACTACCCAGCAGCGCACAAAATAAGCGCCCATGGCTAGCCATAGCAGCGCTTGCAGGCCCAGCCTTTGCCAACCCTGGCTCGCATCGCCAACCAGCATCAGATACGCTGCTGTCAGCGCCAGGGCTAATGCCAGCATTAATAATGCTTCATAAATCACCGCCAGATAGCGTTTGATTAAATGTTTCATGTGTCTCCAGATAACAAAAACCCCGCAATCGCGGGGTCAGGCAGAAAAACGCAGGATTATTTCTGATCCCAGCTATCTTCCCACATGCAATGTCTGATTTTGTGGCGATTCGCAATCAGTTCGTCAATGCTAGGCTCGTCGTTCAACGCGCGCTTCAAGGCCAGCTTGATCGCTTCGTAGTTGTTTTTGTACAAGTCAGCCTTGTCCAGGTTGGCTTCTTTAGCACAGCCTGGGTCTACCCACAGCAATGCCACGATACACAAATCGTTCACCAGCTCTTTAGGGATAATGCCTTCGATCACCGCATCGGTAATGCCATCAGCCACACCGGCTTGTACCACGCCACCGAACAATTCAATGTTCAATGAATCTTTCAGGGTCACTTTTGGCACCATCATGGTCGCTGGGCGGACCATCTGGTTAATGTCGCGCACTGCAAACATGGCAGTGTGGCCTTTGGTTTGCGCCATCATGTTGGCAAATGCAGCGCCCACTGGGCCATCTACAGAACCAATCAAGATTTCCGGCATCGCGGCGGTTACATCTTTACCTTCAGAAAACACGGTGGCTTCACCGGCTTTAAATACGATTTTTGACATGAGAATTCCTTTGATGTCTGCAAGTTGGAGAAAAACTTAAGGCGCAATTATACCAGTTCAAGTTGCATATCAATATGCAATATATCGGCATCACTGTAAGGCTCGCCACAGATTTCAAAGCCAGCTTGCTGGTAAAAGCCGACGGCATGCATTTGCGCTGACAAACGCGCATGCGTGACATCCAACTGACGACAGATTTGTATTGCCTGCATCAACAGCGCCTCACCCACGCCCTGCCCGCGCCATGCAGGCAGCACCGCCATCCGGCCGATATGCCCATCCGGCAACACTCTGGCACAGGCAACCGACTGCCCCTCCAGGCTGGCCAGCAAATGGGTCGCGGTTTCATCTGCGGCATCCCACTCCAAAGCTTCAGGCACTTGTTGCTCGTCTATAAACACACGCTGCCTGATGCTCCGACACGCCGCCCATAACGGATGTTGCACGCCTAAAGTATGA
>CAYPZE010000094.1:0-7527 GCA_964415305.1 uncultured Methylotenera sp.
ACCTGCCAGGAAACGCAAGGCATCTTTGCCGTACTCAATCACCAGCGGGTCTTTCCATAATGGTGGCTCAACCAGTTTTTCCTGCGCCTCGGCGATAAATGGCGTGTTCACCACAGAAATCGTATCACCGCGCTCTTTGTTAAAGCCCATGGCCTGCATGGCAAGGTCACTCACTTGTTGCTTCTCGGCATTGCTCAAGGCACGGTAAGTGGTTTTGCCAGTGCTATCCACCACTGGGATATGATTGACCACCACGGCTACGTGCAGACGCTTGATGCCGCCCTTGGCTTGCTGAACATAGCTAACAGTTTTGTCCAGCTCGTAGTTAGTAGTGTTATCTTTTTGTGTATTAAGGGGTGGTGCCGGTGGTGCGGCCGGAGCGGCACCCTCCGCACCAGCCGCTTGGGCGCCAGGGGCATTAATCGGGGCAGTAGACTCACCAGGTGGCTGATTGGACAATGCGCCTGGCACAGCACCGTTGCTGCCACCTGTATTTTGTGTCTCATGGCTTTGCGCGCTACGGATGGCCATATCGTCAGGCTTGGTATTCGGTTTGTAAGACTCGTTGGCTTGCTCAGTCATAGAGAAATCAATCTCTGCACTGGTTTCAGCGTGCACATTCTTGGCACCGACGATAGGCGTAATAATCGACTCGACACGACGGGCAATGCTGTTTTGCATATTCTCGACGTAGGCCATTTGCTCTGGGTCGAGGCCGTTTTGCTTGAGCTTGTTTGCATTGTCAGACAGCAAATTACCATTCTGGTCGACCACGGTCACATGGTCGGCAGACAAATTAGGCACGCTACTGGCCACCAGGTGCACCACGGCAGCCACTTGCTGGCCATCCAGACGACGGCCATTGTGCAGGTTTAACAGCACGGAAGCCGTTGGATACTGTTGCTCGCGTACGAACACGCTGGGTTTTGGTATTGCTAAATGGATACGGGCAGCCTGTACCGCGGAGATAGACTGGATGCTGCGCTCAAGTTCGCCTTCCAGACCACGCTGAAAGTTTACTTGCTCGACAAACTGCGATACCCCAAACTTTTGGTTTTCGAGCAGTTCAAAGCCGATATTGCCGCCTTTAGGCAGGCCTTGCGCCGCCAGTTTCAAACGGACCTGATGCACCTGGTCAGCAGGCACTAAAATCGCACCACCGCCTTCAGCAAACTGATAAGGCACACCTAACTTGTCGAGCTCGGCCACGATCGCGCCACCATCTTTATCAGCAAAGTTGGAAAACAACACGCGATAGTCCGGCTTTTGACTCCACAGCCAGAACACAACCATCACCGCCACGACAGCGGCAATGCCTGCAACTAATAGCAGCTTTTGTCCCAGCTGACCGAACATATTCGGTGCAGCGTTGGACTCACCCGTTGACGTAAGTAAGGCAGCATCAGCAGCCATCTGAACCTCCATGTTTACTACCTTGGATTTGCTGAGTCGTCGGCCTTGACCGGGTAACTGACTCAAAAAACCCCTTTTTGAACTCGAGTACGTTTTAAGGACACACTCACATGGATCACATTATGCGCTTACTCCCTATTTTCAAATTGGCAAATAAGACTGATTAATGTTGCCTATTTTACAAAGCACCCCACAGCACAGAATGCTAAAGTGTCTACCATGACAATTAAGGGCTTAATGTGCCCGTGACGATGAAAGGAGTCCACCATGAACGCAGGCGGTATTGATGCACAACGCATCTCGTCCATGCTGGCACAATTGCGTGCAGCGGCCCAAAAGCCTGAGGGTTTGGGCAGTGCGGCCATCGCAAGTCCTGTGCAAAAAACCAATGCAGCAGCCCCAACCAGCCAGGTCAGCTTTAGTGACGCTTTAAAAGCCTCGCTGGATCAAGTCAACAATATGCAACTGCAATCAGAAAAGCTGGGGCAGGATTTTGCCATGGGCAATGATAATGTCAGCCTGTCAGATGTGATGATCTCTGGACAAAAAGCCAACATCGCCTTCCAGGCCACGGTGCAGGTACGCAACAAACTGGTGACGGCTTACCAGGACATGATGAACATGCAAGTTTAAACTTTGGGCGCGTCCCTGGTTTCGCCCTGCTCCAGTTGATATAACCACGCCAATATTTCGGCAATCGCCTGATACAACTGTGGCGGAATATGGGCATCCAGCTCTACCTGCATCAACAGGCTCAATAAGGCCTGCGATTCATGCACATACACCTCATGTTCTTTTGCCAGCGCAATAATACGCTCAGCCAGCAAACCGTTGCCTTTGGCCACCACACGCGGTGCCAGGTCTCCGGCCTCATAGGCCAGCGCCACCGCGCTTTGTGTATAGGCCTTATCCTGCTGCATATTGCGGCCTGTCTTGTGCGCTGTCATCACGGCTAATCTGCAACGACTCCAGCTTTAAGCCCACGGACTGTAAACTCATGGCCAATTGACTGCGGCCAGACTGCATTTCTTTCAGTGCCTGCGTCTCAGTTGGCTCGACGCGTACACTAAAACGACCATTCACCATGGTAATTTTGACCGAGACCTCGCCCAAACGTGGCAATTGCAAGGTCAAGTCGCTCTGCAAGCTGTTTAACACAGGCGCATCTGCTGAGTGTGCAGAATTCTCCTGCTCATTCACCTGCCATTTCATGGTTTGCCCTGGCCACACTTCACCGTGCCACACCACGCGCTGCTGCTCCAATACCTGCAACTGCTGCGCTACCATCTCCGGCGGCATAAAGGCTGGTTTATTTTGTGGTTCTTGCAATAGCTGATGCCAGGGGCGACTACCCAGTGTGGCTTCTTTCAGATGTGACTCGTAAAACAGGCCTGAGCTATCCAAAGCATGTTTAAGGTCTTGTGCCAGTACTTGCGGCTTTTGCGGGCTATGACTAACCACGGTTTGCGCTTGCAAGGCTGTAGTTTGTTGCTGAAACTCAGAAGAACTTAACCAGCGTTGCAAATGCTTGGCCGGGCTGCTCAGTTCCACCAGGCTGGCTTGTCCGGCAGCGGCCTTGATCATGTCCGGCAAATGCTCACCATGATCAGATTGAGACATATCCGTCAGCAATGCCGTCTGACTCAAAGGAGCACTTGCGGTATTGGTTTGGCTATTACCTGCCTGCACACCCCATTTCACCTGTGGCAAAATATCTTTGCCCGCGCCTTGTTGGGTCAGACCCATAAATTGCATATGCAGGGTTTGCTGTTGTGCCAAGTGGGCAGGCAACTGCATCTGTACTGTTGTGGGTGCTTGATTAGGAAGCTGGATCTGAACTTTGAATTGTGCCAACTCTGAGGATTTTTCCGCGCCTGCTTCTTTTTGCAGAATCAGGCCGGTAAACTGCATGCCTGGGCGCATGCGCTCCCATAACGGGGCTTCTGACTGCGTGCCTTCGACCGGCATGATCGAAGAAACTGCACGCAAGCTCTCTGTTTCACTGGCGATTAAACGTGGTGAGAGAACTTGCGGAATCGGTAACATCTATAGGCCATCCGGTGGGATGCGCGCATGCAATTGCGCATCAAAGATCATGTCGGTAATGCGGTGCATCACCGGATACAACAAATTACGGATTTCGCCATCATCGGCCAGAATCTTCTGTACCAAGGCCTGTTTACGGGCATTGAGCACCGGGGCTAAAGACTCTGACTCCAGGCGCATGGTTTGCTCCAGGCTTTTGACCACTTCGAGTTTGAGCATATAAGACTGCTCCAGCTCGGTGACCTTTTCCCAGGCATTCTGTCTTGCGGCAATCAGCATCTGCTCCATTAGTTTTGCAGCAGACTCATAAGTATTAATCAATGCTTGTGACATCTTAAGCTCCGGCAGTGGCCAAACGGTTAACTTGCAACTCATGCGTTTTTTGGGCAACCATCTGACCCAAAGACATATCCGCTTGCACTGGACGCGCCATGGCGGATTTTTCCAGTGTTTCCCATGCGCTTTTCAATTCCATTAATAACTGTTGAATTTCTTGTACTTTTTTCACATCCTGACGCACACTGGCCTCCATCAGGCTGCGCGTCATATATTGGTAAAGCTGATCCAGGTTCTGGGCAATATTGCCACCTGCACGCTTATCCAAGCAGGCACGCAAGCCACTATCGACGATGGTCACTGCTTGTGTCAGATATTCGCCTTTTTTAGCAATATCATGCTGGGCCATCGCTTGCTGGGCATGAATACAAGCTGAAATCGCGCCGTCATACAGCATAACGATCAGTTTCAACGGGCTGGCATCTACCACACCGGTTTCCAACCCTACGCTTGCATAAGCATTCACACCTAATTTCTTCATCCCGAACATTTTTTACTCCTGAATTCTGCTTAAAAGCGCATGGTTTACGATAATTTGCCAGCCGCTCACTGCAGAGAACTACTGTTTCCACTAGTTGTTGGCGCTAATCGCAGCCAGTTGTGAAGACAGGTTACTGCTAGTGCTCTGCAAACTACTGAGCAAGGCATCCAGCTTCGCATACTGTGCACGATAACGTGCTTCAATGGCGGGCAGCTTGGCACTTATATCATCGGCCTTTTTGTTCAAATCTTTAATCGAACTTGAAATACCATCGGTTTTTGTCGTCAATGCGCCATCGGTATCCAGCCAGCCGTCCAGCAAGCTGCTGAGCTCGCCTGCCAGACCTTTGCTAAAGGTCACCGTGCCACGACTGCCAGTGGCCGTGCCAGTGACACTCAATTGCAACCCATAGCTGCCATTACCGGTCACGCCGGTGAGCACAGAACCAGTAGTGTTAGCCGTCACGCCGTTAATCGTACCAATCGCATTGACACCATTACCGCCCAATTGCGTAATATTCACCGCATAGGTACCTGAGGCCGTTTCATCCTTGCTACTGATAAATGTCACTTGCGGGTCGGTAGAGGTCGCCGACGGCGAGAATAACTTAGCCACATCGCTGACGTTGTTGGTAATGGCTTTTTGTAATTTAGTGTTATCTAGCGATAACGAGCCGTCCGACCCCATGCTGACGCCAATATCGCTCAGAGTTTTATAGGTGGTGGCTGTAGGCGAGGACGCTGATAACATCGACTTTAACTTGACCATGATGTTGCGCGCCGTTGAATCTCCCAGCAACGCCCCATTAGAGGTTGACCCCGCCGACACAAACTTGGTGAGGTTACGCATACTGGTATTCAGCGCGTTATATGCGTCGACAAAGCTTTGTACCGAACTTTGAATGGTATCCGTGTCCGTGCCCACACTCAGCGTATTACTGGCCGAGGTGACCGACTTCAGCGTCAAGGTGACGCCCTGAATCACGTCAGAGACGGTATTACTGGCTTTGCTGATACTCATGCCATCGACCGTGAGCAAGGCATTTTTTGCCGCGGTCATTTGCGTCATGTTATTGCTACTGGCCAGCGGATCATAGGCGAGCGCTGACAATCCGCCAGTATCGGTGTTGTTACCATCATCATCAGCCACCGATATTTTGAGGCTATTGACCTCGCCGGTGTCTTTAGAAGTAATCACCAGACGATTGCCGGTACCATCATTAACGATAGACGCCGACACGGACGCATTTTTGGCATTGATCGCATCACGGATGCCTGACAGCGTATTGTTGCTGCTGGTAATGTCTATGGTGATATCGGCTTTATCGGCATTCGTGGTAAATGAGGCCGGTGCTGTGCCAGTAGTCCCAAAAGAGATGGTGAGTTTGCCGGTGCCTACAATATCGGTCGCACTGCTGTAAGCAGGCGATGCCAATTTTTGTGAGGTCGCCAGTTGCGTGACAGAGACACTATAGTTACCAAGCACCGCGGTGCCGTTGGCGGTGGCGCTGATGCTGGTCGCATCACTCGCAGTCACCGATTGCGCATTAAACTTGGCGGCGGTGGCCAATTTGTCGACAGCCGTTTGAAACGTACTAAGCCCGCTCTTGAGCGTGCTATAGGCTGACAGCTTGGTGTTGTAAGACGATATTTTGGTTTTAATATCGGTAATGGGTTGCTGTTCCGCCTGCATCTGCGCCGTGACTAATGAATCAATCGGCAGCCCGGATGCGCCTGTAGAGGATACAATCGATGCCATTTCTTAATCTCCCAACCGAATTAAAACGCCATATCAGGCTGTCTGTCGTACCACCAGCCCGCGTAATTTATCCAGCGTTTTACTGATGGCTAACACTTCCTCATTGGGAATCTGGCGCAATACTTTTTGTGTTTCAGTATCGACCACTTTCACAATGATACGTTCGCTATCATCGTCGATAGAAAACTCTATCGTTTGTAACGCTGGTGCTACATAATCATTTAACTTTTTGACAGCCCCGGTCAACGCGGCTTTGTCATTCACATCAGCTGCGGCTTTATCAGCAGATGATTCAGCATACTTCACCAGCTTTAAACTACTGGCTGCCTGCACACCCTGTAAACCACCGCCTACACCATTAACAAATGAATCACTCATGATGTTGCTCCTTTACCTAGGCCAAATCCACAGGGTCTAGGCCTGTGGATTTAGCGTTACCGAATGATGTATTAGCCTCTCAGCAATGTCATCACTTGGTTAGGCAACTGGTTCGCTTGAGCCAGCATCGCAGTACCAGCTTGTTGCAGAATCTGTGCACGTGTCATCTTGGCTGTTTCTGAAGCGAAGTCAGCATCAGTGATACGTGACTTGGCAGCAGACATGTTCTCAGACGCTACGCCCAGGTTGCTTACTACTGAAGCAAAACGGTTTTGGTAAGCACCCAATGTCGCACGGCTGGTGTTCACTGTCGTCAATTGTGCATCAATCGCTGTAATCGCATCTGAAGCGGCATCTGCTGAAGACAAAGAGCCTGACAGAGAAGCTGCTGACACAGAAGCCACGCTGATGGTGTCACCACTGTCAGCACCAATCTGGAAGTTATAACCAGCACCGAATGCAGCTTGACCGTTAAACTTGGTAGCAGTACCCAAACGTGTCAGTTCTGATTTCAGTTGTGAAAATTCTGTATCCAGGTTTGCACGGTCACCAGAGCTGTAAGAACCGTTAGCTGCCTGTACAGCCAGTTCACGCATACGTTGTAAGGCATCGGTTGCGCTGCTCAAACCACCTTCTGCAGTTTGCAGGAAAGAAATCGCGTCGTTAGCGTTACGTGTTGCAACATCCATACCGCGAACTTGTGAGTCCATACGTGTTGCAATCGCCATACCAGCCGCATCGTCTTTAGCGCTGTTGATACGCAGACCAGAAGACAAGCGTTGAATAGAAGTATTCAGGCTGCCTTGTGAAGCGTTTAAGTTACGTTGTGCATTCAAGGATGCCAAGTTGGTGTTGATTACTGAAGCCATGTTAAATCTCCTTTAGAGTCGTATATCCAGTTAAGTGTCAAATCGTCATGTTACTTTCAACGTTGATCGCTATTTACCACTTAATGTTTGCTATCTAGCGTTGTTAGTTGTGTTATCGACCGCTTCTGAAATTTCTTTAATCCTTGTTGCAAATTTCTTTTTTCGATCAATCATGCACTTGAAACTATTTACGACCCCTCCACCAAAATCTTTAGCCTTTAATCAAGAACGGCACAAAATTGTTTA
>CAYPZE010000095.1:0-7517 GCA_964415305.1 uncultured Methylotenera sp.
AAAAAGCGGCTTCTGATGCGATTAAGGGTGTGTACGATGGTGGTTTAAATCAGCTGAAAACCTTGTTCCAGTAATCGGGTAGGTGTTTGCAAAAAAGCCGTCGCGCGTGCGACGGCTTTTTTATTTGGAGTTGACCATCAATTTGGGCGTGTAATTACATTTCACCTGGTCAAGCAACTGGTTAACCAGCACTTGTTCATCGCGATTGGTGGTGACATGGCCATTGATGATGTTTTCGATATAGACGCTTTTTAGTCGCTCGGGTAACTGGATGGCTTCGAGCAGGCGGCAATCGCCGTGCTTCATGGTCTCGAGGCGGCTATAAATGGCCGCCGTTTCCGACGGGCTGGCTTCTTGTGACAGCGGATGTGCGGGTGGTGGATCGTCTGGTATTTTTGCCTGTAATGAAGTGTCTGGCGTGACCTGCATATGCCAGTAATAACCGCCCATGATGCCAAGAAATAAGGTCAGCATGACCACACCATAATTGCGGATGGCCAGCCAGTTGATCTCACGCTTGGTTTGCACATCAATTAATGCCTGCGCGGCCTGTTTGGCCTGTTGTAACGCGCTCGATTGTGGGTGTAATAGTTTTTCCTGGCAGGCACTGAGCGCCATAAAATATAATTGATTGGCCAGCATGTCAGGTAACCTCGCGCCAGCATGGCGTGCCTGGCTGGTCAGGTAATTTTGCAGGCGGTCCGACGGGTGGCTGCTCGCTTCGGGTGTTGATGTTTGCTGGGCAATCGGGCTGGAGAGCAGGTCGTCCAGAATATTAAACAGTGCTAAAAGCTTGTGTGAGGCTGGCCTGCCGGATTTATCCAGCATGCGTATCAGCCAGTCAGATTGCAGCAAGGCATGCAGCATGCGGTTAGAACGGTTTGGTCACAACCAGGATGACGACCGCAACCAACAGCAGCACAGGCACCTCGTTAAACCAGCGAAACCAGACGTGGCTATGGCGGTTTTGTTGGGCACGGAACTGTTTTAGCAGTCTGCCGCAATAATGATGGTAGCCAATCAGCACAATCACTAGCGTCAGTTTGGCGTGCAGCCAGCCACCCTTGAAACCATAACCCAGCCATAGCCAGATGCCGAAAACTAAAGCCAGTAACATCAGTGGCTGCATAAAGCGGTAGAGTTTATGTGCCATCAGTAGCAAACGTGCCTGAGCTTGTGGGTCTTGCTCCATCGCCAGGTTGACGTAAATGCGTGGCAAGTAAAACAGTCCGGCAAACCAACTGGTGACAAAAATAAGGTGAAACGCTTTTACCCACAACATCTAGCTGGCTTTCTGGTCTAGTAGTTTGCGCAACTCGGTAAAGTTGAGTTCGCCTATGGTTTTTTGCAGGCGGTTGCCCTGGGCGTCAAAAATAAAGGTGGTTGGGGTGAGGTTGACATCGCCAAAGGCCTTCACCATTTCACCATAGCCGTCATGCATGACGCTGAAAGGCAGCGCTTTTTCTTTAGTGTAATTGGCAACCTGTGCTGGTGGGTCGTAAGGCATGGCAACAGCAATGACGACCAGGTTTTTGTCTTTGTATTGCTGGTAAGTGTCGATCAGGTCTGGCATTTCTTTGATGCAGCCTGGACAGTCTGTGGCCCAAAAATTTACCAGAACGGTTTTGCCACGTAGCGATTCCATACTGATTTTTTCGCCACTCAGCGTGGTAAAGGTCACCTCGGGCGCTTGTGGTTTTTGCATCACCGCCAGCGCTAGCCCGGCAAATAAGGCCAGTGCGACGAGCGGCACGACCCATTTTTTAAATGTAGATTTGAATGTAGCCATCTGAAAACCTGATTAGTCAAAAACCCTGGCGGCAGTACCGTGTTTGTGCCGAATTCGGCGTGGTATAATTAGCTTTTGTTTTTGATAAATTATCAATGAACGCACCTGTCAACGCAGATTTGTTAAAGCACAATTCTACTCCTCTCACGCGTTTACGCGAAATCCCGTACAACTATACCTCGTTCTCTGACCGCGAAATTGTCATTCGGTTTCTGGGCGAAGAAGTTTGGGACGTCCTGAACGTCTTGCGCGCAGAGCGCAAAACCGGCCGCAGTGCACGCATGCTGTTTGAGGTGTTAGGGGATTTATGGGTAGTGTCGCGCAACCCTTATCTGCAGGATGACTTGCTGGAAAATCCCAAGCGCCGCAAAGCGCTGATTGAGGCCTTATATCATCGGATTTCTGCGATTAATGAGCGCAGCAGCGGTAACGATAAAGTCCAAAAACTGGTCACGGCGGCGACCAAAGCGGTAGAGAAATTTTCTGATGACTTCAAGCAAACTGCAGATTTACGTAAAAAAGCGCTGGCCAAACTGACCAAGTTTACCCGTAAGGATAACGTACAGTTTGACGGCCTGGCGCGCGTGTCTCATGTGACCGACGCCACTGACTGGCGCGTAGAGTATCCGTTTGTGGTGATTAACCCGGATACCGAGGCTGAGATCTCTTATCTGGTGCACGCGTGTATCGAATTAGGCTTGACGATTATACCGCGTGGCGGTGGTACTGGTTATACCGGTGGTGCCGTGCCGCTGACACCCTTGTCTGCAGTGATCAATACCGAAAAACTGGACCAGCACACTGGCGTGCAAATGCGTACCTTGCCAGGGGTCTCCCGTCAAGTCGCCACTATTGAGTGTGGCGCCGGGGTGGTGACACGTCGCGCCATGGATGCCGCCACGGCTGCCGGGCTGGAATTCGCCTGCGACCCGACTTCGGCTGACGCTTGCTGCATTGGCGGTAACGTTGCCATGAACGCCGGTGGTAAAAAAGCGGTGCTGTGGGGCACGGCGCTGGATAACCTCGCCTCATGGCGTATGGTGACGCCAGATGCGACCTGGCTGGAAGTAGAGCGCCTGGACCATAACCTAGGCAAAATTCACGACATCGAGCTGGCACGCTTCAAAATCAGCCGCTACGACATCGACTTTAAGAACTTGTTGTCTGAGCCTGAAATCCTCGAGATTCCAGGCCCTAGCTTCCGTAAGGTCGGCTTGGGCAAAGACGTGACTGACAAGTTCCTGTCTGGCTTGCCAGGGGTGCAAAAAGAAGGTTGCGATGGCCTGATTACCTCCGCCACCTTTATTCTTCACCGCATGCCCAAGCATGTGCGTACCATTGCGCTCGAGTTTTTTGGCAATGTATCGCACGCGGTGCCTGCGATTGTTGAAATTAAAGACTATCTGGATGCCACGGCCAAGCAAGACCCGGCCGTGATTATGGCGGGCCTGGAGCACATGGACGAGCGCTATGTGAAAGCCGTGGGTTACGCGACCAAGGCTGCGCGTCAGCAACGCCCAAAAATGGTGTTGTTGTGCGATATCGCCTCTGATGACGAAAACGCGGTGGGTGAGGTGGCGTCTGCTGTGGTGCGTATGTGTAACGCGCGTAATGGTGAAGGCTTTATTGCGGTCTCGGCTGAGGCACGCAAAAAATTCTGGTTAGACCGCTCACGCACCGCGGCGATTGCGCGCCATACCAACGCCTTTAAAATCAACGAAGATGTGGTGATTCCATTGCCGCGCCTCGGTGAATATTCTGACGGCATTGAGCGCATCAATATCGAGTTGTCGATTCAAAACAAACTGCGTTTGGTTGATGAATTAGAGGCCTTTGTCTCTGGCGATTTGCCCTTGCAACCTGACGAAGACGGCAATGCTGACCCTGAAGGGGTGAAGTCCAAGCAGAATATTGCGCTGCAATTGTTGCGCGATGTGCGCGCCAAATGGCGGTTGTTGCTGAATACGCTGGATGAGCCTGTGAGTGTGCTGGGCGAGTTGGGCAAGGCGTTTACGCAATATGACAACGTGTTCCGCGCCGTTCAATCTTACGATTTGCGCGTCTCTTGGAAGCGTGAACTCAAACGTCCAATGGCGGATATTTTTGCGGGCCGGGAATTCCAGAAAATTTTGGATAAACTGGACGAAATCCAGAAAACCGTGTTGAAGAGCCGCGTGTTTATCGCGCTGCACATGCACGCCGGTGACGGTAACGTGCACACCAATATCCCGGTCAACTCTGACGACTACGGCATGATGCAAGATGCACACGCCGCCGTCGCTCGTGTGATGGATCTGGCACGTGGCCTCAATGGCGTGATCTCCGGTGAACATGGTATTGGTATCACCAAAATGGAATTCTTGGACCAGGCAACCATTGATACCTTTGCTAAGTACAAAGCCAAAGTAGATCCGGAAGGCCGATTCAACAAAGGTAAGTTGATGATGGGTTCCGGGCTGGAAAACGCCTATACGCCTAGCTTTGGCCTGCTGGAACAAGAGTCTATCATCATGGAGCAATCTGCCATTGGCGAGATTGCCGATGATATTTCTGACTGCTTGCGCTGCGGCAAGTGTAAGCCGGTGTGTTCTACCCATGTGCCACGGGCGAACCTGCTCTACTCCCCACGTAACAAGATTCTGGGGACTTCACTGCTGATTGAAGCCTTTTTGTACGAAGAGCAGACGCGTCGCGGTATTTCACTCAAGCATTTTGACGAGTTCAACGACGTGGCTGACCATTGCACGGTCTGCCACCGCTGCGAAAAGCCATGCCCGGTCAATATCGACTTTGGTGATGTGTCAGTGAAGATGCGTAACTTCTTGCGCGAACAGGGTAAAAAGAAATTCAACCCTGGCACCGCGGCAGGCATGTTGTACCTCAACGCCAAAGATCCGGCGACCATTAAATTCCTGCGCGGCACCATGATAGGCATGGGCTATAAAGCGATTAATATTGCCAATAGTCTGGCCAAGAAATTTGGTCTGCTTAAAGATAAAAAAGCGCCACCAGCGACGGTGGGCAAGGCTGAAATCAAGGCGCAGGTGATTCACTTTATTAATCGCCCAATGCCGAAGAAAATGCAGTCCAAAACCTCACGGGCGATGTTGGGCGTGGAAGACGACACCATGATCCCGGTGATTCGGAATCCGCAAAAAGTGAACGAGGATTCGGAAGCCGTGTTCTATTTCCCGGGTTGCGGCTCGGAGCGCTTGTTCTCTAACGTCGGCTTAGCCACGCAGGCCATGCTGTACGAGGTTGGCGCGATCACGGTATTGCCTCCAGGCTATTTATGCTGCGGTTACCCGCAAACAGCCTCTGGCAACCACGACAAAGGGCAAGAGATTACGGCAGATAACCGTGTACTGTTCCACCGTGTCGCCAATACACTCAATTACCTGGATATTAAAACGGTGATTGTGTCTTGCGGCACGTGTATGGATCAGTTGCAGAAATACGAGTTCGAGAAGATTTTCCCGGGCTGCCGCTTGCTTGATATCCACGAATATCTGATGGAAAAAGACATGCGCCTGCAAGGCGTGACGGGTACACGGTATATGTATCATGACCCATGCCATTCACCGATGAAAACTTATAAACCGCTGGAAGTCACCAATAAGCTCATGGGTACTGATGTGGCATTGAATGACCGTTGCTGCGGTGAGTCTGGTACGTTTGCGGCGGCACGTCCAGATATTGCGACTCAGGTGAAATTCCGCAAGCAGGAAGAGCTGGAAAAAGGCATGGAAAAAATGGGCCTGACCGTGGGGGCACCTGAGCAGGCAGTCAAAATTCTGACGTCTTGCCCAAGCTGCCTGCAAGGCTTGTCACGCTACGGTGATGACACAGGGATTGAAGCCGACTACATTGTGGTGGAAATGGCCAAGCATGTACTGGGTGAAAACTGGATGGAAAATTACATCCAGAAAGCCAACAACGGCGGCATTGAAAAAGTGCTGCTGTAAATCAAACAAACCCCGCGCAAGCGGGGTTTGTGTTAGTGGTTATGCCTACTTGACTTATTGCTGGCGCGCTTTAAGGTAAACATAAATGCCCGCCCACGTCATGACCACAAAGATAATGGCAATCACAATAAAACTCATCAAACCATAGTCAGTCGATAACAAATCAATCAAAATTTTCATGGGGTTTCCTCCTGTAAGCTAGTTATCTGGCAAGCAATGCATCTGAGGAATATTTTGAACCCTATGATCAACATGGTTTTTGATGTAACGCAAAAGTGATGCAGGCAGCAAGCGCTGAAATAAGCGACCATTGCCACGCATTAAAAAAAGATTCAGGAAAAGTGACGTATGAACATTTACCCGCTGCTTAAACCGCTGCTATTTCAACTGGATGCAGAACAGGCTCACGACCTTACTTTGCACTCACTCAAACGTGCCGAGAAACTGGGGCTGCTGGCGTTGGCCGCAGGCCGTTTGCCTGAGCAACCGACGCAAGTGATGGGGCTCACGTTTCCTAACCCCGTCGGTTTGGCCGCAGGCCTGGATAAAAATGCAGCCGTGATTGATGGTATGGCAGCGCTAGGCTTCGGGTTTATTGAGGTCGGCACGGTCACGCCGCGTGCACAACCTGGCAACCCCAAGCCGCGCTTATTCCGTTTGCCCGAAGCGCAGGCGATTATTAACCGCTTTGGCTTTAATAATCTGGGTGTGGATCAACTGATCCAAAACGTCAAAGCTGCCAAATTCACTGGCATTTTGGGCATCAATATCGGTAAAAACTTTGATACGCCCAACGACAGGGCGGCTGAGGATTACCTGACCTGTATGCGCAAAGTGTATAGCCATGCCAGCTATATCACCGTGAATATTTCTTCGCCCAACACCAAAAACCTGCGCGCCTTGCAAGAAAAAGACGCGCTAGGGCAATTGCTGGCCACGCTTAAATCCGAACAAAAAATCCTGTCGCAAGTGCATGGCAAATATGTCCCCGTGGTGCTTAAAATCGCCCCAGACCTGACCACTGAGCAAGTGCAGGAAATTGCTGAGCTACTTATGCAACACCGCATGGATGGCGTCATCGCCACCAACACCACGCTTGCACGCGACGCGGTGGCAGGTTTAAAAAATGCGGAAGAGACAGGTGGCTTATCTGGCGCGCCTGTGAAGGCTGGCTCTACACGTGTCATACAAACCCTGGCGGCGACCCTGCAAGGCAGCTTACCCATTATTGGGGTAGGCGGCATTTTGAATGGCGATGACGCCAAAGAGAAAATGGCCGCAGGTGCCAGCCTGGTGCAGTTGTACAGTGGCCTGATTTATAAAGGTCCACAACTGATCAAGGATTGCCGCCAAGCACTGCTGTAATGGCAACTCCCATCCTCTACTCTTACCGCCGTTGTCCGTATGCCATGCGTGCGCGCATGGCCTTATGGGTAGCGCAAGTCCAGCTTGAAGTGCGTGAAGTGTCATTGCGTGACAAACCTGCCCATTTATTGCAAATTTCCCCCAAAGGCACGGTACCAGTTTTGCAACTGCCAGCTGGCAGGGTGTTAGAGCAAAGCCTGGATATTATGCAGTGGGCATTAGCGCAGCATGATCCGCAAGGCTGGTTGCATGCTGATGGTGAAGCCGTCAGTCACTTCATTAGCATCAATGATGGTGATTTTAAAAGGGCGCTGGACCGTTATAAATACCCAGAGCGTTACCCGGAGCAAGCGCAATTGGTTTACCGCCAGCAAGGCGAGCAGTTTTTGCAAGTGCTA